>JBQCZX010000157.1:0-8920 GCA_052089485.1 Marinobacter sp. | reverse complement strand
GGTTTCGCCGCCTTCTTGATAGGCCTCGCATCGGGTAAAAATGATGTTGCGGGTCATTTTATAGACCTCTGCCCGGGCGTAAACAGGTTTGCGCGGCTCGGCCGGGCGCATGTAATCCACCCGTAGATCCAGCGTGGGGCATAATTCGAATTCGTCCAACGCACAGATAAAAACCGACCCGGAGGTGGTATCCATCAGCGTTGTGATGGCACCGCCGTGAATCACGCCGGTATCTGGGTTGCCGATAATCCGGTCGCTGTATGGCAGGCACAAGGTAAGACTGTTCTCGGTGGCCTCGGTAACAGCCAAGCCAAGCTTTCTGGCTTGATTGAGCGTTTCGATAAACCGGGTAACCCGGTCCGCTCGGTTTTGATCGTTCATTCAGAACAAACCTGTGGTTCGTGTGTTGGTTTTGTGCCGTCGGTATTTAAAGCCGGCAGTAGCCGTGTAATTATATCTGTCAGGATTTTCAATTACAGGAGTCGAGAGTGAAAAACGCCGTCTTGCAACGCTGTGCCCCGGTTATGGTGCTTATGCTGCTGCTTACCGGGTGCGCTGTAAACCCGGTAACTGGCGAAAATCAGCTTTCGTTGATCGGCGAGAGCCAGGAACTCGCCATGGGTGCGGAGCAGTATACCCCCACCCAACAAACTCAGGGCGGGCAGTTTTATATTGATCCCGAATTAACTCTGTACGTTCGGGAAGTTGGCAACAAGCTGGCCCAGGTAAGTGATCGGCCCGACCTTCCCTACGAATTTGTAGTGCTCAATAGCAGCGTACCTAATGCCTGGGCTTTGCCAGGCGGTAAAATTGCAGTTAACCGGGGGTTGCTAACCAAATTTGAAGATGAGGCGCAACTGGCTTCCGTACTTGGCCACGAGATTGTGCACGCGGCGGCGCGGCACAGCGTTCAACGTATGCAGCAGGGAATGCTGATCAGCGCGGGCGTGGCCGGCCTTGGTTTTGCACTATCTGACAATGAATGGGCGGGGCTGATTATGGGCGGTGCCGCAGTGGGTACCCAGCTTGCACTGGCGCAATACGGCCAGGGCGATGAACTGGAGTCGGATCACTACGGTATCCTCTACATGAAAGAGGCCGGTTATGATCCTCAAGCTGCGGTAGAACTGCAGGAGATTTTTCTCAAGCTTTCCGAGGGCCAGCAGGCAGGGTTTGTGGATGGCCTCTTTGCCACGCACCCACCTTCTGCCAAGCGTGTCCGCGAGAACAGCAAACTGGTTGATGAGATAGGCAGCGGTGGCTACCGTGGTGCGGATGTTTACAAGAAAAAGACCGCTATTCTGCGCAAGGCTCAGCCTGCCTATGAGGCCCACGACGAAGCCATGAAGCTTGCCTCTAACGGCGATATGGACGCGGCTCTGGGAAAGGTCAATCAAGCTATCGAGCTGCTACCCCGCGAAGCCATGTTTTACTCCCTGCGTGGCCGCATCTATCAGGAACAGAAAAAACAAGATAAAGCGTCGGCCGACTTCGACAAAGCGGTATCCATGTACCCCGAGATGTTCATGTATCGCATTCACAACGGTCTGAGCGCGCTGCAGCTCAATAACTTGAGCAAAGCACGGGAAAACCTGACCCGGGCGAACGAAGCTGTACCCACTTCCATTGCCTTTCTACGGCTGGGAGATATTGCGGTAAAGGAGAACAAACGCAACGACGCCATCGCTTATTACAGCCAAGCGGCGGAATCCAGCGGTGACATTGCAGAAGAAGCACGCCGGAAATTGGCCGCGCTCACCCAGTAACGCGGTTGAGGTGCATGCTTGAAAAGGTCGGGATCCATTGGGTTTCGGCCTTTTTTCGTTTCCGGGCATAGAGTTGCCTGTAAGGCACGAGTGTACCGTCAGTCTGATCATTGACTTTTAGAGCAATAACTCTAAAACTCAATGATCAATAACCAATATCGGATGACGGTCATGTTAGCGAAACGTATCCAACCTATGGCTTCCCAAGCGCGACGCCTGTATGTCGAGCTTATGTTCCAGGTAATGGGGCGTGCTCTTCAGGCGGTTAGTGAAGTTGATCGCGAGGTGCGCGAAGAGGCGCAGGCTCTGCCGGAAGGGTTCCTGTTTGAAATGATGGTGATGCCTGACGGTGCAAAGCTGATTGTGGAGCATGTTGGCGAAGGCCGCTTCCACTATCATGGTGCATTAGCCCCCCGCCCTGTGGACGTAGCCATCAGGTTTAAACACGTTGCCCATGCTTTTTTGGTGTTGTCGTTCCAGGAGAAAACCGCAATCGCCTTTGCAAACGACCGCATGTTGGTAGACGGAGACGTGAGTTATGCCGTGCGCATGACCAGGGTACTCAATCGCCTGGAGTCGTTTATTTTGCCCAAGATCATCGCCAAGCGTGCGGTAAAAGAATACCCGGAAAACCTGCACCTCCCGGAAAAACTGATCAGTGCTGCTCAGATTTACTTGAAGGTTGCCACCCACTTTGTCCAGACAGCGAGAGCCTAATGTCCCACACTTACTATGAGTTCTTCTGCCCGGTAAAAGTCATTGCCGGCAAAGCTGCCCTTGAGCATATCCCCTACGAGCTAAATGGTCTGGCCGCCACGCGCCCTATGATTGTGACCGATAAGGGTGTTCGTGCTGCCGGCCTGCTAGATCCGGTGATTGCAGCCTGCGAAGAAAGCGGCCTGGATATTGTCAGCATTTACGACGATGTGCCGCCAGATTCCTCAACCGCTGTGGTGCGTGATATTGCCGCTATTTACCGCAAAGAGAAATGCGATTCCATTATTGCCGTGGGCGGTGGTTCAGCCATCGACACGGGTAAAGCGGTGAATATTTTGGTTTCCGAAGGCGGGGATGAGATCGCCAAATACACGGGTGCCGGCGTGCTCAAGCGCCCACTCAAGCCATTTTTTGTAGTGCCCACAACGGCGGGAACCGGTTCAGAAGTTACGTCGATTGCTGTGATTACCGACGAGGCCAAAGGCATAAAACTACCTTTTACCTCCTCTTACCTGCTGCCTAATGCAGCCATTATCGACCCGCGCATGACTCTCACGCTGCCGCCTCACATTACGGCTGCAACGGCCATGGATGCGATGACCCATGCCATCGAATCTTTCACCTGCATTGCAAAAAACCCACTGAGCGACGCATACGCCACTGCGGCTATCAAGAAAGTCAGCCAGTCGCTATTGCGAGTAATGGACAACCCGAAAGACAGCACCGGCCGTCTGGAACTGGCTCAGGCTTCTACCATGGCTGGCATTGCGTTTTCCAACTCCATGGTTGGGCTGGTGCATTCTCTTGGCCACGCCACCGGCGCTATCTGCCACCTGCCCCATGGTTTGTGCATGAGCCTGTACTTGCCCTACGTGCTTGAGTTCAATCTGGAAACCATACGCGAGCCACTGGGTGAACTGTTATTGTATTTGGAAGGGCCAGAGGTATACGCAGCCACACCCGCCAGCCGCCGTGCGGAAGCCAGCATTTCAGCCCTGCGCATACTCAGAGACGCACTTTACAAGCGCTGCAAGTTGCCCCGAACGCTGAAAGAAGCGGGTAAAGTAACCGAAGGCCAACTGGATCAAATTGCAGACATGGCGATGAACGACGGCTCCATTATGTTCAACCCGAAAGAGGTGTCGCTAAAGGACGCCCGAGCGGTTCTTCAGCGCGCTTGGGCCTGATTCACCTAAATGTCAGATCCAGGGCTTAGCACTGCGCCCTGGATCTGACAAACAAAACGCTACGTTCAAGGTTGGACGGCTACCGGTAAGCAGCTGTAACCGCTTTACTCGAGCCGTCGCAGCAGAAGCATAGGCGAGACACTCAGTACCGGCCTGAGCTGCCAGCGCCCGAACAGCGCCAGTACTACTGCGCTGATTACCGGTATAGGCAGCACTACCTGCCAGTGCCAGCTGAAGGTTCCTTCAAACATCCGGAACTGCAAAGCCCATACCGCCGCCTCTGCCGCTGCAACACCCAAAAACCCGGCAAAACCACCTAGCAGAGCAAATTCCAGCATGGTGCTGCGCACCAACAAACTCTGGCGACCGCCAAGCGTACGCAATAGTGCTCCCTCCCTCTGGCGATCCTGAAGCGTGGCGCTAACGACCGCTGCCATTACAACGAGTGCCGCCGCCAATATCAGCACAAGAATGGCCTCTATCGCTTGGGTAACCTGCCGGACAATCTCTTGTATGCGCTCGATAATATTATCGATTTCCAGCAACGAGACGGTTGGAAAACGTCGCGAAAACTCGTTCAGTCCACTTTTTTGATCTCTTGGGAGGTAAAAGCTGGTTATCCAGGTTGCAGGCATATTGGTAAGGCCACCCTCCGGTGGGAAGGCCATGTAGAAGTTGGGCTTCATGCTGTCCCACTGAACCGTGCGAATACTGGTAACGGTTTCGGTGACCTTGTCGGAACCGATGGTAAACGTGAGTTCATCACCCAGCTTCAGGCCAAGCTTGCCCGCCAATTCCGCCTCTACGGATACACCGTTTTTTTGCCCAGCTTCAAACCAGCTGCCGTCCACTATGTTGTTATCCGCAGGAAGTGAGTCCATCCAGGTGAGATTCAATTCCCGGTTCAGGGCACCCACACGCTGGTCTTTGCTCACCACCTCTTTTACCGGCTGACCATTCAGTTCTGTCAGCCGCCCACGCACCATAGGGTAAAGCTGGTCCAGCGGTTGACCGCGCTCTTTCCAGAAGCCTGCAACCTCATCCACGGCATCTGGGGCAATGTTGATCAGGAAGTGATTGGGTGCGCCATCTGGAAGCTGCGCCTGCCAATCGTCCAGCAACGATGTGCGAACCAAAATCAGTGTGGTTGCCAGCATCAGCGTCATGGCAAACACGGCAATCTGCGACAGGCTGGCACGGCGATGGCGATAAAGCCCCACCAAAGCCAAACGCCAGGAGTGGCCTCCCCCCCGCACCTTTCTGAGTGCCGCCATCAGAAGCCAACCCAGCAGGCCCAGAGCACCAAGCAGAAGCACCAGAGCACCCAGTAAAGAAACCACCAATGACAGCTCGCCGGCATACAGCCATACCAGCCCGAACACCGCCACAATGGCAATCAACATATCAGGTAGCGCTTCACGGCCGGTTTCGCCTGGCTGACTGCGTAGCACCCGCATTGCAGGTACGTGTCTTAAGCGTCGAATGGGCGGGTAGGCGAAAGCAAACAGTGACACCAGCGCTGTCAGTAGCGCCGGCGTGAGTGCTGATGAATCCAGCTGAAATTCCACCGGCCTGTCCAGCGCCTCACTTAACAGTTGAGTGAGCAACCAGAACAACGGAACAGCCACCAAAAGGCCACCAACCATACCGGTCACACCCCAGAGCGCGAGTCGCTTCAGATAGAGCATGCCTATCCCCGCACTGCCGAGGCCCAGGGTTTTAAGCAGAGCCACGGTATCGCGCTGGGACAATGCGTACTGTCTGCTGGCAACGGCAACGGCCACTGCAGCCAGCAATACCGCCAGGCTACCGCCCAGAAGCAAAAAGCTTTCCGCCCGCTCCAGTGAGCGTGAAAAGGTTTCGCCATCGCGAACGCCTTCCCATTCATGGCTGGGCCCGAGCTGAGGCTGCAACCATTGGTAATAGTCTTCAAGCGCTGCCTCGGTTCCCGCAAACAAATAAACGTACTCTGCTCGACTGCCCTCTTGGATAACGCCAGTGGAGGCTACGTCATCCACATGCATCATCACCCGGGGCGCGAGTGCGGAAAGGCTGAACCCGCCATCTGGCTCACGCAGCAGCAAATCAGATACGGTTAGGTTCCGGCTCCCAACTTCCAGCGTGTCACCGATGCGAATATCTAACAGCCGCAGCAGCCTGGGATTAATCCAGACTTCACCGGGTGCCGGCCCATGTTGCACCTGCTCCCGGGAGCCTTCGGAATCGCCTTGGATTTCCAGTTCCCCACGCAGTGGGTACTCGTTACTTACCGCTTTTACGGAAACAAGCTGAAAGGCATCGCTACCAAACACCATGGTGGAGAACTCAACCATGCGGCCGGTTTCCAGACCACGCGCCCTCGCCCCGATGATCCATTCCTCAGGCACAGGCCGGCCATTCTCCGCCTCCAGTTGCCGATCTGCCGCCAGGAACGAGCTGGCAGAAGACACCAGTGTGTGTTGTAACTGGCTGGCGAACAGGGCAATGGTGGCAACAGTGGCAACGGCAATAATCAGTGCTGCAAGTACCACACGCACATCGCGCTCACGCCAATCACGACGCACAGACATCAGTTTTTTTGCAGCGGCCATCAGTCAGCAAACTCCGCTTGGGCGACCGGCTCAGTCAGCTCGCCCGCTTCAATATGGAACTGCCGCACGCAGCGTGCCGCTAGCTGTTCGTCGTGGGTAACCATCACCAGCGTGGTGCCCTGTTCTTTATTCAATGCCATCAGCAAATCCGAGATTTCCTGCCCCGTACGGTTATCAAGGTTACCAGTAGGCTCATCAGCGAACAGGATGGCCGGATCAGAGGCAAACGCGCGAGCAATGGCAACCCGCTGCTGTTCGCCGCCGGACAATTGCCGAGGCGTGTGGGTAAGGCGCGCCCCCAGCCCTACCCGCTCAAGGAGCTCCCGGGCGCGTTTTTCAGGCGCATCCATACCAGCAAGTTCCAATGGCAGCATCACGTTTTCCAGAGCCGTCAGTGCCGGTAGCAATTGGAATGACTGGAACACAAACCCTACCCGGTGGGCACGCAATTTGGCCCGCTCGTCTTCACTTAGTCGGCTGATGATCGACCCGTCGAGTTCAACGGTGCCTTTGGTAGGCGTGTCGAGCCCGGCAAGCAATCCCAGCAAGGTGGTTTTCCCCGAACCCGAGCGCCCAACAATGGCTACGGATTCTCCCCGATTGATTTCAAGGCTGACCCCCTTCAAGATCGTCAGCGTATCTGTTTCCAAGCTTACGCGGTGGGTCAGGTTTTCAACACGCAGCATTGGGCGCTGGCTATCAGGGTTTTTAGTTTGCATGTTGCTTACGGAGCTCCCGGAATAGGCACGTTCATTTATCAAGGTTTACAGGCTGTTTATGCATACGATATTGCTGTACGTCAGATCAATTGTATTCCTTATGGTGGCATTGTTTGCCATGCCGGTGATGGCTGGCCAACAAACCCTCCTGGTTTTGGGTGACAGCCTCAGTGCTGCTTACGGTGTACCATCGGAAACAGCCTGGGTACAGCTTCTACGTGAACGTTTGCAAAGCAACGGCCTGAGCAATTGGCGTGTGGTGAATGCCAGCATAAGCGGCGAAACCACAGACGGTGGTGTGCGCCGGTTGCCTGAGCTGATCGAGAAAAATAATCCCTCCGTGGTTATTATCGAACTAGGTGGTAACGACGGCCTTCGCGGCTTTCCCCCCGGCGTGATCAAATCCAACCTTACCTCGATGGTTGAAGACGTTCAGAACTCCGGCGCCCGCGCCATTCTGGTTGGCATGCAGATACCTCCAAATTACGGCCAGCGTTATACGAAAATGTTTGCCGACATCTTTCCAGCGCTTTCTGACAGCTACAGCACTGCTCTGGTTCCCTTCTTTCTAAACGGAATCTACGACCAGGAAAATCTGATGCAAGATGATGGCATTCACCCCACTGCTGAAGCCCAGCCTATGTTGCTTGAGAACGTATGGCCGGTGCTCAAACCACTTCTTGAATAAAGCCCTGAAGATGACCGCTGGCAGCCAACGAGGAGGACGATATTGATGAGCCATATAAGGGTACAAAGTTTGACCTTTTATATCAGGGGGTTGACCAGCTAATTCAAAGCGCTTAATATGCCGCCCGACTTGATGCTGTTCCCCGATAGCTCAGTTGGTAGAGCAACGGACTGTTAATCCGTTTGTCGCTGGTTCGAGCCCAGCTCGGGGAGCCACTTATTTTAAAATGCCGCTACTTCATACGAAGCAGCGGCATTTTTCGTTTAGGGCACTAAAAACAGGGCCTCAAAAAACCTGCTCGCGCTGCATGAATTCTGTCAGCACACGGAACAACGTAAAGCCATCCTCAGTGCCAATCAGTTCACGAATAGAGTGCATACCAAACTGCGGCACGCCGATATCCAGTGTTGTCACTCCTAGGTTCGCTGCCGTCAGCGGCCCTATTGTACTGCCACAGGCCATATCACTGCGCACCACAAAGGTCTGGTGAGGCAATTCCATCTCATCGCTGATATGCCGATAAACGGCGGCTGAGCGGCTATTAGTGGCATAACGTTGGTTATGGTTCACCTTGATAACCGGCCCTTGATTCAAAATGGGACCGTGGTTTTCATCGTGCTTATCCATGTAATTCGGGTGCACACCGTGGGCATTATCAGCCGAGATCATCATTGAACGGGCAATAGCTCTGGCCTTGCCAGCACCACACCAACGATCGAGAACCGCAGTTAGAAAAGGGCCCTGTGCACCTTCAGAAGACACGCTGCCCACTTCCTCATGGTCATTGCACACCAGTAGCGCAGCCTCATCGCCGGAGGTGCTCAACAAAGCCTGCAGGCCGATGTAACAACTCAGCAGGTTGTCCAGCCGGGCGGATGCAATGAATTCATCACGCAACCCCACAAAACCTGCCTCCTGGGCGTCGTAAAAGCCAAGCTCATAGCCTAGAATCTTGCGAACTTTGCCGCCAGATTCCACGGCGATCTGTTGGCTAAGCAAGTCGTTAAAACTAGTGGTATCACCTTCCGCAACCTGCATCAGCACCGGCGGAAGATCCGTTTGTGGGTTAACCGTGCGACCGCTGTTGGCGTCTCGGTCCAAATGGATTGCAAGGCTGGGAATAAACGCGATGGGTTTACGAAAATCAACCAGTGTGTCGCTGACCTTGTTATGGCCATCCAGAAACGTCACCCTGCCCGCCAGAGAAAGATCCCGGTCGAACCAAGGGTTCATCAAAACGCCACCGTAAACC
>JBQCZX010000156.1:0-8929 GCA_052089485.1 Marinobacter sp. | reverse complement strand
ATTACTCTTGTCTGGTATCAAGTCAGCAGCGATGAAACTACCCAGCGGCCAACAGCCTCCATCAACACCGACGACCTCGAAGCCGGCGCAAACTCATGAGGCCACACAGCCTCATCGAGAAGCTACCGCCTCATCTGCCCGGCAACAACTGAATCAACTTCAACTCGCCAACCGGGAAACCATACTGGCCCGAGTGGCAGAAGTCATCAACCGCCAGGGCGGTGGCAACGCAGAGGTTTTATTAGATGTGCGAGGTAAGCCGCTTCAGGTTAATGCAGCCATAGGTGCCACGGAACTGACGCCTGGAGATTGGGTGAAAGTGATGCGGGCTGGCAATGAACTACAACTGATGGGCAAGTTGGCTGGCGCACCAGAGGCCGCCATATCACGGGCGCTCGCGCAGCGTATGCCTTGGCAGCAGAGCCTGGACAGCGGCTTGGCAAGGCTGATGACAGCGCTGAACCAAGGCATGGTGTCTGCACTGAGCCCCGGGCAACTACCCGCAGGCCAAAAATTGCAACCGTTGCCAGAAGCCGCACGACAAGCCCTGCAAACATTACTTGCCAGGCTGCCGGCCAGTAACGCTTTAACCCCCGGTGCGGGCGGGCAGAGCCATACAGTCCAGCACATACGCCAGTGGATAGCCGAGAGCGGTCTATTCGCAGAATCGCGCCTGGCACAAGCCCCCTCCTCCACCTTGCCCGACCTCAAGCTTGCCATCGGCCGTATGATTACCAGCCTGCTGGCCGAGCAAAATGGCGACTCGGCAACATTGTTTAACCGGCTGACGCCACTGGCCAGCCCCGGCTTAGTTCAGGCACCCTTACAGTTCCCGCAAGCGTTAGCATCGCAATCTCCTGCCGGTGGCTCCGATCCCACGTCGGCGGGCCAGACACTGCGACTGTTAGCCGGCATGTTAAACAGAATTACAGTTAACCAGTTGCACAGCCAAATACTGACCGCCAGAGGTGGTCCTGACACCCCCGCGCCGGCCTCCACTATGCTGATGGATTTACCCTGGGTAACCCCCCAGAACGAACCTAAAGTGGCGCAGTTGCGCATAGAGCAGCACAAAGAAGAATCCGAGTCCAGGAGCCGGCGCGATAAAAAGGCAGCCGTTAGTGAATGGCGCCTTAACCTTGCCATTGATCTGGAACTTGCCGGCGCCCTGAATTTTGAAGTCGCCCTACGGCACGAGCAAGTAAGCGCGCGGGTGTGGGCTGAAAAACAGGAGACGCTCAAGCAGGTAAATGAAGAACTGCCACTGCTAAGGCGCAGCCTTACAGACTTGGGCCTGGAAGTGACGGACCTTGAATGCCGCCGAGGCGCCCCTTCTTACCCCACAACCAAGTTGGAGCACAGGCTGGTGGATACCCGAGCATGAAACAACAAAACGAAGACCAATCATCCAGCGCGGCCGTCGCCCTTAAATACGATGGCGAAAAAGCGCCAACCATCACAGCAACGGGCACGTACGAACTGGCAGATGAAATTATCAGAATAGCCAGAGAGCACAATGTGCCTCTTTATGAAAACGCAGAGCTGGCAGGCATTCTCGCGCGCTTGTCCCTGAACGACGAAATACCGGAGAATCTATACCGGGTTATTGCAGAAATTCTTGCGTTTGCGTTTCATATCCGCGGCCGAACGCCCGAAGACGCCGGCAACCACCGCAACGACACTTAAAACCGCCGAGCCGTTTTAAGCTACTTGGCGTTTTTTCAGCGCTGATACCAGCTCGGCCTCGGGGCGGGATATTCCGCAAGTGTTCATAAGATCGTCTATATCCGCACCAAGGTCGACAAGCCGTGAGGCTTCATCGTAGGAAATACGTAAGGGGTCGTTCTGGCGCATTTCATCCATAGTTGTGCGCAACTCGTGTAGCTGGCGTTCGCACACAACAACCCGCTGACCGACGCCCATACTGCCGCTTGCGGTGGCATGCAGTTCTCGGCCAAGAGTGTCGCAACGCTCTTTGAGTAGATTTTTAAGGTGTTTATTCTGACGACCGAGCATAACACCCTGCGCAAAAACCAGCGTAATCGCCAAGGCGGTCAACGACCAAGGAATATAGGTAGGAATTTCAGTAAACATGATGAGCGGCTCCGGTTATTAGCCACGGGAGGCGCCCATCATCAGGCCTGGCCGGTACAACTCCGGTTTATAGCCCTGCGATTTCAGCCCATTCGTGGTCTGTCAGCATTTTGTCGAACTCGACCAATATGATCAGTTCACCATCTTTGTTACACACACCCTGGATAAACTTGGCACTTTCCTCATTACCCACATTCGGTGCGGTCTCAATTTCACTGGCCTTCAGGTACACAACCTCGGCCACGGAATCTACCAGAATACCCATCACCTGATCGGCAGATTCCATGACGACAATTCGCGTGGCGTCGGTTACATCGGCATCTGCCAACCCGAAACGGCGGCGAGTGTCGATCACTGTCACCACGTTGCCCCGCAGGTTAATAATACCGAGCACATAGTCTGGCGCACCCGGCACAGGCGCTATCTCTGTGTACCTCAGTACTTCCTGAATCTGCATAACGTTCAGACCATAGGTCTCGTTATCCAGCCGGAACGTCACATACTGCAGTACCTGATCGTCCTGGGCCTGATTTTGCTGTCCGCTCGGGGATGCCATAGCCTGTCTCTCCTGTTCGGCCGCCCGGCGGGCAACCTGATCGTCAAAAAAACATCGTCAGTGCCCAATACTATAATTAAGGGGCACAAACCGTGCCAGTACAGCACGGTTTCATTCGGTAACCGGGAAAGCCGGTCAGCTCAGATCCAAATGATGCTCCTGCTCCGCCCTCACCAGCAAATCTGCCATGGTGCGCACATCAACAAGGGCGCACATCTGCTCAATCACCGTTCCTGCCAGCCAAGGCCGCTTACTGCGAGCCGTTCGCCAACGCACATCTGCCGGGCTCAAGGTAAATGACTGAGCCACATCGTCACAGGCCAAGCCCCATTCGCTGTTATCCAGGCGAATAACAAACTTATAATTGTCGCGGGCGTTAGGCGGAACCCTTCCGGCCATAATCCATTCTGCGGTATCCACCACTCTTAAGTTCTGCTGCGTGCCTGCACGAATCCCCATGTACCAGCGCGGGCTGCCAGGAACGGGCCGGATGTCATCTTCTATACGGTGAATAGCGCCCAGCAACACAAGAGGCACCGCCAACTGCAGGCCAGCGACGGTGAAAATCAAGCATTCAAACGGCTGCCCTGACCAATCCGGTTGCAGCGCTGGTGGTTCTGGTTCTGGTTCTGGTTCTGGTTCTGGTTCTGGTTCTGGTTGTATTGTTGGCTTTAATGCAGAAACCACTACCTCTTGGATAACTGCGGGTTGTGGTTGTGCTTCCGCCAAGGGCACGGGCTCAGCCTCTCGCTCGCGAATGTCCTCACTCAAAGCCGTGCCTGTTGCCGTATGGAGCAATTCATCGAGATAACTGGCAATGGCGTTGGTCGGATTCGCCAGCTGTGTCAGTTTTTCGTCAGCCATGCTGACGCTCCTTCAAAGCACCAGTTCGTGCCAGCAATTCATCCAACAAATGCCGGTACGCTCGAACACCGTGAGTTTGCGAGTCCAGTTTCGACGGAATAACCCCCGCTTGGCTGGCGTCTCGGAATTTTGTATCCACAGGCACGGCAAACTTCCACAGGTCGTCTTGATAGGTTTTTCGCAACAGGTTCAAGCTCTTTACTGAAGCCTGAGTACGTCGGTCGAACATTGTCGGCACAATGGTATAAGGCAATTGATTTTTCTGGGAGCGCATAATCATTTGTAGCGTGTGCAACATGCGCTCAAGACCTTTGATCGCGAGAAACTCAGTCTGCACCGGAATAATCAGGTGCTGCGCAGCTGCTAGCGCATTTACCATTAACACGCCAAGCGACGGCGTGTTGTCGAGAATAACATAGTCGAAATCATCCCATAGCTGCGCAAGCGCACGCGACACAATGAGCCCCATTCCATCTACGCCAATCATGCGGCGCTCCAGCGTGGCCAGTGCAGTACTGGCCGGCAGTAGCGACATTCCCGCGCAACTGGTTTCGGTAATAAGCTGGGCAGGCAGACCCTCTGGTACCTTGCCCTGATGCTGAAACAGATCAAACACACTGTGCGCGAGAGTATCGGGGTCATATCCGAACCAGCTGGTAAGCGAGCCGTGAGGATCAAGATCAACCACCAGAACACGCTTACCACGCTCCGCCAGCAAGCCGCCCAAAGCGACCACTGACGTCGTTTTACCAACTCCACCTTTTTGATTGGCTACTGCCCAGATTCGCACGTGTTCACTCCGGAAAATGCATTATTGCGACCAACTGAAACTCCGCTTTGTACCGGTTTATCGGCCAACTCACGCGCAACTTGAACGCAAACGAACCGGAAAACCGGCAGCCAGTTGCCGCCTGATAGAAACTTGATGGAGTAATACAGAAACCATGCCAGACACGGCGCTGAAGACACGCCCTTAGCGCATAACACCCCGTATGCTGGCATCGCGGGAAATGAGCAGCACAACACGCCGGTTGCGCTTACGCCCTTCTTCTGTGTCGTTGCGAGCCAGGGGCTGGTGTTGCCCGTACCCAACGGCAGCCATGCGTTCAGGCTCAATACCATCCATGCTCAGCATGCGTACAACCGCGGCTGCCCGCGCTGCTGACAACTCCCAGTTTGAGGGAAAGCGAGAGGTGCGTATGGGTTGATTGTCGGTAAAACCCTCAATTTTTAACGCGTTATCACGATCTTTGAGCACCCTGGCTATTTTGTCGATAACATCAAACGCATCGTAGTGTGGCTCCGCGTCGCCACTGCCAAAAAGCAGACTATCGGGCAGGTTTAGCGCTAACCATTGATCGCTGGTTTCAAGCGTAACTACGCCACGGTTAATCAGCTCCTCAAACTCCATGGCCAACTGATCCGCCATAGTGCGCAGGGCCTCCGTACGGTCCTGAGCCTCCTGTTCCGGATTTCCGGGGGCTTCCGTGACCGCAGGGGGAATGATGTCTTGAGAAGGGCCAACATCCGGACGCGGAGGCTGATCGCCTACTTCAATCGGCTGAAACGATCTTTGGGGAGCATTGAAAACGCCGGTAAGCGTTTCTGAGAGGACTTTATACTTGCCTTCGTTTACCGACGACACCGAGTACATCACCACAAAAAAGGCAAACAGCAGAGTTATGAAATCTGCATAGGAAATCAACCAACGTTCTTTGTTGTGCAAATCGTCCTGGGGTGGCCTGCGTCGCCGCATAATAAAAACCGGGTGTGCTTACTGCAGGAAGCCCCGCAGCCGCAATTCAATGGATTTAGGGTTTTCACCCTCCGCGATGGCGATAAGACCATCGATCATCATGTCTTCATACCTTGAGCGTTCTTTGGCCAGCCCGCGCAGTTTATTTGCAACGGGGAAAAACAATAAGTTAGCCAGCGCAACGCCGTATATAGTCGCAACAAACGCCGTAGCAATACCACTGCCAAGAGACTGCGGATCTTCAAGGTTGGTCATAACCTGAATCAACCCCATCACGGCCCCGATAATGCCAATCGTTGGCGAGTAACCGCCCATGGCTTCAAACACTCGGGCTGATTCCAGATTCCGCTCTTCCCGGCACTCCAGATCAATTTCCATAATGCTGCGGATGGTTTCTGTTTCAGCGCCATCTACCAACAACTGCAGGCCTTTTCGGGCAAAATTTTCAGGCTCTTTTTCAGCCAATCCCTCAAGCCCTAACAACCCCTGCTTGCGAGCTTTTACGCTCCAGTCGATGACCTTACCAATGCCATCTTCAATATTGATAAAAGGCGGCACAAACACCCATTGAAACTGCGTGCAGGCGCGCTTCAGTATCGGCCAGGAAGTCTGCAAAATGGTCGCAGCCAGAGTGCCGCCAATCACTATGATCGCCGCCGGGCCATTAAAGAGCGAGCCAAGAGCACCACCCTCAAGCAGGTTACCGCCAAGAATGGCGGCGAATGCCAGAACAACACCTAGCAGGCTGAGAACATCCATCAACAAACACCCTCAACCAAGCGGGGACCTATTTCGTTTAGCGACAGAATCTCGTCACTCAGGCCGGCCTTCGCAACGGCCATGGGCATGCCATAAATTACGGACGACTTTTCATCCTGAGACCAGATTGGCGAGCCACTTTGCTTCATCATTCGGCAACCTTCTTTACCATCGGCCCCCATGCCGGTAAGAATCACACCAAGGGTTTTACCCGGGTATGCACGGGCAAGGGAGCCAAAGGTAACATCTACGCAGGGCCGGTAATTCAGTCGATCATCGCCTGGAAGTATACGCACCCTGGGCTGGCCACTACGATTTTCAATCATCATCTGCTTGCCACCAGGGGCAAGCAGCGCCAGCCCCGGGCGAAGGATATCGCCGTCTTCTGCCTGCCGTACGCTTATCTTGCAAAGCCGGCTCAGTCGCTCTGCAAAGGCCGGGGTAAAACTCGCCGGCATATGCTGAACCAGAACAATGGGCGAAGGAAAAGATGCGGGCAACTCAGCCAGTACTCGCTGAAGTGCCACAGGGCCACCGGTGGAGGTACCAATACCCACCACCGCATAATGCCGCGCCGGGGTTTTTCGTGAAGAACGCCTGACAGGCGTCTCTGGCACCGGCTGTGCGGGCTGCCGAGCAGGCGTCGCAGAGCGGCTGGCAACTGGCGGTTTGGCTATCGGCCGCGAAGGCGAAGGCTGCCCAGCCTTTACAGGTGGAGACACACGGTTGGCCGGCTGGCTACGAGCCACATCAAGCACACGATTTATCAGGATTTTCTGGAGTTGACTACCATCCCGAGCGATTTCTTCGAAGTTTTTGGGTAGAAAATCCACCGCCCCTGCTTCAAGCGCGTCCAGTGTTATTCTGGCACCCTCATAGGTAAGGGAGGAGAACATCAGCACGGGTACCGGGTGCTTTTTCATGATTTCGCGTAGCGCCGAAATACCGTCCATAATCGGCATTTCGTAATCCATGGTAATAACATCCGGGCGCAGTGATTCTGACAGTTCCACGCCTTCCCGGCCGTTAGCGGCCACACCCACCACACGGATCTGACCCGACGAAGTGAGTATCTCCGTCAGTCGTTTGCGAAAAAACCCTGAGTCGTCAACGACCAGGACAGACACTGTCATCCGTTTCTCCTAGCAAAAACCTTTGGCTCTCAGAGCCTTAATCCTCAATACAAAACCCTTAGCTGTAATGCTGCAGCAAGCTAGGTACATCAATAATGAGCGCGATACGGCCGTCGCCGGTAATCGTTGCACCAGCCATACCCGGCGTCCCCTGAAGGCCCCGGCCAAGCGGTTTAATGACCACTTCCTCTTGCCCCACCAACTGATCAACCACAAAGCCAACCTGACGAGTCCCCATGGCAACAATCACAACATGCCCGTTTTGAGTCTCGTTTTTGCCTGCAGAGCCTTTAACCAACCAGCGCTTAACATGGAACAGCGGAAATACTTTGTCGCGCACAACCACACACTCACGGCCGTCTACAATGTTGGTGCGGGTTAGATCCAAATGGAAAATCTCCACCACGTTCACCAATGGCAGTGCGAAAGATTGGTCGCCAAGCATAATCATCAGCGTTGGCATAATTGCTAGGGTCAGGGGCACTTTAATGACGATGCGAGAACCCTTACCCAGTGCTGACACAACGTTGAGTTGGCCATTAAGCTGGTTAATTTTGGTTTTTACCACATCCATGCCCACGCCTCGGCCCGAGACATCAGAGATCTGATCCTTGGTGGAGAAACCAGCGGCAAAAATAAGATTGAAACACTCGTTGTCCGTGAGTCGATCAGCGGCGTCTTGATCGTAAATCCCTTTATCTACCGCTTTGCGGCGCAGCACTTCAGGGTCCATGCCGGCGCCATCGTCATCAATAGATAGCAGGATATGGTCGCCCTCCTGCTCTGCTGATAGCGTCACTGTGCCCTGTCGCGGCTTGCCGGCTTTTTCTCGTATATCCGGCGATTCAATACCGTGGTCTACAGAGTTTCGAACCAGGTGAACGAGCGGATCTGAAAGAGCCTCAACGAGATTTTTATCAAGATCTGTATCCTCGCCGTGCATCACCAGGTTAACTTCTTTCTTCATACCCCGGGCAAGATCCCGAACAACTCGTGGAAAGCGGCCAAACACCTTTTTGATGGGCTGCATACGAGTTTGCATAACCGCTGCCTGTAAATCGGTGGTTACCACATCCAGGCTGGATACTGCCTTATGCATGTGCTCGTCTTCACTGTCGGAACCCAGGCGCTGGAGCCGGTTGCGCACCAATACCAGCTCACCCACCATGTTCATAATGTCATCCAGGCGCTTGGTATCTACCCGAACGGTTGATTCTACAGCGGGCGCTGAATCCCTGGCGGGGGCGGCCTTTTTCTCGGGTGTATTAGCGGCGGGGTTTGCTTCGGCTTTTTCCGGCGGCTCAGGCTTAGCAGATTCAGCTCTGCCCTGTGCAGGGTTTACAGGCTGAACGTCAGAGCCCTCAGTGGTCGGGCTTCCCCCCTTTCCATGAAGCTCATCCAGCAGGTTTTCAAATTCGTCGTCGGTGATCAGCTCACTATCACCACCCGCGGCTGCATCGGTCGCTGCAGCCGCGGCACTCTTATCTGTGCCAGTTTGGACCGCAAACTTGCCTTTGCCGTGCAGGTCATCCAGCAGTGCTTCAAATTCATCATCGGTGATGTCATCACCGGAACCACTGCCGGCATCGTCATTATTGCCCGCAGGCTGCCCGGCGGCCTGGCCTTTACCAGCGCCAGAAACAGGTGCATCACCGTGTAGGGCATCCAGCAGCTTCTCAAACTCATCGTCGGTAATATCACCGCCATCCTGCCCGCTTTCAGTGGCTTCAACGGTGGGCGCAGGTTCGGTGTTCGGTTGTTCGGTAG
>JBQCZX010000155.1:0-8939 GCA_052089485.1 Marinobacter sp. | reverse complement strand
GTCGAAATTCATCACACACGTGGCGTTACCGTGAATCCCCATCTTGTGTTCCAGCGAGCCACAGACCAGCGCATTGCGCTCCTGTAAATTACCATCAGCATCGACATTGAATTTGGGGACCAGAAACAGCGAGATACCCTTAACTCCAACCGGCGCGTCCGGCAGACGAGCCAACACAATATGAACAATATTTTCGGCCATATCGTGATCGCCGGCAGAGATGAAAATTTTAGTGCCGCTAATGGCGTAACTGCCGTCACCGCTGGGCTCGGCCTTGGTGCGGAGCAATCCCAGATCCGAACCCGCATGCGGCTCGGTGAGGCACATGGTACTGGTCCACAGCCCCTCAATCAGTTTAGGCAGAAACATGGCCTGCTGCTCTGGAGAACCATGGGCATCTAGGGTTGCCATCGCACCGTGACTGAGGCCCGGATATAGCGCCCAGGACCAGTTAGCCGAGCCGTTTAACTCGGAGATCACCGAGGCCAGCGATTCGGGCAGCCCTTGGCCGCCGAACTCGGGATTCTGTGCCAGTGACGGCCAGCCACCCTCAACATACTGTTGGTACGCTTCCTTAAATCCGGCGGCGGTGGTCACACTGCCGTTATTCAGAGTACAGCCCTGCTGATCACCGATCTGGTTGAGTGGTGACAGCACCTCGGACGCAAATTTACCGCCCTCTTCCAGAATTGCATCGATCAGATCCGGGGTGGCGTCTTCACAGCCCGGCAGATTGGCGTAATGACGCTCGAAGTCGAGCAGTTCGTTCATGGCAAAACGGATATCCCGCAATGGGGCTTTATAGTCCGGCATCTCTTTATTCCTCTAGTCTTAATTCTTCTACGAATATGATTAACCGATGGCGCTGACCGGCAGCTGTCCTACGTAAAGGTGTCAATGCTGCATCGTCGCGACGGCGCCCTGACTCTAGTTACCCACTGCCCTGAATAAAAACCCCACCCATGGCTAAACGCACAGCCGAAGGTGCTCAGAAGAAACGGCGTGCCCGGTTTCCCTACTGAGCAAGCGAGCAGCAAGGGGAACCAAAGGGGTAAGGTTAAATACGTTCGAACAGCACTGCGATCCCCTGACCGCCGCCGATACACAGGCTGACCACGGCGTAGCGACCCTGAACCCTCTGCAGCTCATGCAGCGCCTTGACGGTCATCAGCGCACCCGTGGCACCGATCGGATGCCCTAGTGAGATACCGCTGCCGTTGGGGTTGAGTTTATCGCGAGGGATTTCCAAGTCCTGGGCCACCGCCAATGCTTGGGCCGCAAAAGCTTCGTTGACCTCCCATAGATCGATATCAGCCACGTCCAGCTGGGCATCAGCCAGCAATTGGCGGATCGCCGGCACAGGACCTATACCCATATACTTGGGGTCGACGCCGGCAAAACTGTAACCGACTAACCTCGCCAGCGGCTTAAGTCCCTGCTGCTCGGCAGCTTCGCGATCCATCAGCAGCAGTGCCGCAGCAGCATCGTTGAGTCCCGAGGCGTTTCCAGCAGTGACTGAGCCCTCCTTCTTGAACACCGGCTTAAGGCCGGACAGATCGTCAATGGTGCAGCCATGGCGCACGTGTTCGTCAGTAGCAAACAGGGTCGTACCCTGACGAGTCTTTAGCTCGACCGGTACGATCTGATCCTTGAAGTGCCCCTGTTCGATCGCGTTTTGAGCACGGTTATGAGATTCAACCGCCGCCAGATCCTGCGCCTCACGGCTGATCCCCCATTTCTCGGCAATATTCTCTGCCGTGATGCCCATGTGGGTGTTTTCAAACGGGCAATGCAGTGCAGCAACCATAGCATCCACCAGCGCGCCATCCCCCATGCGGTAACCAAAGCGCGCATTGGGCAACCAGTAGGGGACGCGAGTCATCGACTCGGCTCCGCCGGCAACAACCGTGGAGCAGACGCCTGTCTCAATCTGTTGTGCAGCGCTGATAACGGCCTGCAGACCGCTGCCGCAGAGACGGTTCACGTTGACTGCCGGGGTCTGCTCGGATAGGCCGCCCTTGATCGCAGCGACCCGGGACAGATACATATCGGCAGGTTCAGAATAGACCACATGGCCAAAGACACAGTGATCGACAGCGTCAGGGTCAACACCCGCACGGGACACTGCCTCTCTGACCACCAGACCCGCCAGCTCCGTAGGGGCGATATTCTTGAGGCTACCACCGAAGGTACCGATGGCGGTGCGCACGCCACTGAGGACAACCACTTCACGTTTATTCATTTATTCCGCTCCTGCGGGCGCCGGTAGCCGATGCTCCGCCCCCATTTGTTTTTATAACGTCTAAAAATCAGCGCCTAGAGTGCCCTCAGGATAAACCTTCAGCAAGTACGTGGCGGTTTAAGTGAACCCGTTGGCGTATTAGGTTAATATTTTGCGCGTTAGTGTAAGCATAGGGGAGACGATGATGGTTATACGTTGGCAGGAAGGTACCATCTTAGGCGGCTGGGCCGTCGCGATCGCACGCGCCACCGACCACTATGAATTGGACACGCAGACCCTGTTCAAGACCTGCGGCATTGACCTCGCTCAGGCACTGGACACTAATGCCCGTTTTCCGGTCACTCGTATCAGCAGGTTGCTGCAATTGGCTGTCGAGCACTCCGGCGACGAGAACTTCGGACTCATGGTAGCCAAATACATTCGCCCTACCTCATGGCACGCCTTGGGAATATCGATCTGGGCCAGTCACAGCATGCGTGAGAGTTTTTTTCGGCTTACTCGTTATCAACGCATGTTTCACACCGCACTTGAGATCAAGACAGAGGAACGGACTGCGTTGATGATAATGACGCTGCGCTTTCCTGAGGCGTACGCACCACTGCTCTGTGATGCGGACATGGATGCCATTATGGCGACCACGGTACTGACCTGTCGCCATCTGGCCGAGGGGAACTTTAGCCCCCTGCAGGTACAAATGTGCCGCCCCCGCCCCGCTAACGCCGAAGGGTTCGAGCGCCTGTTTCATTGTCCGGTGATTTTTTCTTCCGATGAGAACCTGATCATCATGGACCGACAGGCCCTGGACGTCCCGCTGCCTACCCGTAACGCCGAGCTGGCAATGCTTAACGACCGGCTGATCCAGGAATACCTCACCCGACTCGACCGGCACGACATTGTCAACCAGGTGTATTCGAAACTGATGGCCACCCTGGGGCGCGAGTTGCCCGACCAGGAACAGTTGGCCAGCGCCTTGTACTTGAGCCAGCGTAGCCTGCAGCGAAAACTGCATCAGGCTGGCACCAGCTATCAGGAGATCCTCGACCACATTCGCCACGAGTTGTCCATGCAGTACCTTCAACAATCGCACCTGTCGGTTAACGAGATCAGCTACCGACTGGGGTTTTCCAAGGTGGGCAGTTTTACCCGTGCCTTTCGGCGCTGGAGCGGGCAATCACCTAGTGGGTACCGAGAGCGAATTTTGGCCGATGCGTAACCACCCATTTCGGCGAATGCTGACAGCCTAACAGTACGGCAATTATCCCAATTTCGATATCGTAATCCCGAAGCCCTGTGTAGTGATTTAGTGACTTTGGGCACCAACGTAGGTGGTAATATCGCCACCAAAAACGAGGTGTCTGATGACCAGTAAACGACGATCTTTTACGCCAGAATTCAAACAGGAAGCCGCCTGTCTGGTGCTTGACCAAGGCTACAGTGTTGCCGAAGCCAGTCGATCTTTGAATGTCGGCGAGAACGCCCTCAGGCGATGGGTAAAACAGCTTTCCTAGGAACGTGGTGGTGTTATACCCAAGTCCAAAGCGATGACGCCGGAGCAGCAGCGGATCCAAGAATCGGAAGCCCGTTGTGAAAGGCTGGAACGAGAGAAATCGATACTAAAAAGGCTACCGCTCTCTTGATGTCGGACGAGATGAATCGTACGCGCTGATAGACCAGTTGAGTGAGCAGGAGCCGGTTGAGATGGTCTGTAAAGCGTTTGAAGTATCGTGATCCAGCTATTACGAGTATCGCCGCAGGCGGTCCGTAGTGGATGACGAACGAGTGGTTCTGCGAGCCGATGTGAGCAGGATCTTTCGCAAGAGCCGAAGCTCAGCAGGAAGCCGCATGATCACTACCATGCTTAATGAGGAATGCGTTGTGATCGGGCGCTTCAAGGTTCGCCGCCTGATGGGTGAGCTGGGATTGATCTGCAAACAACCTGGCCCACACGCTTACAAGCAGGCCACTGTGAAAAGACCCGACATTCCAAACCGACTGGGATTCTGTTCCACACTGACCAGGGCAGTCAGTACGCAAGCCGATTATTTCGTCAGAGACTCTGGCGCTACCGCATGGAGCAAAGCATGAGTCGCCGGGGAAATTGCTGGGATAATCCCCCTATGGAACGGGTCTTCCGGAGCCTGAACAGCGAATGGATCCCATCACTTGGATACCGCTCGATTCCTGATGCAAGAAAGGATATTGGTGACTACCTGATGGACTACTACAACCGACAGCGCCCTCCCCATTTTTAACAGCCCTTTTTAGTATGGGGTTAGGCTCCCTTATCTAGCTTGGCTAATTAACCACCGGATAGCAGGCATCGCCCCAAAGGGTATTGGGGTAATCCATCATAATCGTCAGAGTGACCGGCACCAACTTGCCCATCAAATTCACGCAATCACGAATCTGTTCACGGTTCACCTTGCTTCCCCAGGTGGCACCACCATGAACAAGTTGATTCCGTAGGGTATAAATTCGGCTCAGGGCAATGCCCAGCGCGGTGGCGGTATCTTCAGCACCCAAGGCCTTCTGCGCCGCAACCTTTGCCCGAGCAAACTGATCCTGCCATTCGGCCTCGCTGAGTTTGCCGTTGTGGTAATCCCAGAATGGCTGAAACACGAACTGGTTATTGAGCAGCACCCGAATACTGCGAGGGAATTCATTCCAGACCAGCTCATCCAGCTGTTTGCCCGCATCGAGGTCAGATAGTTTTTCCAAAAAACCGCGAAAGGCTATTGTTTCTGTGGTTCGATATTCCTCGCTGATTTCGGTGACGTAGGCGGCGTTGAAGGCGATCCATAGGAAAATGCAACGGCTGTCCGGGTCATCTAGTTGCTCGGCACGTTGTAACCAACTCAGTGAGCGGTGAACCCGCAGGCTGAGATTGGAGTGGTAACCGTCACGCTCTTCGCGGTGACGCTTTTTGAGAGTGTCATAATTCATTATTCTGTCCATCCTTTCGTGCCGTTTTGATTTCCGGCGCTAGTCCTTTGTGTGTTCCAGGATGAGATGCAAAGCTTCTCCCATGTGCTCAAACCGATGGCTGCCGCCCTCAAAACAATAGGTCGGGAAGTAATCTCCGAGCTCTGTCACAGTGTCGCGCCATGGCAATAGTTCGTCTCCCTTATCCAGCAGAATCAAACCACTGCCATACTGAGTAAAGGGGTAGTAGCTTTCAACGACTGATTCGGCCAGATAATAAGGTTGCCCTTGGTGGTCTGTACCCTGCCCTATCCAAGGCCTGAGAGTCTTCGACGGATCCGTCACAGGGTTGATCGCCACAAAGGGAATCCCACTCTCAGCACCCAGAATACCCGCCAACCAGCCGCCCATCGAGGTACCCACCAAAAGGTCCGGGTTCACTTGCATTAGCTTGTCCAGGCTCTCTTCAATGGCATCTTCTGCGATCTGGGTGTAGTCAATGTTGTGCCCGTGAACAGCACCGAGTCTGGCCAGGGTTTTGAGCTTGTCACTATTAATATCAAACTGGCTGGCAAAGCCGTGCAGGTAGTAGGTTTTCGGCATCATCTTCTCTCTCGGGACTTTTGCCGACCTTAGCACCGTTCGTGGGTAAATATCTTTTTTTGAGTGTTATGAAGATGTTTCGGTTGGGAACAAAAAAGGGTGTGGCCATACTGCGCTCACACCCCTTGGTATCTTGAGACAAACACTCACCCGCGGACCTCGGTGGATGGCATCCAGTAAAGGTTATGGCCAAGTCGCCCAAAGCCGACAGGCGCGCGCTTTCGGTAGGCGCGGCGTTGATTGTCAGCCATGGCGCTGTGGGCGTCGGCATCGCGCACGTAGCGAGCGAGGGTTATGGCAGGCTTGGTGCCGTAACGAGCGCCCGGTGAGGCGCAGGTCCAGATATGCCTCAGTGCCATTGCCGCATCCGGTTGTACTGTATCAAGGTAGGCTAACCCGTAGGCACACGCTTCCAGAGTCAGGTCGGCATGATCAAATAGTCGTGCGGCGGCGGTTGGCTTGCCTCGTTTGTCGTAGGTGTAGGTCTTGCCTATGTCGTGCAGCAGCCCTGCCACAAAGCCAAGTTCCTGAAGCTCTCGCGGCATGTCTGGCTCGTTGGTTTGAATCATTTGCAAGACATTCTTCGCCACATCCAGAGAGTGGACTAAAAGACCGCCTGGTTCGTTATGGTGATAGTTTTTGCTGGCGGGTGCCTGAAGGAAGACTTCCAGCCGGTCCCGGCGCTCCAGTACCCGCTTGATGAATACCTGTAGGTGACTACTTTCGAGTGCGCGAACAGCATCAATCAGCTGATCCAAATCCTCCGGTTTGGGGCAAATGGTGCGTGGTAAAGTTTGCAAGGCCGGCAGACGGGCAATGTCGGTGCGCATAGGGCGTCGGATGTCAGTGAGCAAAATCTCACCTTCCTCAGAGCCCACACACACCTGCCCTTTCACATCAATCAGATCCATATGTCCCAGTCGCTCAGGAATGACAATAGAATCAATGACCGCAATCACAACCAAATCGCTGGCACAGCTGCTAAGGCGCAGTTTCAGGTATGGAATGCCGTCATCGTCAAAACAGGCTACGCGACCAGTCAGACGGAAGGTACCTTTGAAGGTTTCTTTCTCTAAAGGGCGCAGATCATTCAGTTTCATTACCCATCTCCTGGTCGTTATCGATCACCCGGCTCTGAATCAGGCGCTCAAAGGCGCTGCCGTCCATTCGAGTCAGGTTCGGGATATATCGGGAATACACTTTGAACAACATCTCTGTGGATGAGTGGCCCAAAGTGCGGGCAACCCATTCCGGGTTTTCACCGGAGGCCAGCAGCAAAGTAGCTGCCGTGTGCCGGGTTTGGTACGGGCGACGCTTTTTGAGCTTTAACAGCTCTAGCAATGGATACCAGACCCGCTTGGTGACGTTGTTGTGATCCAGCGGCTCACCGAGGCGATTGCAAAACACAAACTTGCTGAGTTTTCCGGTTGCCTCGTATTGCTCTTTGAGTGCGTCGTACACTGGGCCAAACATGGGGATCTCGCGTTGAGAGCCGTCTGTTTTTGTGTATTCCGTCTTGCCGTGAATGAGGGTTTCACGCACCAGAATTTCGCGGCGTTCAAAATCCACATACTCCCACTGCAGACCGTCCACCTCACCAGTGCGCATGCCGGTGTAGAAACGAACCAGATAATAAATCCGGTAGTCCTCGCGGACATGCTTGAGGATCTTTTCGACCTCATTCATTGAAAACGGCTCAATGTGAACCTTTTGAAGCTTCAGAGGTTTGATGTTGCGGTAGGGATTATCGAACTCATAGCGTTCCGCAGCCTCCACCAAAATCATCCGCAAGATAGTCATGTGACTGTTGATGGTCTTGGGTGACATGAGGCCGTTAGCTCCCCTGCCCTTGCGCCGGGCCATTTTGTTACGGGCTGCCAGGATATCGGCCTTAGTGATCTCCCCTACCTTTTTCTTCTTGAAAGCGGGCTTGAGCGAACTCTCAAGAATAGAAGTCACATTGCGAGTGTGTGAATTGCGCCATTGGATTTTGGTTTCCTGGAACCATTGGTCGGCGAAGTCACAAAAGTTAGGAGTTGAACTGGCGCCTTCGTCTAAATCGCCAGCACCATCGTTAACGCCTGGCAACTGACTAAACTTTTGAATGTTGGCACTGCCTGGGAAGAACTCCTCATAGCGGAAATCACCCAGCAACATTTTCGCATCCATTTGCTGAAGTAGACGCTCAAGTTTCTTTCGATTCTGAGGCGTATTGTCTAACAGCGTTTGCTCCCTGAAGCGGAGACCTTGATAGCGAAAATCGATAAACAACTTATTCGATTCTTTCCGAACTCGTGCCTTAGCCATGCCATACCGCTCCATTTGCCATAGGAATAGTCAGGTTGCTTTGAGCGCGGCTCAACATGTCCTCTTCGATAATCTCCCAGATGTACAGAATCTTCCGTCCACCAAACGGGCGAATATAGTGTTTCCCTTCAAGAAGAACGCTATCTTTTAAGCACTGGCGGATCGTGCGTGCATCGTATTTTATGCGGCCGGCAAGCTCTTCAGTTGTCAGGTAAGTGTGGTTCATGAGACCATCTCCTCTCTATCGTTAAAGCGATCATTTGATAACTTTTGTTATCAGTTGATTATCAATATACGTCACTTTATGATAATTACAAACGTCATTTGATACTTTTTTTTATCAATCGGTCGAGACAATGATTCGCTATCACTTAAAAGAGCTCATTGCTGAAAAAGAATTCGCTGAAAAGCGACGAATAACTATTGGGGAAATTGCCAAGGAGACGGGGATTAATCGGATGACGCTATCTAAGATCATCAATCACCCAGGCCATAGCACGGTGACAGATAACCTAGATAAGCTTTGCTACTACTTTGATTGCGAGATCGAACAGTTGGCCACCCATATAAAAGAGCAGCCCGAAGATGCAGTGGCTACGGTCGGAAGTGGTGAATCGGAACCAACCGAAGACCTATAGCGAAGAGAAATGGGCACAGGAATGAGCTTGTGCCCAAAGTAGACTTGCGGTCGAACCTGATAGAACGCTAACAACCGCCCAAAATAATTGGGCACTGTATGGGCACAATTTGGGCACAGAGGAATTTCGAGAGGCAGAAAGCAAAAACGGCAGACCAGTAAGTAGCTGATCTACCTTTCTTTTATATGGTAGCGGGGGCTGGATTCGAACCAACGACCTTCGGGTTA
>JBQCZX010000154.1:3180-8961 GCA_052089485.1 Marinobacter sp. | reverse complement strand
ATGCTCCGGGTGAAATGTTGGTGTGGGCGATAGTAAATAGGAATGATTTTAATGTTAAACTAAATGCAAATGAATATCATTTGAGTTTTATCAAGAGCCCATGAGAAAGTAGCGGTTATCCTGACGTCCTGATTTAAAGAGCGTGGAACTATGAGCAGTTTGATCCGAACCGGTTTGAGTTGGGGTGGTAGTCTGACCGGCATATTGTTGTTTGTGGCGATATGGGAATGGGGGAGCCTGAACTATGGCAGTTTTCTGTTGCCGGGGCCTCGGGATGCGCTGGCGTCTATACAAGGCTTTTGGCAACAGGGTGAGCTCTGGGGCGCGGTTTGGGCCACAACCTGGAGAGCGATGACGGGGTTTGCTCTGGCCGCGTTGGCTGGTCTTGTGCTCGGGTTGTTGGCGGGGTTGTCTCATACCCTGGGGCGAGCGCTCGAACCGGTATCGACGGTGTTACTGGGGATTCCTCCGATTGCCTGGATTGTGCTGGCCATTCTCTGGTTTGGCAGTGGCTCAATGGCCGCCATTTACACCGTGGCAGCCACAACCTTACCGGTCACCTTTGCCGGTGCGCAGATAGGCGCCCGCACGCTCGATAAGCGATTGCAGGAGATGGCAGATGTCTACCGTGTGCCTGGCTGGATCCGGTTATGGGACTTTTATCTGCCGCACATAGTGTCGTACGTGTTTCCGGCTTTGATTACGGCGCTGGGCGTTGCCTGGAAGGTAACAGTTATGGCCGAACTGTTTGCCACGGAAGAAGGTGTTGGCGCTGGTCTCGCAATGGCTCGGGTCAATCTGGACACAGCCGGGGCCATGGCTTGGATTCTGGTTGTTGTGGCGCTTCTGCTGATTGCCGAGCATGGGTTTTTGCGGCCACTACAGAAAAAAATGGAACCATGGCGCCAGGGCGCTTCGCAGGCGAAATCATGATAAATCTTCACAATGCTTCATTGGAACTTGGGCCGAATAAAATTCTTGAAGCCATTAGTTTGTGCGTACAACCTGGTGAGTCTGTATGTCTTGTCGGACCCTCAGGATGCGGTAAAACCAGTTTGTTAAGGCTCGCCGCGGGCTTGGTAGATATTTCCGGTGGTTCTGTAGAAAACCGGTTTGTCTGCACGGCGGCGGTATTTCAGGAGCCTCGGCTGCTGCCTTGGAGGCGTATGTTGGACAACATTGCGCTGGGTCTGAAGGCCCGAGGTGTTCCGCGAAAGGAGCGTCTTGAAAAGGCCCGGGAACTGGCAGGTTCAGTCGGTCTTGCCGACCAATACACGTTGTTCCCCCATGAACTCTCCGGCGGCATGCAGCAAAGGGTGGCGTTGGCCCGTGCATTGGCGGTAGGCGCGGACTTTTTGTTACTGGATGAGCCATTCAGCGCCCTGGATGTAGGGCTGCGTAACGAGGCTCAAGAACTTGTGCAGCGTCTTGTGGTTGACCGCGGGATTGCCAGTTTATTGGTGACTCACGATCTGACCGAAGCTTTGCGATTGGCCCATCGTGTGGTGGTTATTTCTGGCTCTCCCGGTCGAATAGTGCACGAGTATCGGGTGGATGAGCCGTTTTCGTGCAGAACCCAAGCCTGGCTCTATGAGGCGGCCGCGCACTTGCTGAGACAGCCCGAAGTGAATGAAAGTTTTTTCTATAACCCCCAGTCGGAGGTGGCATGAATCCGTTACATCGTCGTGATGTACTGAAACTGACAGCCAGCGCTGCGCTGTTAACGGCTTTGCCTTTTCAACGTGCCATTGCTCAGTCATCCGGCACGCTGGTTGCAGCAACACCCTATGGCATTCCACAGGTTATTCTGGCGAGAGCGCTGGAAGACCCCGCCGTGCGAAATCTGATTCCGGAACAGGAGCTAAGGGCGTGGAAGGACCCGGATCAGCTCCGGGCCTGGCTGGCTCGGGCAGAGGTAATGCTTACTGCGACACCCACGAATGTGGCCGCCAACCTCTATAACCGTGGTGTTCCCCTTGTGCTTTTGAATGTCAACGTGTGGGGCACTCTCGGTATGCTTGGGCTGAAAGAGAAGGGCGCGTTGCAGTCCGTGGAGGATCTTGCCGGTCGCCATGTGGGCGTGCCCTGGCGCGGCGATATGCCGGATCTTGTATTCAGATATCTTATCGGCAAAGCGGGGTTGGAAGTTGGTCGGGATCTCAAGGTTAGCTACCATTCCAGTCCTTTTGAAACGGTGCAGATGTTTGTCGCGCGACGCCTGGATGCGGCGGTTCTGCCTGAGCCCATGCGCACGGCTACGCGACTGCAAGCTGCTCAGTTTGGCCAGGTGCCGACCGAGTTGGACCTGCAGGAAGAGTGGGTGCGCCTGACCGGTGAAGAGCCGGGACTGCCGCAGGCCGGGGTGGTTTGTCGTCGTGAGCTTCTGGAGCAGTATCCTGAGCAGGTTGCGGTGATACAAAGTGCCATAGGTCGTGCGGTGGAATGGGTCGTGTCAGAGCCAGACAAGGCGGCTGTGGTTGGCAGTCAGAACTCTCCATTGTCTGCGAATATTTTTGAAGGAGCCATACCTCGCACACGCATTCGTATGGCGTCGGCGGCAGAATCCCGGCCAAAGCTGGAGTCGTTCTTCACGGCACTGACAGACCTGTCTAGCGGTTTCATCGGAGGGAAGCTGCCAGACAGTGATTTTTATCTGCCGGATCTTGCAGGTGAGGTTGGGGGCGCAGGATGAAACCAACGGGTTCAGTTTTCAAAAGCCCCTGGCTTGCGTATGGGTTTCGGCCGTTCTTCCTGTTGGCGGCTATCTATGCGCCGCTTGCGCTGATTCCCTGGGTAGGGTCATTGCTTCAGCAATTCACATTACCCATGGCGATGATGCCTCTGGCTTGGCATGGTCATGAAATGCTGTTCGGATTTGCGAGCGCAGCGCTCGCGGGTTTTCTTTTAACCTCCATTCCCTCTTGGGCAGACGTTCGCCCTCTGGAAGGTAAAGTGCTTGCGGTACTGGTTAGCCTTTGGCTACTTGGCAGGCTGGCATTCTGGCTGTCTGCCAGCTTGCCGCAGCCGTTGGTCGCCGTGGTGAATATTGCTTTTCCACTTTTGCTGCTTTTCTGGGCAGCACCTGCTCTGCTGTCCGATAAAGGGCGTCGGCATCTGAGTATCGGCTTGACGTTGCTGGCATTTGTTGTTGTTCAGGTGTTGTTCTATCTGAGCTGGCTTTGGCCTGAGCTAACTTGGTTGTCACCACTCGTTCTTCTAAACACCGCTGTAAATGTTCTGCTTGTTCTGATTGCGCTCACAGCCTCGCGTATTGTGCGAGTGGTTGCGATGGCTGCAAAAAAAGAGGTCGGGGAGGTTGGGCCCCCGCGCCTGACACCGGCCCGGGAACATCTGGCGATTGCTGTGCTCATCCTCTATGTAGTGGCGGACATGCTGGCGCCGGGGCACCCGGTGACTGGCTGGATTGCGCTGGCTGCAGCCGCTGCTCAGGCAGACAGACTGAGTGAGTGGCCGTGGGGCAAGGCTATGGCAAAACTCTATATGTTGCTGCTGGCAATGGCATATCTGTGGATGGTGGTGGGCCTGGCTCTGGTTGGTGTCAGCGCATTGGTCGATAGCCTGCCAGGCTATGCAGGCCGCCATGCGCTTTCAGCAGGGGCGGCTGGTACGGCTATTCTGGCCGTATTCTGTATTGCAGGGCTGCGGCATACCGGTCGTTCGCTGAATCTGCCAAGAGTTATCTGGCCGGCATTGATCGCACTTTTCCTCACCGCGTTATTGCGCACCCTGGTGCCCATCTGGTGGCCGGAGATATACCTGTTGGCCGGCGTTGGGTTGCCATTTGTACTGTGGCTCATAGCGTATGTTCTGTACCTGATCGGTTACGCCCGCTTTCTGATCAGTGTGCGTGCGGATGGGTTGGCGGGTTAAACGGTAGAGTCTGATTATTTCCTTTTAGCATTGTGCAGTGGTTTAGCCACCTTTAGATGTAAATAAAATGGATTTTGTTGAATTTGCCAGATTTAGTATATATAGTTTAATTGTCTTGGTTTAACACTATATGTTGTGTTTTTGATAGTGGGAATCCGGTGAGAATCCGGAACTGACGCGCAGCGGTATTGGGGAACAAGCGTGGAAAGAATGACACTGGCGCAAGCTGGGAAGTCGCCACGCAAGGTGAAGCCGGAAGGTTCGTGCCCCTGAGTCCGAAGACCTGCCAGGACAACAAACACTGCACCTTCGCGACTCAGGGTGAACAGCAGGCTAATGGCGTGGGGCGATTTCTTGTGAATGGCCTCCTGTGAAGGCCTTCTGTGTACGCGAAGGGAATTACCTGACGCGATTCCAGGAGGAATATCATGCCATCGATCCCTGCAGCTCCCGAACCAACAGAACCCTTTTTGTTGGATACCTCAGCAACCATCAGTGAGTACCTTCAGCGTACCGATTGGCGTGTAAATGCCAACGCCAATCAGGGCTATTCCTTGGGTGGCCTGATCCTGAATACTGCCGGTAAGGTTGTCGCCAACTACTGGCTCAATGATGTTTACCCCCGGAACATCGGCCAGGCGCACCGTAACGCAGACCTTCATATACATGATCTGGACATGCTCAGTGGCTACTGTGCTGGCTGGTCTTTGCGTACCTTGTTGCATGAAGGCCTGAATGGTGTGCCAGGCAAGGTGGAATCTGCTCCGCCGAAGCATTTATCCAGCGCCATCGGTCAGATGGTGAACTTTCTGGGTACCTTGCAAAATGAATGGGCAGGTGCTCAGGCTTTCAGCTCTTTTGATACCTATTTGGCGCCTTTTATCCGCAAAGACAACCTGGATTACGAATCGGTACACCAGTGCATTCAAGAGTTTGTTTACAACCTTAATGTGCCCTCACGATGGGGCACTCAAACGCCCTTTACCAACATCACCTTTGACTGGGTATGCCCAGACGATCTTCGCGAGCAGATACCGGTGATTGCCGGGCAAGAGATGCCATTCAGCTACGGCGATCTACAGCTGGAAATGGACATGATCAACCGGGCTTATATTGAAGTGATGGCGGCTGGAGACAGTAAAAGTCGGGTGTTCACCTTCCCGATTCCCACCTACAACATCACTCGGGATTTCGATTGGGAGTCCGAAAATGCCCAGCGCCTGTTTGGCATGACCGCTCGATATGGTCTGCCGTATTTTCAGAATTTTCTGAACTCAGATCTAGAACCCAGCATGGTTCGCTCCATGTGTTGTCGCCTGCAATTAGATCTCAGGGAACTTCTCAAACGTGGCAACGGCTTGTTTGGCTCAGCAGAACAAACGGGTTCTCTTGGTGTGGTAACCGTTAACTGTGCCCGCCTGGGCTATCTCTACAAAGGGCGCAAGCAGGCTTTGTATGAACGGCTAGATGAGCTGATGGAACTAGCCCGGAACAGCCTGGAAACTAAGCGTCAATTGATTGATCAGCATATGGCTGAAGGCCTGCTGCCCTATAGCAAACGTTACCTGGGTACTCTACGAAACCATTTTTCGACTATTGGGGTGAATGGTCTGAATGAAATGATTCGGAATTATTCCGACGGTCAGGAAGACATAGCGTCTGATTGGGGCAGAGCGTTTGCACTGGATGTGCTAGATCACGTTCGTGAACGCATGAAGCTATTCCAGGAAGAGACCGGAAATCTCTACAACCTTGAGGCAACTCCTGCAGAAGGCACGACTTACCGCTTTGCCAAACAAGACCAGAAACGTTTTCCAGACATTTTGCAGGCGGGCACCTGCGAGGTCGCCTGCAAGGAGTGGAACAACAATCCGCAGGACGGGACGTTCG
>JBQCZX010000154.1:0-3170 GCA_052089485.1 Marinobacter sp. | reverse complement strand
CGGCGGCACGGTATTGCACCTGTATATGCGTGAGCGCATCAGTGATGCAAAAACTTGTGCACGGTTTGTACGGCGGGTATTAGAGAATTACCGGCTGCCCTACATCACGGTAACGCCCACGTTCTCCATATGCCCGGTTCATGGTTATCTGAATGGCGAGCACGAGTTTTGTCCGAAGTGTGATGAATTACTGATGGCTGACCAGCCACAGCGAGCCGCGGCGACAGCGACGGCCTGAATTTTGGAGCATCGCTCCGGTACAGCCGGTAGGTGGTTGCAAACAGAGCCAACCCCCGGATTTCCCCGAGAAGAGAAGATTAAGGAGAACATTATGGAAAACCAGAAACTACCCGCAGAACATCAACGTCAGCGCTGTGAAGTATGGACACGGGTGATGGGTTACCACCGCCCGGTTTCTGCCTTCAACAAGGGCAAACAGTCTGAGCACCGCGAACGCACCCACTTCAGGGAGCGTTGATATGCTTGCGGATAACCTGGTGATAGGTGGCATGGCAGCCTTTTCCACCGTTGATTATCCGCAACACCTGGCGGCAACCCTGTTCTTGCAGGGTTGCCCCTGGCGTTGTCACTATTGCCACAATCCCCATCTTATCCCTCTGAAACCCATGGATGATGCGATCACTTGGCAGCAGGTCTGTAGTCATCTGCAAGGGCGCCGCGGGTTGCTGGATGCAGTGGTGTTCAGTGGTGGAGAGCCCACCATTCAAAAGGCTCTATTGCCGGCCCTGCAACAAACCCGGGAAATGGGGTTTCGAAATGGTTTACACACAGGAGCGCCCAGCCTGAAAACACTCCGCTCGTTGCTGCCATGGCTGGATTGGGTTGGGCTGGATATTAAGGCGCTGCCATCTGAATATGAGAGTGTGACAAACTGCAACCGCTCTGGCCCAGACAGTTGGGCTGCAATTGAAGTTTTGCAGGATACTGGTGTGAGCTTTGAGTGCCGAATGACTTGGCATAGGGCTCTGCATGGCATGGATCAGGTTCTGGATATCAGCGAGCAATTGGCCGGGCGAGGAGTTCCAAGGTTTTCAGTACAAGTAGCCCGGAGCGCGAAAATGCTTGACCCGGAGTTGGGAAGTAACAGTATTTTGGTATCGGAGATCGAAGAACTCCGGCATCGGCTGAAGCTTCAGTCGGAGACGTTTGAGATACGGGAATAGCGTCCGAATAACTGGTGCTATGGGGCCCTGCCCAGCGATCCCTTAACAGAAGCCCGCCTTATGTGGCGGTACGCGCTTGCAAAAATGGTGATAATCGCTATCATTTGCATTTAGGTTCGGCAAGAGCAATAACCGACATGTTTGATTTTCTGACGCCTCTTAGTTCCACGCTGACAATCGGCCCCATCGGCCAGCTGTTGGCCATGGGCGGCCCGGTCATGGTTGTACTGCTTATAATGGCAGTGCTGGGCCTTGTTACATTTATATATCTGATGCTTTTAGGCGCGCTCTATGCGCCCAAGTTGACCAAAAAACTCAAAAACATTATTACGCTTTGGCAACAAAATCCTGCCGGCATGAACCCGCAAGCGCTTCGTCAGCAGGCCAGTCGCTGGGCAAAATTGAACCCCCTTCAGAATTTGGTAACCAATACCATTGAAGCACGGCAGAACAGTCAGGATGACCGGCAGGTTCGTGAAATATCTGCGCGAGACGCGCAGCAGGGGCTTGAGCTCTTTGAGGCTCCACTGAAGATCATAGAAGTTATCGCCGCCCTTGCTCCCTTGCTGGGCCTGCTGGGGACCGTTCTCGGAATGATGGAGGCCTTCAGCGCTATGGCTGCGACAGAGGGGCGTGCCAATGCGTCGCAATTAAGTGGCGGCATATACGAAGCGCTGACTACAACAGCGGCTGGCCTTGTCGTCGCCATTCCATTTGCCGCACTGGCCGCGTGGATAGAGTTTCGTTTACGACGTATTCACAAAGTCGTAAACAGTACCTTAGTGTCTGTGTTGAGTGTGACACCCGAAGCCTTTTGCGCTCAGCAAGAACCTATGAGTGAGCCCGCGAAAGAGGCACCAGCCCAAGAGGCTGCCAGCCAGCACCGCTTGGAATCGGAGGAAAGTCAGGAACTCGAAGCCCATGGCAGCCAGCGTTTCGCCCATGCAACTGGTTGAGCCCCGGCCCAACCGGCCCATTCCGATCCGCATAACACCGTTGATTGATGTGGTGTTTATTTTGTTGGTGTTTTTCATGCTGACCAGTCGGCTGCTGCCTGTGGATCACCTGGAGCTTGCCAACAATACAGACGGCCGCAGCACCGTGACAGGCGAGCCGTTACCGTTGCTGACCATCAGCCCGGGGGGCGAGGTAATGTGGCTGGAGCATACACTGCCAATCGGCCAGCTGTTACCTCAGCTACGCAGTGCCGGCATCTCTGAAGTGAACCTCACCACTGCAGCAGACACTCAGCTGAGCCTGTTCACCGTCACCTTGGGTGAACTGTCCCGCAACGGCATTCTAACCCACTGGAAGCGTGCGACCGAAGAAACACCATGACCGAACTGGTTCCACCGCCCGCCACCTCAAGCAAGTCCTTGATGGAGCGGGTGGAAGATGCACTCCTGCCGCTGATCAACCTGGTTTTCCTGCTGCTGATGTTTTTTATCGTTGCCGGCCAGCTTGCAGACGACCCTTTACCCGATCTGCCGACTACACCCCCAGGCACAGAACAGCAGTTACCCCATGCTGATCTGCTGGTTGATGCACAGGGTAATTGGCGAATAAACGGAGAAACTCTTGATGCTCAGACTCTGCTTCAGCGACTACCGCAGCCAGACGCACAGAACCCGTTGAAAATTGCCGCCGCTGGCACCATTGCCATGGTCGATCTGGAAGCTTTGCTACTCACTCTGGAGCGCGGCGGCTATGAGGAAATCCTGCTGCTGACGGAGCCTGGAACGTGAAGGATACCGGAAGAGCTGCTCGCCTGGGCTTGCTTGTAATCGCCGTGGCTCTGAGCGCTGGCATTCTTGTGGCCGCCGTGCCAGAGAAGCCCATCGAGATAAACCAACTTGGCAACGCGGCCGTTAATACCGCACCGGCTATCAAGATCTCGCTTGCGGGCAAATCGGCACCAATGCCTGCAAAAAAAGCTGAGCCCGAATCTGCACAGGAAACCAAGCCAAAACCCGAAATAAAACCTAT
>JBQCZX010000153.1:0-8991 GCA_052089485.1 Marinobacter sp. | reverse complement strand
TGATGAGCCTGAACGAGGGCATGATTCGCGCTCTGTTCAAAGACGTTATGGATGTCGAGTTGCCGGCATTCCCGCGTATGTCGCACGCCGAAGCCATGGATCGTTTCGGCAGCGACAAGCCGGATCTGCGTATTCCGCTGGAACTTCAGGATGTGGGTGACTTGGTTGCCGGTGTCGATTTTAAAGTATTTGCTGGCCCAGCCAAGGACCCGAAAGGTCGCGTGGCGGCTTTGCGTGTACCCAAAGGCGGCGAACTGAGTCGTAAAAAGATTGATGAATACACCAAGTTTGTGGGTATCTACGGTGCCAAAGGTCTGGCGTACATCAAGGTGAACGAACTGGCCAAGGGTGTTGAAGGCCTGCAGTCGCCCATCGTTAAGTTCCTTGGTGAAGACGTTGCCATGGCCGTTATCGAACGCACGGGAGCCGAAGACGGCGATATCGTGTTCTTTGGTGCCGATAAAACCACGGTCGTAAATGAAGCTCTGGGTGCGCTGCGTATTCGCGTTGGCCACGATCTGGACTTGCTGACGTCAGATTGGGCACCCATGTGGGTTGTGGACTTCCCAATGTTCGAAGAGCTGCCTGATGGCGGGTTTACCGCCATTCACCACCCATTCACTGCGCCTAGTTGCAGCCCGGAAGAATTGGCGTCGAACCCGGCAACGGCATTGTCCCGCGCCTACGACATGGTCCTTAACGGCACCGAGTTGGGTGGTGGCTCTATTCGTATCCACAACGAGCAGGTGCAACAGGAAGTGCTCCGCATTTTGGGCATTGGTGAGGAGGAGGCCCGCGCCAAGTTCGGGTTCCTGCTTGACGCCCTCAAGTACGGTTGCCCGCCCCACGGTGGCCTGGCCTTGGGCTTGGATCGTCTGATTATGCTGCTTACTGGCGCCAGCTCCATTCGTGATGTGATCGCCTTCCCCAAAACCCAGAGCGCGACCTGCTTGATGACTCAAGCTCCGGGTGAAGTAGACGAGAAGCAATTGCGTGAGCTGAACATTCGCCTACGCAAAAAGCCGGCAAAAGCGGCCGACGAACAGGCTTCTGAAACCGAAGAAAAGTAAGCAGGCACTGATGTGGCAATTATTCTAGGTGTCGATCCCGGCTCAAGGATTACCGGTTACGGGATTGTCCGCGTCGAAGGCCGACACATAGAATATATCGACAGCGGCTGTATCCGCATGGGTGAAAAGCCCATGCCGGAGCGCCTGAAAATCATTTTTCAAAGCCTGGTGAGTTTGATCGGTGAATACCGGCCACAGGAATTTGCCATTGAGCAGGTGTTTATGGCGCGCAACCCTGATTCCGCGCTCAAGTTGGGGCAGGCCCGTGGTGCCGCCATTGTAGGCGCCGCTACTAGTGGGCTGGCGGTCCATGAATACTCTGCCCGGCAGGTAAAACAGGCTGTGGTAGGCAAGGGCGGTGCCGAGAAATCCCAGGTACAGCATATGGTTCAGGTGTTGCTGTCACTCTCCCGAAAACCCCAAGAAGATGCGGCCGACGCTTTGGCAATCGCTTTGTGCCACGCGCACATGAGCCAAAGCATTTTGAAAGTAGCAGGCGGTGGGGGTAGGGCCCGCAGTGGGCGCGTGCGGCAACAATAAACTGCTCTACGGAGCGGTAGGAGGCTTTTCTTGATAGGTCGTATCCGAGGTATTTTGGTCGAAAAGTCACCCGGACAGGCATTGGTTGAGTGCAGCGGCCTGGGCTACGAAGTTGATATTCCTTACACCACCTTTTTTCACCTGCCAGAAGCCGGCCAGGAAGTTACCCTTCATACACATTTTGCGGTTCGCGAAGACGCCCAAAGCCTGTTTGGTTTTTCCTCACGGCTTGATCGTGACTTGTTCCGGTTGCTGATTAAGGTTAACGGTGTGGGCCCAAAAATGGCTACAGGCATACTGTCTGGCCTGGATGCTCAGCAGTTTATTCACTGTGTTGAAGGACGCGATATCAATTCTTTGGTGAAGCTTCCGGGAGTTGGAAAGAAAACGGCAGAGCGCCTGTTGATTGAGATGACAGACCGCATAAAACAGCTGGAAGGCCAGTTTATGCCTGCGGCTGCCCGCACAGAGGGTTCCGCAACAGGCGCCGCTCAGCCATCAGCTACGTCGCACAAACCCGCCGACGAAGCAGAGGCAGCGCTCATCGCCCTTGGGTATAAGCCTCAGGAGGCCGCGCGGGCTGTTAGCAAAGTGGCGGAAGAGGGCATGTCCAGCGAAGCCCTTATTCGTCTGGCGCTGCGCAATATGATTCCTGCTTGATGACGTGACTTTAATATGTCGCCCGCATGGCGCCAAACCTGTAGAGAGCGTAACGTGACACGCGCAGGGCTGTTTGTACAATTGGGTCGCTTTTGGTTTCAAGTGGCAGTCTATGGATTTCCGATATACGGATGCGTAAATGATTGAGTCCGACCGACTGATCTCAGCCCGGACCGGTGACAACGAAGAGGTGCAGGATCGGGCTATCCGGCCCACGTTGCTTTCGGAGTATGTAGGTCAGCCCGCGGTGCGGGAACAGATGGACATCTTCATTTCGGCCGCTCGCGGTCGCCAGGAAGCGCTGGATCATGTTCTGATTTTTGGGCCTCCGGGTCTTGGTAAAACCACACTTGCCAACATTATTGCCAATGAAATGGGTGTGGCCATAAAAACCACCTCCGGACCGGTGCTTGAAAAAGCCGGAGATTTGGCAGCCATGCTTACTAACCTTGAAGAGGGCGATGTCCTCTTTATAGATGAGATACACCGGCTCAGCGCCGTGGTGGAAGAAATTCTGTACCCGGCGATGGAAGATTATCAGCTGGACATTATGATTGGAGAGGGGCCGGCAGCGCGTTCGATCAAGCTGGATCTGCCACCGTTTACCCTGGTGGGCGCAACCACTCGGGCCGGTTTGCTCACATCGCCCCTGCGGGATCGTTTCGGCATTGTGCAGCGCCTGGAGTTTTATAACACGGCGGATCTTACCCATATTATTATGCGTTCCGCGCGTTTGTCCGGCGTTGATATTGATGAGCAGGGCGCCCACGAGATAGCTCGTCGTTCCCGGGGAACGCCTCGAATAGCTAATCGACTTTTGCGGCGGGTGAGGGATTACGCGGAAGTGCGGGCAAACGGCCACATTAATGCCGGCGTTGCAGATCAGGCCTTGAACATGCTTAAAGTAGACGGTCAGGGTTTTGATCATATGGATCGGCGCCTGTTGCTGGCGATGATTGAGAAGTTTGATGGCGGGCCGGTAGGGGTTGAAAGCCTTGCTGCAGCGATCAGTGAAGAAAGGGGTACGATTGAGGATGTGCTAGAGCCCTTCCTCATTCAGCAAGGTTTTATGTTACGCACTCCGCGGGGCCGTATGGTGACATCCCATGCGTACCAACACTTTGGTATTGTGCGGGAGCGTCAGGACTCTACAGGTGGCTCCTTTGAGTGAGAATCAGGTCCCAGCGGTGTTCGCATGGCCTTTGCGGGTCTATATTGAAGACACAGATGCCGGCGGTATTGTCTTTCATGCCCGCTACCTCCACTACATGGAGCGCGCTCGCACCGAGTGGGTGCGTAGTTGCGGAATAGGGCTCCGGGCCGGAATGGCCGATAACATAAGTTATGTAGTGCAACGATTGTCGATTCACTATGTCGCGCCGGCTGTGCTTGATGACGAGCTTACTGTAACCACAGAGCCAGTAGCCTTTGGCCGGGTTTGGATGGAGTTTCGTCAGCGGGTTACGCGGGTGCGGGATAAAAAGCAGTTGTGTGAAGCACAGGTAAGAGTTGCCTGTATAGCCCTCGATAGCGGGCGGCCAAGGCGTTTACAGGAAAATATGCGGGAGCTGTTCGAACAGTACAAGCAGCACCCGGAAACAAAACATGAGCTAAGCCAGGAGTAAGCGGTGGATTCGGAACTGTCAGTATGGAGTCTGATTTCTAATGCAGGTGTGTTGGTGCAACTGGTTATGTTGTTACTTGCCCTCGCATCGGTCATGTCTTGGGCGTTTATTTTTCAGCGCTTTCAGGTGTTTCGCAAGGCACGCCAAGCGCAGCTTGCGTTTGAAGAGCGTTTCTGGTCCGGCATGGATCTGGGGCAGCTCTATCGCGAAGTGAGCGATGAGCCAACGCCTTTCTCTGGTATGGAGTCGTTATTTCGTGCCGGCTTTAAAGAATTTTCGCGGTTGCGTCAGCAAAGCCGTGACCCAGACGCCGTTATGGAAGGGACTCAACGAGCCATGAGAGTCGCATTTTCTCGTGAGCAGGAGCGCTTTGAAACCCATCTGCCGTTTCTTGCCACGGTGGGCTCCACAAGCCCGTATGTTGGTCTGTTCGGTACAGTCTGGGGCATCATGAATTCGTTTCGCGGTTTGGCGCAGGTTCAGCAGGCTACGCTGGCCACTGTGGCGCCAGGCATTTCAGAAGCACTTATTGCCACCGCTATGGGGCTGTTTGCGGCGATTCCCGCCGTTATTGCCTACAACCGATTTTCTGCCAAGTCGGACGCGCTGCTGAAAAACTACGAAACCTTCGCGGAAGAGTTTTCCAGCATTCTGCATCGTCGTGTCCACAGTGCCGATAAGGGCGCAGAGTAGTGACGACAGCCATGACGTTTACCGTTAACAGCCGGAGTACAGCGCTATGAAAGGTATGGGGATGATGCCAGAAAATCGGCGTAAGCCGATGGCGGAAATTAATGTTGTTCCGTATATCGACGTGATGCTAGTGCTGTTGATTATTTTCATGGTTACCGCTCCCATGCTCACCCAAGGTGTGAAGGTCGATCTGCCCGAGACGGCATCCGACCCGATTCAAGCGGACAAAGACGTGGAGTCCATCGTTGTGTCGGTGGATTCCAATGGCGCTTACTACGTTGAGGTTGGGGATAAAGACGGCGACCCTATGTCTCTCGCTGAGGTTCGCGGGCAGGTAGCCAAAATCCTGTCTCAAAGGACATCCAGCGACATACTTGTGCGTGGTGACGAAAATGTGGATTACGGCACAGTGGTGCGTTTGATGGCAGCTCTTCAGGGTGCGGGGGCAACCAGCATTGGTCTGATTACCGACACGCAACCGGACGAAACGTGAGATCAGGGCAGGCGGAATTGTTGTGACAGGTCACGAACGGGAATCTACCAGTACTGAGGCGCCGGCTTGGAAGTCGCCAGTCGCCCTTTCAGTCGTTTTGCACCTGCTTATTGCTGGTGTTGGTCTAGCAGGTTGGTCGTGGTCTTCACCTATCCATGAACCGCCTCCCAACAGCGTTTCTGCTCGCCTTATTACCCAGCAGAAGCCTGAGCCGAGCCCGGTTGTAGAACCGGTAGATCAACCGGATCGGGAGCAGGAGCAGAAGGAGTTGGAGAAACAGAAGCAGGCTGAAGCGAAAAAGCGCCGGAAAGAGGAAGAGGCACGCAAGGCTGCCGAGCAGAAAAAGCGCGAAGACGCTAAACGAAAAGCTGACGCGCAAGAACGCAAGCGCAAGCAAGCCGAAGCTGAGGAACGCAAGGTCCAAAAGGCCCGTGAGGCCGAGGCAGCGCGCCAGAAAGCAGAGGCTGAAGCCAAAGAACGTGAGCGTAAAAAGGCGGAAGCTGAAGCTGAAAAACAGCGCCAACAAGCTGCTGAACGCAAGGCTGAAGAGGAAAAGCGTCGCCAGGAAGCCCAACGTAAGCGCGAAGAGGCCGAGCGTAAGAAGAAGGAAGAGCAGGCTCGTAAGGAAGCTGAGCGTAAGCGACTAGAGGCCGAACGCAGACTTCAAGAGCAGCAGTTGGAAGCTCAGGCCGATCAGGCGAGAAAGGCCCGCGCGGAAGAGGCACAACGCAAAAAACAGGCTGCAGCAGCCAAAGCCAGAGAGGCACGAATGCTGTCAGAGAGCGAGAAATACCAATCAATGATTCGTGAGAAGCTCAGTCAGGCCTGGTTTCCACCGCAATCGGCAACAGAAGAAATGACTGTGCGTTTGCAGATTACGTTGTTACCAACCGGTGAGCTGGTGGGTGTAAAAGTGATGGCAAGTAGCGGCAATACAGCGTTTGATAACTCCGCACTGGGCGCAGTAAAATCTTTAAGCCGGTACCCGGTGCCATCTGAGCGGGACACGTTTGAAACTTATTTCCGCCAGTTCACGATCGAATTCAATCCTCGCAGATTGAGATAAGGAAGCGGGTGACACTATGATACAGAAAGTTTCGTTCAGACTATCAAAGGCCTTTTGTGCGGCGGTTGCTCTGATGCTTCTGGCTGCGACCACCGTTCAGGCTGAACTGCTGATCCGTGTCACCGAAGGCGCCGATTCCGCTATTCCGTTATCCGTGGTGCCGTTTTCAGAAAGCGGCGGCATGCCACGAGGGGACAAGCTAAGCAGCATTGTTCAGGCCGATTTGGCGATGAGCGGTGAGTTTCGCACCTTGGCTCCTGAGAAGATGCTGAGCCTGCCATCAAAGCGTTCAGACGTTTATTTTCGTGACTGGCGCATGCTGGGCCAGCGTTATGTGTTGGTTGGTGAGCTGACCCGTAACGGGGACCGTGTGCAGGCTCGTTATGAGCTGTTTGATGTTAACCGTGAGGAACGAATCCTTGGCGAAACCGCTGCGGCGCCAGCTTCCAATGTCCGTTCACTGGCACACCATATCAGTGACAAAGTGTACGAGGCCATTACAGGTGTTCCTGGAGCCTTCTCCACCAAGCTTGCCTATGTAACGCTCGATAGGGCGAGCGGACAGGCCCGTTACCGGTTGCAGGTAAGTGATATAGACGGCAAGCGCGCTAACATACGTCTCGAAAGCAAAGAGCCCATTATGTCACCAGCCTGGTCGCCAGACGGCAAAAAGCTGGCTTATGTGTCGTTTGAATCCGGCAAACCAGCGATATTTGTTCATGAGCTCCGCTCGGGTCAGCGCACAAAAGTGGCGGATTTCAGTGGCCTGAACTCTGCGCCTGCGTGGTCTGCAGACGGGCAGTCGCTACTCATGACGTTATCGAAAGATGGTAACGCTGAGATCTACCAGATGAACCTCCAAAGCAGGAAGGTGACAAAACTGACCAGCCACTGGGCAATTGATACCGAAGCAGCGTGGGATAGCTCCGGCGAAGGCGTGTTTTTCACCTCAGATCGTTCTGGTGGCCCACAGGTTTATTACATGGCAAGGCCAGGTGCTGAGCCACGACGCATCACATTTGGGAGCCGTTACAATGCGCGCCCACGCCCAGACAACCAAGGCGAATATGTGTATTACGTACATCAGCGAGAAGGGGCGTTCTTAATCGCACGCACCAATCTTAAAAATGATGAGGAAACGGTTCTCACGCGCACAGAGTCCGACGAGTCTCCCAGCGTGTCGCCAAATGGTCGCATGTTGATCTATGCCACAAAACAAAGTGGCGAAAGTGTACTGACTGTCATCTCCGCTGACGGCGGTGCTGCGTATAGTCTTCCCGCCTCACAAGGTGCCGTCCGCGATCCGGCCTGGGGGCCTATTGTTCGGTAGTAAGTGATTGCAAGAGCATTCACCGAAAAGGCAGGAATTGAATTTAATCAACGGAAAGGAATGAACCATGAAATTCTCAGCTCAAACTAAAGTAATAGCTCTTTTGTTCTCCGCCGGCCTTTTTGCCGGCTGTAGCACTACCGGTGAAAGCATGGATGAAGGCGGCTACGACTCCGACGTTGCGCCCATCGATCAGGATCAAGGCTCTACCGTTTATGGCGGTGGCGGTCAGGACGGTGTTTCTTCGTCATCAATGACTGAAGAAGAGCGCATGGAAGCTCAGCAGCAATCTGAACAGGAAGCCCTGCGCGACATCACGACATTCTATTTTGATTTTGACACCTCCGAAATCAAGCCTGAAGCTCGCGACGTACTGATTGCCCACGCCCGCTACCTGACTAACAACCCTGGCCAGAACGTGCGCCTTGAAGGTCATGGCGATGAGCGCGGCTCCAAGGAATACAACCTGGCCATAGGCGAACGTCGTGCCAATGCGGTTGAGCGCTTCCTTATCGTCAATGGTGCTTCACGGGGTCAGATGGAAACCGTAAGCTATGGTGAAGAAAAACCGGCGGTTATGGGCTCGTCAGAGAGTGCATGGGCACAGAATCGCCGTGTGGAGCTCGTATTCGAGTAAACGCACACACAACATCAGGTTAAACCCATGAGAAAACAGCTCATGGCGGCAGTAATTTTCCCGCTTGCCCTCGGGCAGGCGGGAATAACGCTGGCGCAATCATCTACGTCTTCATACAAGAGCAATGCCTCAGAGGCTCAGCGTAAGGCCAATAGCAGCCAGGCCACCTCTGAGCTGTTCTACATGATCCAGCAGCTTCAGGGCGAAGTCCGGCGGCTTCAGGGCGAATCTGAAGAGCAGCAACACCTTATAAAGCGCCTACAGGACCAGGGTAGAGACCGCTACATCGATCTGGATCAGCGCATTCTCGATCTTTCAGAGAAAGCGTCGGCCGGGCCCCAGTCTTCCAAGGCTTCGAATGACGACGCTGGAAAGGATAAGAGTGCGGCTCAAATACGAGAGTATCGCCAGCCCGAGCCTGAAGAGCGCAAGACATACAGAGCCATTCAGGATCTTATCCATAAACAGAAAAAGTACGACGAGGCCATCAGCCGGCTTTATGAGTTTATAGATAAGTACCCCGAAGGCGACTTAACGGTAAATGCCTATTATTGGCTGGGCGAGGTTTATCTAGCAAAGCCTCAGCTTAAGCAGGCCCGCCAGGCGTTCTCTATTGTGTCAACCCGTTACGGGGATCACCGCAAGGCTCCGGATGCCGTCTACAAACTGGGCGTTACGCTGGATCGGCTTGATGAGAAAACCGAGGCTCGTAGTCAGATGGAGCAGGTTGTTAACGACTATCCCAAGAGCGATGCTGCCCGGCTAGCCAAAAAATTTCTGAACTCTGGTCAGAGCTGAAAGCAGAGTTTTAGAAAAATATTTAAAAACATGGCGCGAAAGGGTTGATCGTCGGGGAAAAATCATTACTATATGCGCC
>JBQCZX010000152.1:0-9010 GCA_052089485.1 Marinobacter sp. | reverse complement strand
GTTCATTGCCAACCACGTGATCAAGCTACCCCCTAGCCCCTATATAAAAGCCAGACAGGTTATGCAGGGTTTCGATGTGGCGGATAACGAAATTATGGATCAGCTCAGCGCCGGTGATCTCGTTATCACTCAGGATATCCCGCTGGCAGCGGACGCCATCGAGAAAGGGGCCGATGTATTCAACCCCAGGGGCCAAGCTTTCACGAAAGAAAACATTCGCCAGCGGCTCGCCATGAGAAACTTTATGGAAGAGATGCGTAACGCCGGACAGGCTACAGGCGGCCCGGCCCCGTTCAGCCAAACCGATCGAAAAGAATTCGCCAACAAGCTGGATCGATGGTTGCAGCGTAATCGGGGCTAGCCTCAAACCCCGACGCCCACAACCAAACCAGTAACGACAAGCGCGATAACAAGGCCGGCCCCCGCAGCAATCTTCAGCCCTTCGATCATTTCCTGTTCTACTGTCATGGCTGTCCCTCCCTTAACAAATGATGTAAACAGATCGTATGTCGAGCTTTTGTGCCGTTACTCCAAGCCGGGCCCACATAAGATATTAATGATATTGATTATCATTTTCAATGCAAAAGGAGAATAAGATGCTCTCTTTCCGACACCTGATCATGTTCAGTGCACTGGCTGTGCTCGGCCTACCCCTCGCTGCAGCAGGCCAGACTTTTACGTCCCAGGAAGCAAGCTTCCAACTGGAAACCGTTGCCGAAGATCTTGAGCATCCCTGGGGTTTAGCTTTTCTTCCAGACGGCTCCATGCTCGTGACAGAGCGAGCCGGCAGGCTTCGTGTTATTCGAGCCGGGGAGCTGTCATCCAAACCAGTTGCGGGGCTTCCAGCCTCAGCTGTAACGGGCCAGGGCGGGCTCTTCGATGTAGTGCTGCACCCGAGTTTTGAAAAAAACCGGGTTCTGTTCCTCAGTTACGCTCACCGTTCCAACGAAGGCATGACCACAAGGGTCGCCCGGGCGATTTTTGAAAAAGACAGACTGGAAAACATAACGGTTATCTTCGAAGCCCTGCCCCGCTCTGGCACATCCCGACATTTTGGCGGGCGAATGGCCTTCGATGCATCAGGCTATCTTTATATTTCCGTTGGCGATCGCGGTGATAAGGATCGGGCGCAAGATACTGAAGACGATGCCGGTGGCGTACACCGCATTACCGATAGCGGCGAGGCAGCGCCAGGCAACCCGGGGCTTGATGATTCGGGCATTAACAACACGCTGTTCACCTGGGGCAATCGAAATATTCAGGGTATGACCGTTCACCCCATGACCGGTGATATCTGGACTCACGAGCACGGCCCGCGAGGTGGTGATGAGGTTAATGTTTTACGGGCGGGCACCAACTACGGATGGCCTGAAATCACTTACGGTATCGGTTATTCAGGACTCCCGATCACCCTGGACACCGAAAAAGAAGGCATGGCGCAGCCGCTACACTATTGGGATCCCTCCATCGCTCCTTCAGGAATGGCGTTTTACACCGGCACCGAATTCCCCCAATGGCAAGGTGACTTGTTCGTGGGCGCCCTTAAGTTGCGCAAATTGGTTCGATTGGACATCGAAAACGGACAGGTAATCGGGGAGGAGGATTTGCTCACCAGCCTGAATGAGCGAATTCGTGACGTTCGAACAGGGCCGGATGGCTCGCTATGGTTGCTGACCGATTCGTCACAAGGAAAGGTCTATCGGGTCGTGCCTGTTCAGTGAGGGTCGCCGGTGCGCTCGGTTTTCTCATACTGAGGGAGGTCGTCGGTTATTTCAAACCAGTCCGACTTTGAGCCTGTGTAGACATGCTGCGCAGGCCCCTTCGCCAAGGGCTCGTTAATAACGCCCACCCGAAGACGAAGAATGCCGGGAATGGCATCCACGCGGCTGTACAAATGGCTTCCGCAGCGGCCGCAGAAAACCCGATATTTACCCGGGCGAGATTCATATTCGGTCAGCTGATCCTGACCGCTCAGAAACCGGAAGCGCACCTTCTGCACCGGAGAACTTGCAGAAAATGCACTGCCGTGGGCACGGCGGCACTGACTGCAATGGCACAAAGAGAGCGGACCCAAGGGGCCTTCGTATTCAAATGTAATATCGCCACACAGGCACTGGCCGGTATACATAAACTTCCTGGTTATCATGTTCTGAGCGCTCAAGAACTGCCTCAATGGCCGGCCATGATACCCGCCAAGCTTCTCATGAAACAGCGTGATCGCTGATTGTTTTTAGCCATACTGCGCATTCAGATAGTTCAGTATACGAGCAGATTCAAACAACCCCTCTCCGGTATTCGGATCTTCAAGGTAGGGCACCTGAACCCGCCCATGCGCCTTAAAGAACGCATCACGCTTTCCACCAGGGATAGGCCTGTAAGGTCCGGGCTTGATACGTTGCCTGGCAGGGCCAATCTCCGTCCAGTGTTCCTTTCCCAAATTATGCACAGTGTAGGGAATTTCCATCTCGCACAGTTTTTCTCGCACCAGGCGGGAAAAGGGGCTTCCCTCAAAGCTCCACAAATGCAGCGGCTGTTCCGGCTGCTCGGTTGGACTGGCACGCAGCCCTCTCATGGCGCTGGCAACAGACGCAAGTGAGCCCAAAACGGGTTGCCAGACTCGCTCGCGATAGTAGCCAGGCACGGACCGGGCTGCGTACTGGCGAAACAGGTACTCGATGATCGCTTCCGACTCATACATGACGGCATCGGTATTTCGATCAACCAGCAGAGGGAACTGCTGCTGACCGCCGGTCGCCTCAGCTTGTTTGCGGAATACATGGGCGCCTTTTGGGCAAGGGCGGATCTGCACATCCAGGTTGAGCGCGGTCAGCACCTCGCGAACTCGCCGGCAGTACGGACACCCTTCCATGTCATAAAGCACAAGAGGCAGTTCCGGTTGCGGCGCACCCTTTACCACAAGACATCCACGCCAGGCTGTCAGCGACGACGTTGCGACAGAACCGAGTACGTTTGCATGATGAGCGAGCATATTAGCCATAAAGAATCCTTCAGTTGATAATCTACCCATTATCATCAAATACAATGACATTCCATTGGCTTGATTCACTCAACGGATACGGGCAGTAACATAGCTTACACCCAGTGACAAAATCCCTATACAAACAAGCAGGCTACTGGCATTTTTTAACGCCATGTAGAGGTTTTCTGCATAGTACAAATGGCAGAGATAGGCTATTGTTCGTTCTAGGAGTTCCTCCGCACATTTCATTACGTAGCCATCACGGTGATTCCGGGTATGCCGCACACATCCAGCGCAGAAAAAATCAGTCTTCGGTCAAGGCGCCCCGCCCTATTTCTAGCGGCCGCTCTTGCCTTGGCGCCTACTGTGGCAAACCTACCAACGGCACTGGCTGCTGACGATGCCAGCGCAAGTTATAGTGGCAACCGCCTCTGGGCCAGCCAGATGCGAGACTACGCCACAAAATCCCTCAAAAGCGACAAAGCGCTGAGCATGGCCGCGGTGCCCCTGAACGGCCCGGGGCTTGACCAAGGCATCAATGCAGATGTGCCCATGAGCCCCGGCTCTATCATGAAGGTGATCACCACCTACGCAGCCCTGGAAATTCTTGGCCCCACTCACCATTGGGATACAGATTTTCTGACCAGTGGCGAAATGGTTGGCGATACGCTCAAAGGCGACCTTTACGTGCGCTTTGGCGGCGACCCCAAACTGACTTTTGAGCGACTCTGGACAACCCTGCGAGAGCTCCGCGACATGGGGATAACTCGCATTACTGGCGACCTGGTGCTCGATGGAAGCTATTTTGAAGTCGATGGCGGCTTTCCTCCATTTGCAGACAACGGCAACAACCCATTCGCACCATTTTTGGTTGAGCCGTCTGCCTACCTGACCAACCTCAATCTTACCCACTTCCAGATACGCGCCGATGAGCGCGGCACCCAAGCTTGGAGCACGCCAAATTTAGGTGAGATTGATATCGACAACCGAGTAACCGCCGTTGCCGAAGGGCCCTGCCCGTCTCGTCGTAATTTTGACTGGGTACCGGTACTCCAAGAAGGCGGAAACGTAACCGTGCGGGTAACCGGCGAATTGCCACAGGGGTGCCGAACGACAACCTATTTATCCCTTTTGCCCCACGAGCAATACAGTGCCTCAATGATCCGCTCTCTACTTGGAGAGATGGGCATCATTGTGTCCGGTGGAAACCTGAATGGAACCACCCCGGAAAGCGCACGACTGGTTATGAAAACCACGTCGCCAGATCTTGTGACCATGGTGCGAGATATAAACAAGTGGAGCAGTAACGTGATGGCACGGCAACTGTTGCTGACCATCGGCGCGCAAAACCGTTTGGATAACGAGAACGATGACCGGGTTGCCGGCATCCGGGTTATTTATGACTGGCTAGAAAAGAAGGGTATTGATACCGCCGGGATGGTGATTGACAACGGCGCCGGCCTAACTCGCCACGGCAGAATCACCGCCCGACAGGGTACGAAAATACTCCAACACGCTTGGAACAGCCCCTATTCCTCAGATCTTATGGCCTCCATGCCCATTATTGCCATGGATGGAACCATGGCTCGGCGCCTGCGCAACACAGGTATGGATGGCGAGGGCCGCATTAAGACCGGCTACCTGGAAAACGTACGCTCTATCGCCGGTTTTACGCGGGATGAAAACAACACCACCTGGGCGGTTGTGGGCATGGTGAATAACGACCCAGCATGGAATGGACAGGCGGTGCTGGATCGGGTTCTGTACTCCCTGCATTTCAAGCCGCCCACAGGTACGTCACTTTCGCGGGCTGCCGCACGCAACTCCAAGACCTCTATCCGTTAAACACCGCCCCGGGGGCTATAAAGGTTACCAAAGGGAATGCAGCAGCCCATGCGTCCAAAAAATCCGGCACCGGGGGCTGTAGTGGTCAGCTAATATAGTAAGATAGCGAAGCACAAAGGCAGAATGATAATAAGCTTCCAACCTATTATCGAAAGGCTTTTTACCGAGTCAGGCGCAATATGGGTCAATGTGGCTATTCATTAAAGGTAAGTGTTGGACGAGCGATTGCTCTCGCGCTCATCTCAGCTTTTCTAATAGCTGGCTGTAGCTCACCCCGGATTGCCTACCGCTATGCTGATTGGGGCATTGTGTGGTGGGTCGAGGACTTCGTTACACTGACACAACCCCAGTCGCAGCAACTGGATGCCGATATTGAAAGCCTGAAAAAGTGGCACTGCAGCACCGAGTTACCACGTTACCGGGCGTGGTTGAGCAAGCTCCAGCATGAACTGGCGACAGGCAATCCGGGCCCAGCCGAGATCAAGAATCTGCAAAAGCAGCTGATGATGTTCCTCCCACCACTACTGCATCAGGTAACGCCCTACGCAGTTGATCTGCTATCTAGCCTAAGCGATGAACAGGTAAACGAACTGGCCGGCAACATGGAGGAAAAGCACCGAGAGCTGGAAAACGAATTTTTGGTTGGCAACGCCGATGCGCTTGCCGAGGCCCGGGCGGAACGAACTATAGAGCGCACTGAGCGGTGGCTGGGGAGCCTGAATGGCAAGCAGCAAAGCGTTATCAATGACTGGTCAGAAAACCGCGCCGGACAGACCCAGGTCTGGGTAACAGGGCGCAAAAACTGGCAACAGGCCTTATTGCTCGCCCTCGAAAACCGCCACGAGTCAGGTTTCGAGGCAACCATCACCGAACTCATCAACAACTCCGAGGCTGCGCGGGGCGATGCTTATGTTGCAATGATGAGCAAAAGCACGGAGGCCATGACCTCATTGACTCAGGATCTTTTGCTGGCGAGCAAGCCTTCTCACCTCGATCACCTTGCTCGCAGCGCATCAGACTTGAGCGAAGACTTCAAAGTTCTCACCTGCAAACCGAACTCCGAAGTCGCCTCATGGGCCCTTACGAGCAATTAAATCGTAAGGTAACCACCGTCTGCATTGATGCAGGCACCGGTGGTGTAGCTGGAGGCTCCAGACGCCAGGTACAGCACCGTGCCGGCCATTTCGCTCGGATCGGCCACCCGCTTCATCGGAATGTGCGCCATAGCCTGCTTCTTGATCGCTTCGTTAGACGTCAGAGCACTGGCAAACTTGGTGTCCGTCAGTCCTGGCAGCAAAGCGTTCACGCGAATGTTCTGTTGGCCCAGCTCCATGGCAAAGGATTTGGTCATAGAAATAACGGCCGCTTTAGTAATCGAGTAAATGCCCTGGTAATGGCCTGGGTTTACACCGTTTACAGACGCAACGTTTACGATCGAACCACCGACGTTTTTCTTCATCAACTGAGCGCCACGGGCGCACATGAAGAAGTAACCCCGAATGTTCACGTCTACCGTTTTATGGAAGGCGCCAATATCCGTGTCTTCAATTGGGCCGAAATAAGGATTGGCTGCGGCGTTGTTGACCAGAATATCCAGCTTGCCGTGCTCTTTTTCGATATGAGCCCAAATCCCTTCAATCTGCTCCATTTCACCAATATGACAAGCATAAGCCTCAGCGCTGCCGCCAGCATCGCGAATGCTGCTGGCCACATCTTCACAGCCGTCGATCTTGCGGCTGGTGACAATAACATGTGCGCCGTAATCTGCCAGTGTGCGGGCAATGCTCTCACCGATACCACGGCTGGCGCCGGTAATTAGTGCAATTTTTCCCGTCAAATCAAACAAGTCTTTTTTGCTCATTCATTCACCTCAATGTGTTATCTGAAGGTCACCAAAGCGGGGTCTTCCGCCTCAAGGTGGCTATAGTTGTTGAAAACGGACAAGCTACGACGACCAGCAGAATGCAGAACCCGGGTAACGCTGGTATTGACGATGACTTCGTTCAACGCCAACGCCCGCTCATCCTCAAGGTTTAGAAGCTGCTGACAGATAACCGAGATAGGGCCTCCAGAGGTAGCCACCAGAACATCACCGCCGTCTGCGTAGGCAATCATCTCATCAAAGCCCGCAAGCACTCGGGTTTTGAAGCTCATCCAGGTCTCGTCGTATTCTGCGTCATAGTCCCCGGATGCCCAACGGCGCACCGCTTCGACGAAAGCTTGCTGAAAGGCTGCCGCTGGTTTAGGGAAAGCCGCCAGATCTCTCGCCATAACCTGCCGATCGCTCCATTGGGGCCGGTACTGGTTAACAACGGAGATATGATCAAATTCGTTGAAACCAGGGGCTACCTGCATATCAGGCAACTGAGCACCATACCCGGTGGCAACGGCTTCAACGGTTTCCCGGTGACGCTGTAGGTCGCCCCCGAAGATCGCCGCAGGCTTTATCTTGCCCACCATCCACTGGCCCAAAATCTTGCCTTGCTCCCAGCCTCTGGGCGATAGCTGATCGTAATTTTCCTTGCCAAAGCTGGCCTGACCGTGGCGCACCAGATACACCGTAGCCATTACAAAGAGCTCTCAGAAATCAGGCGCTGACAGCGCTTTTCGAGGTAGTTGGCAGCATGGCCAAACGCGGCAAAACGCTTATCGCTGGTTTGGCCGTGATAAAATCGGTAGTAAATCTGCTGGACAATCACCGCCAAGCGGAACAACCCGTATATCTCATAAAAATCGAAGTTATCCGCCCGAAAGCCGGACTTCTCCATGTAGTACTCCACCACTTCTTTACGTGTAAGCATGCCAGGGCTGTGTGTGGGCTGACGGCGCAGCATCTGGAACGGGCCTTCGTCGTCTGCCTCAATCCAGTAAGCTAGCGTGTTGCCCAGATCCATCAGTGGATCGCCGATCGTCGCCATTTCCCAATCCAACACCCCAATCACTTCAAAGGGGTTGTCCTGGTTCAGCACCACGTTGTCAAAGCGGAAGTCGTTGTGAATCACAACCTGGGCAACGTCAGCCGGCATTTTATCGTTAAGCCAAGACATAACCGCCTCAAAATCTCCCACATCGTCTGTGCGGGCCTTGCGGAAGCGGTCGCTCCAACCACCAATCTGGCGCTGAACATAGCCTTCGCCCTTACCCAGTTTATCCAACCCGGCTGCTTTGGGATCCACCCGATGCAAGTCCACCATCTTATCGATCACGCTTAAGCACAGTTTGCGGGTGTCGGCCTCATTCATGTCCAGGTCTTTGGGGAAGTCCTGACGCAGAATGACGCCCTTCACTCTCTCCATCACATAGAAATCACACCCCAGCACCTCGTGATCATCGCATATGGCAATAATGTCGGGCACATAGGGATACACCGGCTTCAGGGCTCGCATCACCTTTGCTTCGCGCAGCATGTCGTGAGCCGATTTTGCGATCTTGCCCAGAGGTGGTCGACGCAGGACATACGAGCGGTTGCCGTAGTCCACCTGGTACGTAAGGTTAGACGCACCGCCCGGGTACTGGTGGATAACCGGCTCACCGGTAAGATCCGCCATAGCGTTTTTCATAAACCGGTCTACTGCCGCTAGATCCAACCCTTCGCCTTCGCGGATATCTACAGCCTGATCAATCTGGGTCATTCAGGACTCTCCAATTGCTCTTCAATTACTCTCCATTTACGCTCGTGTTCGGCTCAGGCCTTGGCCTTACCGCCCATCTTCTTCATCCAGCGCTTACTTTCCTCGTACATCAGGCGATCAAACGCCCAGGGCGCAAAGCGTTTGAGCATCCAAAGTCGGCGCTCCTTCACATGGGGCAGCACCCAGAAATCTTTGTTTTTCGCCGAACGCACGATATCTTCGGCAACATGATCGGCAGAAATATTGGAGCGCTTCATTAATTTGCCCACGTTCTGCGCAATACCGGGAATATCCGAACGCATACTGCTGGCAAGGTTGGTCTGGAAAAACGCCGGGCACACACAACTCACATGGATGCCGTCGCTCCGCAATTCCTGGCTCAAAGTCTCCGATAAAGCGATAACGCCCGCCTTGGATACATTGTAGCTACCCATAAGTGGCGCCAACATAAGGCCCGCCATAGAGGCAATATTCACAAACGTACCCGAGCCCTGTTTTTTGAACTGCGGCGTAAACGCCTTACAACCGCGCACAACGCCCAGCACGTTGATAT
>JBQCZX010000151.1:0-9104 GCA_052089485.1 Marinobacter sp. | reverse complement strand
CGGGAATTTCAGAGGGAAGAGCCGCGGCTTTGGTTTCACCGATAGTGGCCAGAGGCCGTTATGTACCAGGAATGCGTAGTAAGCATCTGAGCCCAGGTAACTGGAATCATGGGGTTCCAGATTCTCCTGCCAGATATCGGGCTGATTAGTGAGTAGGATGCTGCGGGCAATCAGCATGCCTGTGGCTTTGCCGCCGATATAGCCGCTGCCAATCATTCTGGTGCGTATCGCGAGCAAGTCTTCAAGGCTGAGATAACGTTTGGCAAGATCCAGCATGCGTGGATCCCGGCTAATCAGAACGTTTAATACGCGATTCAGTACATCGGCAGATTGTTTTTCATCATTGGCTTCAAGGGCGTGGGCGACCTGAAGAAACAGGCGATCCCAGTAATCCAGCAGCGGTTGACGATTTAGTTGGGCCAATTCCAACCCGGCTTGAAGGCGGGTTGCGTCACTGTTGTCGGTGACCGGAATAAAGTGACCGTTTTGCTCCCGGTGCGGCAGAAACATAGTGGGGGACTGCCGCTGCCAGGCTTTGATGGGTTGGATCTGAATGTCGTCCCCGAGGTGGTGAACATCAATCATTACCTGAGTCGTCTGCCGGATACGGTCTAGCGTCGTACGCGAGTGCCGATCAGGGTAAAGCGCAAACCAGGCGACGGTTTCCAGTTCATAGAGAAAGGGGCAGACTACCCGAAAAAAGTTGCCAACCATGGCATCGGTTGCCCAGGCATTGAGCAGATCGCTCAGGCAATCGCAGACATAGAACGCGCCCCGGCCGGCCATGCTCTTCAATCAAACGCCAGACACGGCCAGTGAAGGCTTCAAAACCGCCAAGGGCATCGATACTTTCTATGTGAATGTTGGCTTGTCCGGCGGGCACCAGCGGAGGGTGCTGGCCAAAGCGGAGATAGATGATGCGGCGCCCTGCAGACGCCGCAGATTGGATAAACGGATTAACAAACCGACGGTAATCGTCCAGGTCGCTCACCCGCCATACAATGTTATCGCCGATTCGGAGTCTGTCGAGCAGATCGTCCAGGCCCGCAAGGCCGGTGGAAACCCATTTCTCATTATGTGAGTTTCCATCGGCCTTGGTCATTGGCTATTGCTCCGCGATCAGATAACGCCCATAGAGGCCATAGCTCGAGCTACTTTGATGAAGCCTGTCACGTTGGCGCCCAGCACATAGTTGCCTTCGGAGCCGAACTCAGCCGCTGTTTCATAACAGTTCTTGTGGATCTGGATCATGATGTCCTCAAGGCGCTTCTGAGTATAGTCGAAGGTCCATGAATCACGGCTGGCATTTTGTTGCATTTCCAGAGCAGAAGTCGCTACGCCCCCGGCATTGGCTGCTTTACCAGGGCCATACATTATCTTGGCGTCCTGGAAAATAGCGATACCCTCTGGAGTTGTCGGCATGTTGGCGCCTTCAGCCACCGAGATACAGCCGTTTTCAACCAGAGTTTTGGCGTCGCTAGCGTTCAGTTCATTCTGGGTAGCGCATGGCAGTGCGATATCGCAAGGAATGGACCAGATGCTGCCACCTTCGACGTATTTCGCGTCTTTGTGGAACTCTGTGTAAGCGCTGATACGACGACGCTCAACTTCCTTGATGCGCTTGACCGCGGCCAGATCAATGCCTTTTTCGTCCACGATAAAGCCACTGGAGTCGGAGCAGGCAATAACCGTAGCGCCCAGTTCATGGGCTTTGGCAATGGCGTAGATCGCCACGTTACCGGAACCGGAAACGACCACTTTTTTGCCTTCGATAGAGTCGCCACGGGCTTTCAGCATTTCATTGGTAAAGAATACGGTGCCATAGCCGGTGGCTTCGGTGCGGGCGCGGCTGCCGCCCCAATCCAGGCCTTTACCGGTAAGTACGCCGGATTCGTAGCGGTTGGTGATGCGCTTGTACTGGCCAAACAGGTAGCCGATTTCGCGGCCGCCTACGCCAATGTCGCCGGCTGGCACGTCTGTATATTCACCAATGTGGCGATACAGCTCGGTCATCAGGCTTTGGCAAAAACGCATGATTTCGTCGTCTGAGCGACCTTTAGGGTCAAAATCGCTGCCGCCTTTGCCGCCGCCGATGGGCAGGCCGGTCAGGGCGTTCTTGAAGATCTGCTCGAAGCCCAGAAATTTGATGATGCCCAGATAAACCGACGGGTGGAAGCGCATGCCGCCTTTGTAGGGCCCCAGGGCGCTGTTGAATTCTACGCGGAAGGCACGGTTGATATGGATTTCGCCGCTATCATCCTGCCAAGGCACCCGGAAAATAATCTGGCGCTCGGGCTCACAGATGCGTTGAATAATTTTCTTCTCGGCAAATTCCGGGTACTTCACCAGAACGGGCCCCAATGTTTCTAAAACTTCGTGAACGGCTTGGTGGAACTCGTTTTCACCCGGATTGCGGTGTAGAACGTCTTCGTAAATCAGTTCCAGTTTCTCATCAAGTCGGGCGGTCATAGGGTGTTCCTCGTTTCGGTTCTTGCTTATTGCAGGAAAATGAAAAGGGTGGTTGAAAAATGGGGCGGTGATTTGATCATATTATGGACGGCTTGGCAAGCGAGCCCTCCCGCAAGCGCCTGAACAGGTACCCCCAGAGAGATACGGCATTGTGCCTCACGGGCGTTGCACTTAACCGGCTGGCATGGTCTTCTTCAAATAAACGTATAGCGCTCGGGACTCAACTTTCAGCAGCGTGACCCGCCTGCGCGGCGGGGCCTCTTTTTCTTAGCTGGCCAACAATTAATGTATAAGCGATTTACACCCCTAATTATTCTGGTCGTTGGTATCCTGGGTTTTCTGTTCCTGAAAATGACCCGGCCGGAGCCGGCGCAAGTCAGCGCCACCGAGCGTAGCTGGCGGGTGCAGGTTCAGGCAGTGGAACCGGGGGCTCACACGCCGGTGTTGCCCCTATATGGCGAGATGGTAGCACCGGAGCAGGTTTCGGTGGTGGCTACCCTGGCCGGCCGCATTGGTGAGCGGCCAGTGGCCGAAGGGCAGCGCGTCAGCGCGGGTGACCTGCTGGTGGCGTTGGATGCCCAGGATATTGAACCGGCACTGGCCCAAGCGAAAGCCCAGGTGGCCGACCTTGAGGCGCAGGCCCGCTCTGAACAAGTGCGCTACCGCAGTGATCAGGCCGCGCTGAAAAGCGAACAAGCAATTCTGGCTAATGCTCGCCGGCAGTTGGAGCGCACCCGCTCGTTGGTCGACCGCAATCTGGCCTCCCGTGAAAATCTCGAAAGTGTAACCGACGTGGCGGCCAGGGCCGAGCTCACGGCCAGTATTCGCCAGCGAGCCATTGACGAGCACCCGGCGCGGCGGCAAAGCCTGGAAGCCAAGCTGGCACAGGCTCAGGCCAGTTTGGCGACAACGCAGCGTGATGCGCAGCGGTCTCGTGTTGTTGCGCCGTTTGATGGTGTGGTAACGGATGTTCAGGTTGCCGTGGGCGATCAGGTGTCCCGAAACCAGACACTGCTCTCGGTGTATGCCATTAAGGGCTTAGAGTTCCGGGCCAGAGTGCCCGACAGGTATCGGGCCGAGCTGCTGGATGCGCTGGCTGCAGGCAAAGATCTCTATGCTTACAGCGATCAGCGGGAGGTTCGCTTCCGGCTCGAGCGCTTTGCCGGCACCAGCGACCCCGCCGGAACCGAGGCGATTCTTGCCCTGACAGGAGGGGCAGCAGGCTTGCGCCCGGGCGCCCTGTTACCGGTAAGCCTTGAACGACCAGAGCGCAGCGAAACCGTCGCCATTGCGTTCAGTGCCTTGTATGGCGCAGACAGCGTGTATCTGATTACCGACGACAGCCGCATGAAGCGAGTGTCTGTCGAGCGGGTGGGCGAAGCGCTTTCAACCAACGGCGAACGCCGCCTCTTGATTGCTGGTGAGGCGCTTACGCCAGGCGCCCGCCTGATTGTCACCCATCTGCCCAATGCGCTGACCGGCCTGAAAGTGGACGTGGCCGGCGCCGTTGAAGATGAGGATGAAGGTGAAGCCAAGGATAAGCGGAGCCCTGCTGAATGAGGCGTCGAAAAGGCATCATCGGCTTTTTTGTCCATCACAAGGTTGCGGGCAACCTGGTGATGCTGATGATGCTGCTTGCCGGTGCGCTCGCCCTTACCCGTATGAACATTCAGTTCTTTCCCACGTTTGCGCTGGATGTGGTCAGCGTGCAAGTGGTGTGGAGCGGCGCCTCGGCAGAGGATGTGGAGCAGGGCATTACCAATCCGTTGGAGCAGCGCCTGCGCAGCGTAGACGGTCTCAAAAAGATGACCTCCACCTCGGCCCAGAGCCTGGCGTCGATCACTCTGGAGTTCCAGCAGGGTTCCAACCCGATTACCGCGCTGGACGATGTTCGCCAGCAAGTGGATGAGTTCAACAACCTGCCCGCCGATGCCGAGGAACCCCGGGTCGCGCGATTGGAACGTTACGACCCGGTTGCACGATTGCTGGTTTTCGGGGACGTTGATCGCAGCGAACTGCGAGCGCTGGCCTACCGGTATGAAGACGAGCTGTTACAGCAAGGCATAGACCGGGTGACGTTCAGGGGCCTGCCCGAGCAACAGATCAGCATTGATGTGCCGGTGCAAAGGCTGGAGGCGCTGGGGCTGTCACTCGGGCAGATTGCCGAGCGGGTGGCTTCGGTATCACGGGATTTGCCCGCCGGCGTCATGGCTCAGCAGGACGCGGCTCGGGAATTGCGATCGGTAGAGCAGCGACGCAGCCCGCAAGCGTTTGAATCTGTGCCTGTGCTCAGCGATGAGCGAACACAACTGCGCCTTGGGGACATTGCTGACATTCGCCAGGAAGATCGCGACACCCAGGTATCTCTCACCCGTAATGGCTTCCCGGCCATTGAGCTGCAGCTCCAGCGTTCGGAAAACGGCAACTCACTGGCCGCAGCCAAGGTTCTGCAGCAGTGGCTCGACGACACCCAGGCCACGCTGCCCCCTTCGATACAGTTGGAGATTTACGACGAGACCTGGCAACTGCTGAACGATCGCATTTCTCTATTAACCAGTAACGGCCTCAGCGGTCTGCTGTTAGTGATGTGTTTGCTGTATCTGTTTCTGCCGGGGCGCGTAGCGTTCTGGGTGGCCGTGGGGATTCCAACGGCGTTTCTGGCAGCGTTGGGCGTGCTCTGGCTCATTGGCGGCTCCATCAACATGATCTCCCTGTTTGCGCTGATTATGGCGCTGGGGGTGATTGTGGATGACGCCATTGTCGTGGGTGAAGATGCCGACGCCCACGCCCGCATGGGTGAAGACTCTATATACGCCTCTGAGGGTGCGGCCAAGCGCATGGTATGGCCGGTACTGGCGTCGTCTTTGACCACCGTCGCCGCTTTCATGCCGTTGCTCGTCGTGGGCGGCGTGATAGGCAACATCCTTGGCGATATACCGGTGGTCATGATCTGCGTGCTCATCGCCTCCTTGCTGGAGTGCTTCATCGTGCTGCCAGCGCATTTACGGCATGCCTTCAACCCCCGCAAAGCGAGCAAAGGTGCGCCAAAACCGGTGCGCCCCACCCGCAACCCAATTGCGCGCTTTCGCAACGGTTTCGAACGTCGGTTTGATCGTTTTCGCGAAGGCCCGTTCCGCCGTTTTTCCCAACGCAGTCTGGAACACCGGGGTATTACTATGTCCTGTGTTCTGGCGTTGGCTATTGTTACCGTTGGCTTGCTCGCCGGCGGCCGCCTGGGTTTCAACTTTTTCCCAACGCCGGAGCCCTCCGTGCTCTACGCCAACGCCAGTTTTGTGGCGGGCACAGACAGCAAGACCGTTGATCGGTTTATGACTGATATGCAAAGAACACTGAATGAGGCGGAATCGGCATTGGGCGGCAACCTGATTCTGCACGCGGTTACCACAGAAGGCGCCACCCTGGGCGGCGGCGGAAGCTCCCGGGCCGGGGATGAGCTGGGCTCCATCATGATTGAGCTGGTGCCTTCGGATAAGCGCCCGGTGCGCAACCCGGATTTTATCACCGAGTGGCGCAGCCGGCTGCAGCTGCCGGCGGGGCTGGATAACCTGACCATTACCGAGCGCCAGGCTGGGCCTCCGGGCAGTGATGTAAATGTGCGACTGACCGGCGATAACTCAGAAAATCTGAAACTTGCGGCAGAAGAACTCGGGCAGGCGTTATCGACCCTGCCTGGTGTGCGGAACGTGGAAGATGACATGCCCTGGGGCCGGGAACAGTTGATCTACCAGGCCAGTGCCTACGGCGAGGCGTTGGGCCTGACCACCACCGATCTGGGCAGCCAACTTCGGGCGGCGTTTGATGGCCGGGTGGCCCAAATCTATCAGGACGGGCGCGATGAGATGGAAGTGCGGGTGCAGCTGCCCCGGGAGCAACGCGAGCGGTTGTCGACTTTGTCTCGAGTGACCGTGCGTCTACCTGATGGACGTTTTGTGCCGCTTGGGCAGGTGATGAATCTGGATCATCGCCAGGGTTTCGAAGCCCTGCGCCACGCCGATGGCAAGCTGGCGGTGGAGGTCACCTCAGCCCTGAACACCAGTGTAAGCACTACGGCCCAAACCCTTGAGAGTTTGCAGGCGAATGCTTTGCCAGATATTGCCAGCCGCTACAACGTGCGCTATAGCTTTGAAGGCCGGTCGGCGGATCAGCGAGAAACCATTGCTGATATGAAAACCGGTCTGTTGGTCGGTGTGGCGTTGATGTACGTAATACTGACGTGGGTGTTCGCCTCCTGGGCCTTGCCGCTGATCGTGATGGCGATTATCCCGTTCGCTTTGGTGGGCGCCTTACTGGGCCACTGGCTAATGGGGATTCAGCTTACGGTTTTATCGCTGTTCGGGCTGTTTGGTCTGGCCGGCATTGTGGTGAACAATGCGATCATACTGGTGTCCTTCTATAATCAGCAGCGCGAGAAAGGGTTGGGCATTAATGAGGCGCTGAACGAAGCGGCGGTTCAGCGGGTGCGTGCCGTATTGCTCACGTCGCTAACCACCATTGGCGGCCTGCTGCCTTTGTTGTTTGAAACCTCATTGCAGGCGCAGTTCCTGATACCTATGGCCACCTCCATTGCCTTTGGTTTGGGGCTCTCTACGGTGCTGGTGTTGCTGGTTATTCCGGCTTTGTTATCCTGGCTGGAGCAGTTTCGGGAGTGGCGGGCAAAGGGTCACAACGGAGAGCTTACATGACTAACTCTTTGCTGGTGGTGAGGGGGCTGAGCAAGCACTTTGTTAGCGGCAACGAAACCGTTCCGGTTATTGAAAAGCTGTCGTTCACCCTCGGTCAGGGCCAGTCGCTGGCACTGACCGGTCGCTCCGGTTCTGGTAAGAGCACGCTGCTGAATCTGCTGTGTGGTTTGGAGTTGCCGGATACTGGCACGGTTGTTCTGCGCGATCAGGTTTTTGAAGCCAGAGGAGCGGCGCGGCAAAAAACAGCGGCCTGGTCGGCGTTGCGCCGGCAGCATATTGGCGTGGTATTTCAGGAGGCGAACCTGATGCCAGCGCTGTCCCTGCTGGACAACGTGCGGTTACGGGCCCAGCTTGCTGGCCGTGATCCGGCAAATAGTGAGGACTGGCTGACCCGCCTGGATATTGGTGAGCTGGCCCAGCGTTATCCAGATCAAGTATCTGGTGGCCAGCGCCAGCGGGCGGCTCTGGCCATGGTGTTTGCCATGGAGCCGGCTTTGATTCTGGCAGACGAGCCAACGGGAAGCCTTGATCGCCAGACCGCCGATGAGGTGACCCGGGTATTGTTCGACCTTCAGGCTCGCCACGACTGCAGCCTGATACTGGCCACCCACGATGCCGAGCTTGCCGCCGACTGCCAGCAACATTTGGATCTCGGCCACCTGAGCGACCCATGAAACGCTTTCGGTCTCTCTTCCAGCCTCTTTTCATACCCCAAGCTTTATTTAGCCACTATCGCCGACACCCGCTGCAACTGGTTGCTTTGGCGATCATGATTCTTCTTGCCACCATGTTGTGGACGGGCGTTAGCCACTTGACCAGCCAGGCCAGAGCCAGCCTGGATCAAAGTGAGCGGGCTGTGGCGGAGCGCCCGCAGGTGGTGCGAAAAAATGGCCAGGCTCTGGCGATTGAAGACTTTGTATCCCTTCGGCTTGCGGGCGCATGCGTTATGCCATGGCTGGAAGTGACACCAGAAACCGGAAACAGGCTTGTAGGGATTGATCCGCTGGCCGCCCACTGTTTTGGCGGCGGGGCAGAAACGCGTCCGGCGCTGGATCAGCCGCTGGACGGCAAGCCTTTTGTGGATATTCATGCCGCAGCTGAGATCAGCGCCCGTGAAAGCCGCTTGTTTCTGCTGGCATCCGACACCACCCAAGCATCTGACCTGCCCTCCGACTACGGTTTGAAAACCTTCTCAGCCAGCCCGGACACCGGCGAGCTTGGGGATAGCTTTCTGCTCAACCTGGAAGCTCTAGGCGTGCTGGTATTGCTGATCACCGCACTGCTGTTGCGCAGTGTTTACTTGTTGGGACTGGCACAGCGTCGGGACAGCTTTGCCTTGTTGCAGCGTTTTGGTGTGTCACCCGGCCGAGTTCAGCGCTGGTTGGTGGTGGAAATTCTTGTGCTGGCGCTGGTGTGTGTGGTGCCCGGCGTTTGGTTAGGCCGATGGCTGGCGGCAGGACTGGGTAGCGGGTTTGGGCAGGCTCTGGACGGGTTGTTTGATATCCCCCTTTATGCGGGGCAAGGGCAGGGCTGGTTAACGCCGGTGCTGGTTATGTTGGCGGTGGTGGTGATTGCCTGCCTTGGGGATCTGCTTTTGCTTAGGCTCCGTGGGCGGTTCTCTTTGCCGTTGGGTGCTCGAACCGGTTTGGCGATAGCGCCACTTGTAGCTGGGCTGGTCATGGCGTGGTTGGCATCCTCGCTGCCCTGGGTGTTTGTTGCTGTGGCTCTGGTGTTTGCCGGTGCTGGTTGGTTAACGCCGGTCGCCGTTGCTCAGCTGGCCTACTGGCGTGCGAACCGATCAAAAGCACCGCTTGCGCTTTGGCGCTACCGGGAGCTTGCTGTGCTGGTTCGCCGACTGACCTTGCCACTGGTTGCATTGCAGTTTGCGCTGGCCATGGTACTTGCGGTTCAGGCTCTGGTTACCACCTTTGA
>JBQCZX010000150.1:7339-9264 GCA_052089485.1 Marinobacter sp. | reverse complement strand
AAATACTGGCGCAAGCCATCAGCGCTGTGGTGACATCCAGGCTGTACGTCAGAGGTAATAACAACGCCAGCGCCAAGGTTGCGGTCAACCCTGGAATGGCGGAAAAAATGGTACCGATGATAAAACCTGCGATGACGTAGGCCAGTACCATAGGATCGAGCAGCTTTGAGAAACTGCCGGCTACAAGAATAATGAATTCCATAAGTTAACCCCCCAAGGTCGGGAGTCTAACCCCGAAAAGTAGCTCGAATATGAGATACCCGAGAGTGGCTATCACTATTGAAATAACGGCCTTTTGTACTACTTTTTCTTTTGATGAAAACATTAGCATCATTGAAAAAACAAACAGCACCGAGGGGATGAAATATCCGATAGTTGAAAAGGCAACAATGTAAATGCAGATAAGAAAAACGATAATTGGAGCAGCATATGGATTGCTTTCATCATCTGAATCCGACGCTCTGTTTTTTACAAGAACCCATTCTTTAAAAAGGAGTATTCCACTGAATAGCACGGCAAATGAACCTATGATCAGCGGAAAAAAAGAAGGCTGGAGCCCGCCGTCCAATATTGGGCTTCCGATATTGAAGGCAGTGACGAGATATCCGACAGAAACAACAAATATTAAAACCTGAAAGATAATTTTTTTATAAAAATAAAACATACCATGCACCTCGGGGTATCATCCCCCCCTGTCAGCGTTGCAGGGGGGTGCGCGCCGCATCGTTATAGGCCAAGTTCGTCCATAACTTTGAACGTTTCAGATTGCAGGTTGTCGATCCACGCCTGCACATCATTGGCGCCCAGCCAGCTTGGCGTTACGCCTACACCTTTTACCCAGGTTTTAAACTCTTCGCTCTCAAAAGCATCCTTGAACGACGTTTCAAGAGAAGCGATCACTTCGTCAGGTGTATTGTTCGGAGCGGCCAGCAAGATGAAGCTTCCCGTCTCCAGGTCATACCCTAGAGTGCTAATGGGAGGAACATTTGGAAACGATGGGTTCTGTATCGATGACAGCTCTATTACGCCTTTCACATCGCCAGACTCTATAACCCCGCTAAAGTCACCCAAGCTTGAAATTGCTGCATCCAACTCACCGGACAGTAGGGCTTCGGCCTCAGCGGTTGAGGACCCTGGATAGGTGATAACGTTGAACTTGACGCCAGCGTGTTGCTCGAGGCGGCGAACGGCAAGGAAAGGCCCTGACCCTCTGGGGGCAACGCCCACACGAACGCTGTTGGGCTTTGCTTTGGCGGCTTCAATCAGTTCCTCGAAGTTGGTAAAGCCAGACTGTTCCGACACCACTACCGCGTCGGCTTCGCTTGTGATCCGCGCAATCGGGGTCATGTTGTCAAGCGAATAGCCTGGGACCATTTTACCGCGCGGAAGCGTGATCACGCTGTCGTAGGTCAGAACGCCAATGGTATGGCCGTCAGGGCGAGCGCGAGTCATCTGCATCAAGCCGGAGGCGGTCACGGCACCGGCGATGTTTTCTATGTAAATAGAAACCGGCATTTCCTGTTCGGCAATACTACCGAGCTTTCTCGATATGGCGTCGGCGCCACCTCCGGCTGGCCAGGGAACGATAAGGCGAATATCGCGTGAAGGGTAATCAGCCGCCGCGACAGTTGAAGCGAGCAGGCAGACGCCAATGGCGCATATGAGTTTGTTTTTAAATCTTTTAAAGATCATGGCTATGTCTCTTTTTGTTTGATTGTTATTAATAGGCACTCAATTTTTACGACAATTTATTAAGAGTAAGGGCGGCCCAATGACCGCTATGCCTTTTGGCTGTTGTACTCCTCCAGAGTTTCTGCGTTGGGAGGGTAAAGCCCAATGACCTTGCTTCCAGCTCGAACCTTATCCAGTACAAAATCTTCGAAGAGCTCCATCGCTAGCGCTTCTTCGGAAACTTCTTGCGCAAT
>JBQCZX010000150.1:0-7329 GCA_052089485.1 Marinobacter sp. | reverse complement strand
GGGGGACGACGATGATGCCGTCACCATCGCCGACTAACACATCGCCTGGATTAACCATAACGCCACCACAACCAATCGGTACTTGTATATCAACCGCATGGTGCTTGGTTAGGTTTGTTGGGGCGCTTGGTTTGGCGCAAAAGATCGGCATGTTCATGTCGGATGCGTCGTTAAAATCTCTTATGCCTGCATCGGAAACAAAACCTGCACACTGGCGAACTTCCAACCGGGTGAGAAGGATGCTTCCTGCGGAGGCTGCTGATGCGTCTTGTCGACAGTCAGAAACCAACACCATTCCAGCAGGAACGGTTTCAACGGCAAGGCGTTGAGGATGCTCAGGGCTTTTGAATGCCGCAACAGTATCAACGTCTTCACGAGCCGGGATGTAGCGCAGGGTGAACGCCTGGCCGACCATCTTTAATTTTTGGTTGTTGATGAGGCTGACACCTTGGATGTAGGTGTTGCGTAAGCCTCTTTTGAAAAGTGCAGTGTGTAGCGTTGCTGTCGACACACGGCGAAGGTCATCGATAACTTCCTGACTTAACTGCATATATTGAGTATTTGTTGTCATGCATATTTACCTTGATCTAATGGAACACAAGCCAGACTGTACGGCATGAAATTTTACAAATCAAACAACTTTTTACAACTTAGTTTTTTTTGTAATATTCTATTGGGCAGTGATCGATAGCGGGGCTTTCTTTGGGGGCTTTCCGCTGGGAGTTGGCTTGCGGGAAAATGCTTTAAAATGATAAAGTTCGGCGATGTTTATGCCGTTTTGTCGACAATAAAGACATTGGGGCGAAAATGTTGTTAATCTCGGTGTAACTGAATTGCTAATCAAAATGGCTGTGAGAGCTGTTAAAAGTTGTCTCTTATGGCGTTTTCCACCCTGTTTTTGGTTCTATAACTATGCAGATGCAAAAACAAGAAATCAGTCGGTCGCTCTCGTCAGTGGCTTACCAGAAAATCCTGGTAGCAATCATTAGTGGCGAGTACCCGGCGAATGAGAAGCTTCCCAGTGAAGCTAAGCTTTGTGAAAAATACAGCGTTTCACGGCCTGTGTTGAGGGAGGCGTTAACGCGACTCAAAGAAGATAACCTGATTGTGTCCCGGCGGGGGTCAGGTAGTTTTGTCATTAAGCGCCCGGATGATGCGGTTCTTTCATTCTCCAAGATTTCCAGCATTTCAGGTATTCAACGGTGCTTCGAGTTTCGTACGGATCTCGAAGGCAGTGCCGCGGGTCTCGCCGCTACACGGCGTACGGCTGCTCAACTTGCTCGTATTGTTGCAGCGGTAGAAAAAATTGATGAGGCAAACAGGCTTCATGCCATTGCCAGCGAAGAAGATTTTGAGTTTCATCTCGCCATTGCCGAGGCCTCTAACAACCAGTATTACTCCACGGTGATGAAATCGTTACGGGAGAATATAAAAGAGGGGATGAACATTACCCGAACGCTGTCATTACAATCCACAGACGTTAATCGCATAACTTTTGTTCAGGATGAGCATAATACGATTCTGAGGCATATCATCGACGGTGATGCCAAGAGTGCAGAACTGGCGATGAAAAAACACCTTAACAGTGCCAGGATTCGGATGTTTGAGGGAACGGACAGCTAAAGGAGCCGACAACTAGCCGCTTCGTAGCGTGTTCGCCACGGCGTCGCGGCTTCAAAGCTGCCGCAACGCTTCGCGTTAAGTTGGGTTAAGCACTAGCGAGCGTTGGCTCAGCGCGCTTGGACAGGAGAGTAATTGTTTCGAGTAATGTATCAGGCGCGGCGGGCCTGGCTAACAGGTAGCCTTGCAAGGTATTACAGCCAAGCCGCGTCAGCAACTCCTGTTGTTCTGATGTTTCAACGCCTTCTGCGACAATCCTCATGCCCAGCGTTTTACCCAGAGCAATAATTGCCTGAATGATCGCTTCATCATCGTTGCCCTGGGCCAACTCGGTAATAAAGCCGCGGTCGATTTTCAGCTCATTGGCGGGCAGGCGTTTCAGGTAGAGCAAGCTTGAGTAACCCGTGCCAAAATCATCGATGGAAATGGACACGCCAAGAGCAGACAGTTCGTTCAACACTTTGAGGCTGGTCTCGGCATCGCGCATGGCCGTCGACTCGGTGATTTCAAGCACTAGGTGTGAGGGTGCCAGCGAGTGTTGCGCTAATGCCGAACGAACAACGTCCACCAAGCTGTCGTGTTCCAGCTGAACAGCGGAGAGATTCACCGCCATACTCCAGTCCCGATGGCCTTGATCGTACCAGGCTTTCATTTGCCGGCAGGCCTCGTTGATGACCCAATTGCCAATAGGAACGATCAGCCCCGAACTCTCTGCCAACGGCAAAAACCGGTCTGGTGCCAGAAAACCGTAATCAGGGCTTTGCCACCGCAGTAATGCTTCCAGCCCGGTCATGGGACCGTTTGGGGCAATCACTTTGGGTTGGTAGTGCAAAACCAGTTCGTTGCGATCGACTGCCTGCCGCAGATTCTGTTGCATCTGCATTTGCAGGTGCAAATCAGCGTTCATGCCGTGCTCAAAAAAACAGTAGCCGTTGCGACCCTGTTTTTTTGCGTGGTACATGGCGGCGTCGGCATTGACCATCAGTTCATGTTCGGTCTGGCCGTCCTGGGGGTAAATGGCGACACCGATACTGGTTGATATTCGAAGGAGTGTATTCGACGTCTCATAGGGCTGTTCTATTGCATCAATCAACCGCTGCGCAAAAGTGGCGGAATTTCCCGGTGTGCCGGGCTCCAGCAATAGAACGAATTCGTCTCCTCCAAGTCTTGCAGCCGTGTCCCCTTCACGTTTGCACACCAGAAGGCGGTGCGAGACTTCTTTTAGCAAAAGATCTCCCACATGGTGCCCGTGCATATCGTTGATGGCCTTAAAACCGTCCAGGTCCAGAAAGAGCACTGCAAACTCACTATGGTTTCGCTCGGCCCGGTGTATCGCCTGTTCCAGCCGATCACCCAGCAGGACACGATTTGGTAAGCGGGTCAGGTTGTCATGCAGGGCCAGTTTGATCAGCTCGAGGTTGGCGTCATCGAGCGAATTGGACAGCCGGTTCGTGCGTACATCGAGCATTGACACAATAAGAGCAATAGCAAAAACCGCGAGGCTCACAATGATGACCAGCACGGCCAGCCATTTTGTATCAATACCACTGTTAGCTGCACCACAGAAACTGTTGAGCGGGAACTTGGAGGCGGCCATTCCCGTGTAGTGCATACCGATGATGGCGCAGCCCATAACCAGAGATGCACCTAGGCGGCTAAAAGTGGCCCGCTTGGCTTCCTCGCGCAGGCGAAACGCCAGCCATAGGGCTCCCAGGGAAGCAACAATAGCGATAATGATGGATAGCACGACCAGCCAGGGTACATAAAAAATGTACGGATTCATGAGCATTGCCTCCATGCCGGTATAGTGCATGGAAGCAATGCCCAGCCCCATCAGAATGCCACCGGACAACAGGCGCCCCAAAGGCAACTTGTCCTGGCACACCAGATAAAGTGCGAGCGCAGAGGAAGCGATGGCAATGAGCAGCGAAAGCAGGGTGAGGGGAACGTTGTAGCCCAGATCAATGGGAAGGCTGAAGGCAAGCATGCCGACAAAGTGCATCGACCAGATGCCAAACCCCATGGCGAAGGAACCGCCAACCAGCCACAACACCGCCGTTCTACCTGAGGCGCTGGATACTCGGCCGGCCATGTTCAGGGCCGTGTAGGACGCAAGAATGGCAACTATGATGGAACAGGCAACTAAAACTTCGTTGTAACCGCTTTCTAACATCGAAAACCTATTTTTTGTGTGGTGGCAGTCTGGGGAAACGATGAAGACTTGTTTGTTCACCACTACATGAAAGAGCTTATTTTATTGCAGGAAATTCATGTTTAGATAGTGCAAATATGTTTTATTGCGTGAAGAAAATGTTTTTTTGAAATGACATTTCGGGCGGGTTTGACGCCTGGCAATCCAGGCGTTTCGTCTCCCCGCTTTTCAGATCTTTGCCAATCCGGTCCGGATAGCAGATCAACTGCACCATATTTGCGCCGCCCAATCAGCAGGCCGTTGTTTCGGATATTAAAGCATTTGGCAGCGCAGGCAAAAGGACAGTGGTTTCAACCATCAACTGCGATGCCAACGTTCCCTTGTACCGCGAGCTGGGTAACCAGGGTATAGATGCTTCGGACATTCCGGTGGTGGCCTTTTCCGTGGGCGAGCAGGAATTGTCTGGTATAGACACGGCTCCTTTGGTGGGACATCTGGCGGCCTGGAACTACTTCATGAGTGTGGAGAGTGACGCCATCATCGGCGTAGCCGTTTCCAACCTCACCGGTGGTTACGCCACCGTGATGCCTAACCCTCACATCACCAAGTCCGTGCTGATTGGCGAGATTCAGGACAACGGCCAGTTCTCTGTTGTTTGGGAAACCGCAGAACTGAGTGATGAAGACACCCGCCTCGGCGCGGCGTTGGTCACCCTGCTGCGCAACCTTGGCCTGCTGCCGGATGCGAAGCTGATTCCAGGCGAGCCCGGTTACATCACCATGTTCGCCTGGGTGGCCCATTACCGGAATGTACCCGAGCGCCAGACCCTGCTCGGATTCGCCTGGGCCTGGCTGGAAAACCAGCTGGCGGTTGCCTGCAAAGCACTGCCCCTTGGCCACACCGCCGCCCAGCGCGTCACTGAACACATGCGCCCCTTATTGGTAACCGCTGTAGAGATTGCCCTGCAGCGCGAGGACGAAGAGCTTGGCCCGATCCTGCCCGGCCTGGCCCTCGGCAGCGCCTTACACGAAACCCAGTATTCGCGGCTTTTCAGAAGCTGAAGAACAAACGCTGATTACAAGAGAAACGGAGAACACGCCATGAAACATTGTTTGAGAGTTGGAGTCGGCGGCCCGGTCGGTTCCGGAAAAACCGCCCTCTTGCGCCAGTTGTGCAAGGCCCTGAAAGACCACTACGACATCGCCGTAGTCACCAACGACATCTACACCCGTGAAGACGCCGACTTCCTGCTGAAACACGACGCCCTGCCAGCCGACCGCATCCTCGGCGTGGAAACCGGCGGTTGCCCGCACACCGCCATCCGCGAAGATGCCTCTATGAACCTGGCAGCCATCGACGACCTGCAAAGCCGCCACCCAAACCTGGAGCTGGTACTGGTGGAATCCGGTGGTGATAACCTGTCTGCCACCTTCAGCCCGGAACTGTCGGATCTCACGCTCTACGTGATCGACGTATCCGCCGGCGACAAGATCCCCCGCAAAGGCGGCCCCGGCATCACCAAATCCGACCTGCTGATCATCAACAAGATCGACATCGCCGAATACGTGCACGCCTCACTGGGCGTGATGGAACGGGATTCCAAAAAAATGCGCGGCGAGCGGCCGTTTGTGTTTGCCAACCTTTACGACGGGGTAGGGCTGGAAACCATCATCAGCTTCATTCTGGAACGCGGCATGCTGCCAGAGCGGCGCCCGGAAAAAATGGCTGAACCGGCCTGAGCACACGAACCAAAACGAATTTAGAACCACCAGGAGCAACACCATGAAACTGACTTCAAAACTACTCACCGCCGCCGTGCTGCTGACCGCCTCTGCATCCGCCATGGCTCACCCCGGCCACACCGAAGGTGGCTTCGCCAGCGGCTTGCTGCACCCCATGTTGGGTCTGGACCACCTGCTGGCCATGGCCGCTATCGGATTCTGGAGTGTGCGCCAAAACACACTCATGAAAAACGCCACCCCGGCTTTCGTAATCGGCGGCATGGTAGGCGGCGCAGCTCTCGCATGGGGCGGCCTGAGCCTGCCCGGCGTTGAAACCGGCATCACCTTCTCGGTACTGGTGGCCGGCATCCTTATTGCCACACTGGCGAAACTGCCCACAGCTGTAGGTGGCACCCTGGTTTGCGCGTTCGTGCTTTTCCACGGCTTTGCCCACGGCGCAGAAATGCCTGCAGGCGCCACTCTCGCCGCTTACCTGGCTGGTTTCTCTATCGCTACGCTGGCGATCACCCTGATTGGCCGTGGATTGGGTAGCTTGATGCTGAAGGCGGATAGCCGGTTCAGTCGTGGGGTTGGTGGTGCGCTGACGGTTGTGGGGGCGTACTTGGCCGCTGCCTGATACACGTTCTGAAACTTGTAAAAGATAACGAGAAAGCCGCTCAGGAAACCGGGCGGCTTTCTCGTGGCCCAATTCAAAAATAAATCTTTCCCCTTTCTCACCAGGGCGGGGTGGTGGTCGCCTCTTAGACCGTGCCAGAAAATCTGCGCACTGCCAGGTATTACGAAAAGTAGGCACCCGGCAGCTACAGCAGTACGCCATTGGGTGGGCCCAAATGATTGAGTCCATGTGGCTGATTCTGGATGGGCAGGGGGATTCAGTTGAACATTGCGGTGCAGATTGGGGAGGTTATTCGTAGGCTGATCGAAGAGGATGGGCTAACGGTGTTGCTGGCTTTTTTTTCTTCCTCCTCAACGCCAAGTTCAAGTATTTGCGAGGCAGAGTTCTAGCTTTTTGTTATCTCGGGGGGAAATCTTGTCCGGAATGAACTAGTGTGATTAGCTAGAAGCCTACGGATAGAACGATTGTTAGGGACGACAACCAATGTTTCAATTACTGCTATTCAAGTCGTTCTCTATTTATTCGATTTTGAATTCCCTCAGGCAGTCATGACACCCGTCAAGTCCGGTGGGCAGCTTCAGTCCTGCACTCACTAGGGAAATGGAGCGGCGGTCAATTCTCGTAGGGATTGAGCATCCGATTTAAATCTGGGAGGTTTTGGATCGAAAGCAATAGAGTGGGTGGGCATCTTCAAAAAGCCTCAGAAACTTTGCCAGTTCCAGTTTGAGAAAACCTCCTTGAAAACTTTGGAAAGTTTCATTCCGGTGCTTGGCAAATGAAGGCCTGGCGGAACAATTCTCTGCCTGATACCTTTGACCCATCTTTTACAGGCCTCGATTGGGCCTCGGTTCAAAGATCACTTTGCCGGCAGTATTCAACGGTTACAGAACGTAATAGGTATCTCGGAAGATGAAGGAATCACCTATAGAGATCTTAACCCCCCCAGCGCGTGAGAAGTCTCCGTGGCCGAACCTTGGATGGAAAAATGGCCGAGACCTATGCATGCGATATCGCGTGGGGGGATGGCACTCAGGCAAGAGCGTTTCTCAAGTGTTTTCCGTCGTCACGTAGTCTAGGGGTGGTTAATGAACTGACTGGGTACCTCATTGCAAAAGCCTGTGGTTTGCCGGTTCCGGAGCGTGCTGGAGTCGTACAATTGAACCAATCACTGGTTGATTCAATGGATATCAAAAACTGTT
>JBQCZX010000149.1:0-9296 GCA_052089485.1 Marinobacter sp. | reverse complement strand
TGGCATTTGGCTGGAGTGCATCAGAACGTCCAGTAAAGGCTTGCCTGAAGTGTGGTCCATGCGTCGTCAGCGCCGATGGTGCGAAGCGCCTTACCTGGCTGGGCATAGGACGCTACACCCTGAAAATACCAAGTATGTGAGATTGCCCACCGGGCGGTGACGGAGGTCTCGTTGCCAATATCACTGGAGGTCATTTGCGACAGCGCAGGATTTCCTCCGAGGTTGTTCAATTCAGATGCTCTTAGCCCATGCCAGTCCAGTGTGAGATTAAGTTCTGGTTGGGGCGTCACATTGAACTGTACCCGATGAACCGCAAGGTTCGAGTTTGACGTGATCTTGCCGAAGCTAATGCCTTGCAACCAATTGCCGAGACCGGTGGACAGCATCGGATCATAGCGTTCGTAACGCGAGGTGTTCGGATCATCACCGGAAGCATATGCATAGCGGTACGAGATGCTGGGCGTCCACGGCTGTTCGGTAAAACGATACCCGACCAGCGCATAACCGGCGCGGGCAGTCATACTGAACTGCTCGTGGGATTGCTGGGCTATCTCGCCTTCCAGCCAATATCCGTCCACTCCGAAAGGCCGCCTCCAGTTCACATGCCCGGCAACGGTCTGCAGCCCTTCCCGGGGCAGACGGCCACCGCCCGGTACTGTATAGAAGGAACCGGATTCGGGAATAGTGATATAGCTGGCATCGACCGAAAGATCGGGGCTGAACACATATCGGATGTTCACTCCCGCAAAGGTCGATTTGCCGTCAACCAGCGGCAGTTCGTCCGGGTCTATATAGAATCCCTGAAAGGACCATGCTCCCAAGGTAAGCTCAGCGTCTATCGAAAACTCATTGGCATTGCGCGGCCCCAGATAGGTTCCCCCTCGCTCTCCGATATTGGCAGAGCCGCGGACGTAATGGATTAAAAAGCCAGTGTTCAGGGTCACGTTCTGACGACCGGCACTGATGCTGTATTTGTTTCCAGTGCCGGGGTCTAAATAAAGAAGTCCGGCATAGGCTTTTTCGACATCGGAGAACGTTCGTGTGTCATCGCGGAATATATCCTGCCCAAGTGACCCGGAGGTCAGGCCGGTCAATGCACTGAAGGCATACCATTCACTTTTGCCAAGCTGTGTCGCACCACCGAGCCCTGCCTCAATATAACTTTCACCCCACGTTGTCCGTCTGCCGGGCAGATTGCCTGCAAGTGGATTGCCTTGGGTAAACAGATCCGGTCGGCCGAACCAGGCGTTACCATCCGAATACACCCCGAAGCCACCACCGAGGATCGCGGTGAGGTAGGAGTGTCCATCGCGATGAAGGCTTGGAAAAGTTACGCGATCCACTTCCTCTTCGTCTGCACCTGCTGAGAGATCAACCTCAATTCGCAAGACAACCGAACCGACGGTTGGTGCATCCAGAACACGGTAGCCGATCCGCCCTTCTCCGATATGTGTTCTTGTACCACCAAGCGAAGACTCAACCAGGGCCCGGCTAAAGGCGTGTACTTGCATTGGGGCAAGCAAGGTTTTCAAGCGCGCAATGACGACCTCATCACGGGAAGAGTTGCCACTTGAACTCGAAAGAACGACTTCAACCCGTGCGATAGGGCGCCCCTCGACCTGAACCGTGAAATCCGCATCAGAAGCGAGGTCCGCACGGGTTTGGGCCAACGAGGGCACGCTCACGCTTATACAGGCGAGGGTCACGACAAGAACCCTGGTGATGTATCTTGCGCGGCACATCAACAAAGCGCGCCTTATTCGCCGAACAGTCGAACCGTCGAGCCGCCACCGTGAACATTGACGATCTGCCCGCTGACCCAACCGGCTGCAGGTGACGTAAACCACAACATCGCATTGGCGATATCCTTCGGCTGGCCCGTGCGCCCAATCAGGTTGTCGGGGTGTTTCAGCCGCTCCTGCATTGCCTCGTCCAGCCCGGCATCAGCGTACCCTTCGGTCATCACTGTCCCGATCAGAACGGTGTTTACACGTACCTTTTTAGCCAGCATGTGCGCGAGCGAGATCATCATCTGGTTCAGCGCGGCCTTGGCTGTGCCATAGCCCAAAATGTCATAGGCTGGAACCGCTGAGGAAAAGGATCCCGAGTTGGTAATACTCGCATTTTCGGCCTTCTCCAGATGTGGCAGGCAGGCCATCGACATCCGGTAAGCACTGATCGTATTCAACTTGTAGGCGTTCACCAGTTCCTCTTCTGTGATCGCGCGCGGATCGGCGTGGCGCGGACCCCATCCGACGTTGTTGACCAAGGTTGAAATGCCGCCAAAGGCATCGACTGTCGCCTTGACCAGTGCATCGATATCCTCGGCCCTGGTTACGTCACAGCCCATGCCGATGCAGCGGCCACCGGTTTCGGCTTCAATCTGCCTGGCTGTCTCCTTTGCCTTGTCGCCCTGTAGGTCGGCGATCATCACATTTGCACCGGCAGCGACCAGGGTTTTCGCAATCCCTGCGCCAATATTCTGTGCGCCGCCCGTCAGGACAACGTTGTGGCCATTCATATAGAAATCAGCGAAGGCATCAAATTTGTTCGTCATTGTTTTCATTCCTATTGATCAGTCAGAGGGTTACCCGCGCCGTGCGTTTGTTCTTGTTCTCGGCAGGCATAGAAGTAATCGCGAGAATAGAACCACCCCCGGCTTTTTCCATTTCGGGCCTGGCAAGGGCAAGCTGCGCGACCAGATCGTCTTCGTTGGTCACGTCACATGCCATACCTGCTGCTTTGCCACGCTTGGCTTGGATCTATTTTACAACGGCGCTGGCTGTATCCGAATCAAGATCGCTGACCATCACAGCCGCACCTGCTGCGGCGAATGTCTCGGCGATGGCACGCCCTATTCCTGCGCCCGCCCCCGTAACGACGGCTACATGATTATCAAGTGCGAAATCTGCTGGGTTATACATTTTGAATACTCCTGAGAGCACGATTGAGATGTTGAGAGGTGCTGGTTCTTGTTTCTGACGTAGCTGAGGCGCTTAGCTATTAATCTCTATATAAGCAGTAAATGCCAACAACTGGCAATGACAGCATTCCCCATTTCCGGTACTGTTTTCGAACTGATGCGCCAAAAGGGAGTCTTTTAAGCAACTTACCGGGCATTTGTGAGCGGCGAGTGACTTGCAGGCTATATATTATCTGAGGGATATTTTATGTTTTTTGGCTGGTATGTAGTCGTGGGCACTTTGGTGTCCCAGCTTTTCGTTGTCGGTTTTTTTACCTATTCGGTTAGCCTGTTGGTGCCGTTTGTGCGGGATGAATTCGGCGTTAGCATGGCAGAGGTTATGTATAGTCTCAGCGCCGGCACATTCGGGGGAATGCTGCTATTGCCGGTGGCAGGGGTGATGCTTGACCGCTACCCTGTGCGCTGGATTATGTCGGGCGGTGCCCTGTTATTCGCAGCCGGGCTGTGGGCGTTGGGCAACACCACCAGCATTACCCAGTACATCGTGTTATTTGGCCTTACAATGGCTGTCGCCAATGCGTTTGCCGGGGCCACCGCCAGCTCGGCGACTGTATCCCGCTGGTTTACTACTAGCCGCGGAAGAGCGCTTGGCATATCGGCCATCGGCACATCGGCCGGTGGCATTGCCATTCCCGTCCTGGTGACTTGGTGGTTGCAGGCCTATGGCTGGCGCACCACGCTGGAATATCTGGCTCTGACCATTGCCGTTATCGTGGTGCCAGTGCTGGTACTGACCATTCGCGGCAAGCCTGCCGATATTGGCTTGCTTCCCGAGGGCGTTGTCGCGGGCACAGCCGAAACTTCGGCGACCGGCCCCGAACTCAAGTTGGGCGACATTATTCGTATGCCGAGTTACTGGTATCTTGGCCTTGCACTAGGCCTGCTGTTCAGCGTTTACACGGCTATTCTGGCGAGTATTGCACCTTATGCTATCGGTGTGGGAGTCACTGCCGCTCAGGCCTCTTCATTGATTATGGCCGTTGCCATCATGGGCTTTGTCGGCAAGCTGGCGTTTGGCGTGCTTTCCGACAAGATGAATCCCAAGCTAGGCCTGTGGTTAGCCATGGCTCTGGTGTTAGCAGCTTTTTTGCTGCTGGCCATTGAACCTGCTTACGCTCTTATGCTGGTTGCTGCTGGCTTTTTAGGGCTTGCGTCAGGTGGCCTGGTACCGATCTGGGGGGCAATGGTGGCTACGGTGTTTGGTCTTGTAAGCTATGGCCGCGCCATGGGTGTGATGGGACCGCTGATTACACTGTGTGTTATGCCTGGTTTTGCCATTGCCGGAAGCTTGTTCGATCTGACCGGTAATTATCGACTGTGCCTGTACTTGTTTGCGGGTATTACTGTGGTGGCGATGCTGCTGCTTATGCCACTGAAACTGACGGCATCGGAGTCGAGTACCACTGCGCCAGGCTAGTTTTCAACAATACACTGGCAGTAATTATGCAACAGGCGCGACGCCAGACAACCCAGTCAGCGAATCTAATTACGCTCCCATGCTGATTGTACTGTGCCTCGTGCGCTGCTTTTATGGCTAATACATGACAGAGCTGACCCCACAGCAAAATACCACCACCGATACCATCAGCGACTCCGATCGCTGGCGAGTTCTTATGGTGTTACTCATGGCGATTTTTATGTCGTTGATGAGTGTGAGTGTGATTAACGTCGCCCTGGCATCGATCCAGGAAGGGCTGAATGCCAGCCAGTCTGATATCCAGTGGGTTCTATCCGGTTATGCACTCACCTTTGGCGTGGTGCTGGTGAGTGCGGGCCGTGCAGGGGATCTCATGGGGCGCGGCGGTTTTTTTATTCTGGGTGTTGCCATATTCACCCTCGCCTCAGTTGCCGCTGGCCTGGCACCGGATGCGGACTGGCTTAATGCGGCTCGCTTTGTTCAGGGTGTTGGTTCAGGGTTTCTGAATCCCCAGGGCATTGGCATGATCCAGCAATATTTTCAGGGCCAGGACCGCGCTCGCGCCTTTGGTTTTTTTGGCACCACAGTCGGTGTTTCTGTTGCCATTGGCCCTGTTCTTGGTGGCATTCTGATTCACCTGGGTGGCCCGGAGATTGGTTGGCGCCTGACGTTCTTAATTAACGTTCCGGTAGGCTTGTTAACCATAGCGCTGGCGTTTTTGTGGTTTCCACGGCCTTTAATACACAAGCCCAAGCTTCTGGCAGATAAAGGCCTGAGATCTCTGGATCCAGTGGGTGCCCTGTTACTGGGTTTGGGTGTTTTGGCCGTGCTCTATCCTTTTGTTGAATCGCGCTCGAACGGACTGATGTGGCTACTGCTACCCGCAGGGCTTCTGCTGTTTTACCTTTGGGTGCAGTGGGAGCGCTGGTACACCCGGCGCGGCTACAGCCCCATGGTGGATCTGAAAATTTTCGCCACCTCCAGCTACCGTAATGGCAGTGTCATAATGTTTCTGTATTTTTTGGGCATGACCAGTGTCTGGGTTCTGATTCCCTTGTACGCACAGCAAGGAGTTGGCTTTTCAGCATTTGAAGCCGGCATGATCGGTATCCCTTCGGCACTGCTTTCTGCCTGGTCCTCCAACTGGGCCGGTAAACGGGTCAACCACCACGGCCGCAAGGTGGTTGTTGGGGGGTTGATGTTTGCTGTTTTCGGATTGCTGTCCAGTATCGGGGTGGTGCTATTGCATGAGTATGTGGGCCTAAGCATCTGGTGGCTGCTGCTGTCCCTGGCTTTTTTTGGCCTTGGCCAGGGCTCGGTGATCAGCCCCAACCAAACCCTCACCCTTGCTGAGGTGCCGCTTGCCTACGCAGGCAGCTCCGGGGCCATCATGCAAACCGGGCAACGTATCGGCACGTCAGTGGGGATTGCGATCATTACCGCCATCGTGTTTGCCCTGCGCCCTCACAGCTCGTGGCACACCGCCGTGAGTGTTGGACTGCTGACAATCACACTGATCACTCTGCTAGCATTAACCATGGCTTTTAAGGACTTACGCGACCGCCACTAACCGTTGGCCGCTGCAGCAGTATCTTGTGGACCGCCAGCTGCCGCAGAACTCCCACTGCGCCTTTCGTTATCCCGAACTGCGCCTGACTTATCGAGCTCAAGGCGAACGAGCCAAGCCAGGGTGTTTCCTTGGTTAACATTGGCGTGGGCCCATCCAACCCTAAGAACCTTACCGATCACCTTGCTGTCATCCGCCCGCACTGCTGGCTGATGATTGGCTATTGCGGTGGGCTGCGGCAGTCGCAGGTCATTGGTGGCTATGTGTTGGCCCATGCCTATATGCGCTGGGCCCAGGAGCGTTCGCAAATTAATCTTGCCCGCGCTATTGCAGTGGATATGGAGAGTGGCGCCATCGCCGCCCAGGGTTACCGGTTCCGCGTACCTTATGGCACCTTGCTCTGCGTGAGCGACAAACCACTGCACATGAAGCCGCAGTGATTTATTTCTCTACCGTCATTTTGCGTAGTGTTCGGTCTTTTTTCACAAAGTGATGGTAGAGCGCAGCAGAGGCATGCCCGAGTATGAGCATCCAGACCAACCATGCACCCAGTATGTTTTTATGGATGAAGTCGATAGGTGGCTCAAATTGCTCGTTGGTAAGCCCCATACCTTCGATGACGAGAAGTTCGAATAACTGTGTACTTTCAAATTTCGGAATATCGAACAAAAAGAAATACTCTGTATTGACGCCCGAGCCTAAATACCCAGTGACAGGCATGATAATCATGATGGCATACAGAGCATAATGGCCAGCGTGGGCTGCCATGTGTTCCAGCCTGGTTCCCGGCTCCAGATCCGGAACCCGATTCGTTATACGCCAGATAATCCGAAGTACAACCACAACGGCTATTGTCACGCCAATTGACAGGTGCAGTTGAATTGCAGTCCAGTTCTCCGGGGTATCCCGCTCCGTAAACCACTGTCGATAATAAACACTGATGTACGACCCAAGAAACAGAATGGCCGTTCCCCAATGCAACCACTTTGCTATGGAACCGTAAGTGTCGGCAGTGTTTTTAAGACTCATCAATTTCTCCTGAAATGGAAGGCGCTCTACCCCGACTGCTGGCTGATGCTGTTACCCGAAAAAAAGACCCGCAGCGGCAATGCTGCGGGTCGTACAGTTTACACTTTGGCAGAAGCCTACCAGAGACCACGCCGATGGTTGTCCACCCACTGGAACATCCCACGGATATTGGCTACACGCATGTATTCGTAACCAAACCAGTCGTCTTTGTGCTCGTTCCCGGCCGTCACCTTGCGCCACAGCTCATCCCAGTTCTTGCCTTCCCGGGAGAGTTCTAGCACCTGGTCATGGAGCTCGATCAGGTAGGCCCGCAGGGCCACCTGATCTTCCTTGGTGGCTGGCGAATAGTGGCCCACATCGATCACATCAACATCCTGCTCAATCACCCAATCCAATGTGTTTATCCAGCCACCGTAATAGAAGTCCAGAAAGTCCATGTACGGGAACGTCTGGGACTGGCACACATCGGTGCATTGCAGGGCTTTCAGGTCTTTGAACAACACCTGTACCATGCTGTTCGAGTGGTTGCCCGCCCGCTCATGGTGCAGCAACACCTCGTGATCACCGAAGTTGACCGTCATCTCGTCATCAAAGGTGATGTCCGGATCTGCAACCGGCATCTTCTCGCCAATGATTGGCTCAAGGGCGTTACGGTGTGCAATAACCTTTGCACCCGCCTCCTGGTAAACCTTTGAACCCGCGAGGTGGTCGAAGTGGGCGTGGGTCATGATAGCCAGGGTAATGTCTTTGTCGAAGCGAGACTTGATCTCATCGCGCAGCCACTCGGCAACACAATGGTTGCCAGCATCAACTACCAGAGCCCCTTCATCCTGAATCAACACTAACCCGGAGTGGGTCGCCGGAAAGCTGTTGTTGGTGTGGCGATAGAGGTTTTTCTTGCCTTCGATGGGCTCCAGACTGCGTTCCAGATCGCACTGCTCCGCCCAGGGGTCGGGCAGAATTTCGCGGCCTTCAAACATCGACTGGTCAACGGGTTCGCCGGTGTGGGTAAACGCCATCACCGGGGCTGATACGCCTAAGACCAGTGCAGCGGTCAGGGATAGTTTTTTCAACATTGCTTAGTCCTCCTGCATTTCGGCGCTGGGGCCGGTGATGGAGATGTAAGAGGCATCCAGATCAGCCACGGACCTGGCGCCAGTCAGCAACATGTCTGCGCGCAGCTCATCAGCCAGAGCCTCCAGCACCGATTTCACACCCTGCGAGCCACCAACACCCAACCCGTAAAGTACCGGGCGCCCAACCGCAACGCAGTCAGCCCCCATGGCCAGTGCGCGGATCACATCAATGCCACGGCGGATGCCGCTGTCCATGATAACCGGCACCCGGCCATCAACCGCTTTGGCAACCAGCGGCAGTGCACTGATGGCGGCCGGTACCCCGTCAACCTGGCGGCCGCCATGGTTTGAAACCTGAATGGCGTCAGCGCCTGCGTCGATTATCGGGTCAACGTCTTCGGCACGCAGAATGCCTTTTACAATCACCGGTAGGCCAGTTTCTTTCTTGATCATTTTGATGTCGTCTGGCGTGAGATCGACTTTCTGGGCAAAAAAGTTACCGGAGCCGCCTTTTTCGGGATCGTGATTGCCAAAGGTCATATCACTGCGGAAGGGAGCGCCCATGGCCCGAAAACTGTCCGACATGCCTGGCCCAAGGGCATCGGCGGTCAACACGATAGCTGAATAGCCCGCCTTCTTGGCGCGCCTGAGCAGTGACTTGGTAACGCTGACGTCCTGATTGAAGTAAAGCTGGAACCACTTGGGGCCTGTGGTAGCCTCTGCGATCTGTTCCAGGGTTTTGTTTGAAGCACCAGATGAGCAATAGATGGTTTCAGCCATGCCCGCACCACGTGCAGTGGCCACTTCACCGTCTTCGTGAACCATACGGTGAGCACCCATGGGGGCGACAAAAAACGGGTAAGGCAGCTTGTGGCCGAGAATATCCACGGAGATGTCCAGCTCATCCGGGCTTACGCCGGTCAGGCGGTGGGTAACGATGCGGAAGTCTTCCATGGCGCGGCGATTCTCGCGCAGCGTCCACTCGTCTCCTTTGGCGCCAGTAACAAAGACATAGCCAGCTTCAGGAATCTTGGCTTTGAACGGCTCTTCCAGCGCTGACAGGCTTATAATCTCCAGTTTGGTATTAGCTGTGGAGGCGCCGTAGCCTGAAGCCGCAGCTGCGGCAGCCCCGCTCGCGGCTTTGGCTGTCGATGCGGAGGTGGTGCTGGCCTGTGCCAAAGCGACACCGGCGAAGGGCATGGCACCGATGGCGGTGGCAGCGTA
>JBQCZX010000148.1:0-9310 GCA_052089485.1 Marinobacter sp. | reverse complement strand
TATCCAGCACCCGCCAGCGACGCACAATGGCCAGTTCGCTACCCAGAGATACGCCAGGCTCCAGCACGGTAACCGTGCGACCGCGTTCAATCAGGAACTCAGCCAGTTCCAGCCCAACCAGGCCACCACCAACAATCACCACATGTTTGCCCAGAGGCATCCATAATTTGGACAGCCCCTGCAACGCATCACGGCTGTTGGTGGCGCCACTGAGGCTGCCAGCCTTCATCATGGTGCGCTGGGTCAGCGACAGCTTGGCTTTGGCTATCTCATCGGCACGGTCGCCGGTCATTAGGCGTCGTAGCTCATCGCCACTCCAGACATGCTTCTGGTCGGCACCGGAAATGTCAGGGGCGTCGCGCCTGGCTCCGGTAGCAACGAACACATGATCGGCGTTCAGACTGCTTAACAGCTCTGGGGTAGCCTCTGTATTGAAGCGTACCTCAATCGGCAACTCCTTAACCTGGGCAACCAGATTGTCCAGTAGCGGACCGTTCTCCGGATACGCCAGCGCGGCGAAGAACAAAGTGCCGCCCAAGCGATTGCTGCGCTCGATCAGTGTCACCTTATGGCCGCGCAGGCTGGCAATCCGGGCAGCTTCCATGCCGGCAGGGCCGCCCCCCACAATCACCACATGCTTTTTGCTGGCGGCGGGTAGCAGGACTTTCTGATGTTCCTGGCTGGTAAACGGATTCACTGCGCATTTAATGGGTTCGTTAATAAAGATCTGGCTGACGCAGGTGTAGCAGTATACGCAGGGTCGGATAGTCTCGGGCTTACCCTCGGCCAGCTTGTTGGGCAGTTCCGGATCGGCCAGTAGTTTGCGCCCCATGGCGACAAAATCACATTGGCCATCGGCAATGGCTTTGTCGCCAACTTCTGGCTCTATGCGCCCCAGTGCGATAACGGAGGTATCAACCACCGAACGGATTTCGGCCGCCCAGTCGAGGAACCCGGCTGGCTTTTGTACCAGAGGCGCATCGGTAAAAGCAGACCCCGTGGTGATGGTTGCGTAGGCCGACACCGCAATGGCGTCGATGCCTTCTTCTTCAGCGATTTTCGCTATCTGCTTCGCTTCTTCCAGGTTAATACCGCCTTCGGTGTGTAGCTCGTAGGCATCGAGCCGCATCCATACGCCAAAATCGGGGCTAACGCGGGCACGAACCGCCTGTATCACTTCGCGCATGAAGCGCACACGGTTTTCCAGTGATCCGCCATACTCGTCTTCTCGCTGATTATGGTAAGGCGACAGGAAGCCCGCAATAATGTAGTTGTGGGCGGCATGGATTTCGACACCATCAAAGCCCGCTTTTTCGGCACGTTCAGCAGCGGCGGCAAACCATTCGACCATCTGCGCAATGTCGTCTTTATCCATTACCCGAATGGTCGGGCTATTGTCACGCTTCTGTGAGCTGATGAACTTGTTGAGTTCTTCCGGCGTCAGCGACGACATGATGTTGTTTTTGGTCATCCGCGGCATGGACGGCACCCACAGATCCCGGCCTTCGGCGAGATCTCGTGCCGCTACCTTGCCGGCGTGCTGGATCTGCATCGCCACTTTGGCGCCGTGGCGATGCACCCGCTGGGCCAGTTTTGCCAGTCCCGGAATATACTTGTCATCAGAAACAGCGCACTGGAAGGGCTCAGCGGTGCCGTGAGGGAAGGCGATAGAAACCACGCCCATAATAATCAGCCCGGCGCCTCCGGCAGCACGGGCCTCATAATAGGCTTGCATCCGTTCGGTGCAATAGCCCTCGTTATCAGCAAAGTTATCACCCATTGGCGACAAGATGATTCGATTGCGAAGATCAACAGGGCCAAGTTTGCCCGGGCTGAGCAGATGTTTGTATTGGCTCATAATAGCTGTCCTTTAATTTGTAGCTGTACTGAACAAGGCCGGCTAATCAGCAATCGCGCAAAAAATCCAGACACTGGCGATTAAAAAGTTCCCGATGCTCTACCTGAACCCAATGGCCGCAGCGGTTAAGCACAGTGAAGCGAGCGTTGGACGCGTTTTCGATGACTTTAAATGTGCCACTGGCAGGGTTGAAGCGGTCATCGGTGCCCCAGAACCCGAGAATAGGGCATTTGATCTCGTGCAGGCGCTCGGTCATGTTCGGCACCATCATGGTGGTGAACAGGTTGTCGGGCTGGGTGACGGCCACGGCGGCCCGCTCTTCCAGAATGCTTTCCTGAAGCTGGCTGCTGTCAAATAATTGCAGATTCATGACCTGCCGCATCTGTTCCACGCCCATGGGACCCTGGCTATAAACTTCCACCATGCGCTTGATACCTTCCATTTCGAAGTAAGTCTCACGCTCTTCAACGCCGCCAGGTGCCATCAGTATCAGATTGTCTACCCGCTCCGGGTTATCCAGGGTAAAGCCCAGAGCAATGGCGCCGCCCAAAGAGTTACCCAGTAAAGTGCAGCGATCGATACCGATGTTGTCCAGTAGTAGCTTCAGATTATCGACAAAGAATGCGAGGTCGTAATTAACGTCGTCAGGCTTGTCGGAGCGGCCAAAGCCGGGCAGGTCCAGCACGATGTTGCGAAAGCCAGATTTATCAAAAGTAGGATAATTGCCTTTGAAATTGCTGAATCCGCTGGCGCCAGGCCCCGATCCGTGTAGCCACACTATGGTGGGGCCGCTACCTATGTCCAGATAGTGCAGCGTTAACCCGTTGTCCAGTTTTGCGTATTTGCCGACGGGAAGAGGGAGATCTTTGGTTTTAGATTTAGCCATAACGTTGTCCTTCAAGAAGTGGCGGGCTTAGAGTGATGGGCCGCGGTTTCAGTTGAGTTAGCAGCTTCAGCGCCAAGCACCTGTCTGCGGAACTTGGGGATAGCGCTGATCAAAAAGAGGCAGGGTACGAACAGAAAACCGACTGCTGCCACGAGTGCGTAGCGCAACGCTTCCGCGCCAATGGTGGAGTAGAGCAGGTCACTGATTATACCGGCGACCACTGGGCCAAGGCCGGCGCCAAGCAAAGTGACACCCATGAAGAACAGCGCGGTGCCTTGTGCCAGCTTGTTGGCCGGAAGGATTCGGCACATCGCGCTGAAGCAGGGCACAGTCCACCAAACACCAAAGAACGCGAAACCCATATAGAACAGGAATCCGGTCGGTACTGAGACACTGCCCAACGTAAACGCTGTGCCTGCGGGCCACAAATAAAATGCCATAGCCAGTGGGATGCTTAGGCCCGTGCCTAGAAGTGCTGTACCCAGTTGCCAACCCGGGTCTCGAGCTGAGAGTTTGTCGGTCGTATAGCCGCAAACCAGGGTGCCCAGAACCGCCAGTCCGCCGCCTGCAAGGCCCATGAGCATGCCGGCATCCTGGATGTTCAGGTTGTGCGACCGGATCATAAAGCTCGGTGTCCACATTTGAATGGCGTAACCGGTAATGGCCGCGGCGCTGCCGGTGGCGATAATTTGCCAGAAGCCTGGAATACGGATAAGCGTACTGGCGGTACGCAACATGCCGTCGTCTGAGGATCCTGCGGCTGCGGTAACCGTGACTTTGGGTGCCCTAACCGTGAAGGCAAGGAGGAGGCCGATCACGATTCCAGGGGCACCCACAATGATCAGTGTTGTTCGCCATCCGTAGAGCTCTGCCAGCAGCCCGCCAAACCCTATACCCAGAACAGCACCAAGCGATGGCCCAAGGCCAAAGATGGCCATCGCCCGGCCACGAAGACGGGCTGGGTAAATCTCAGAGATCATCGCCACTGAAGGCGCGCTGGCACCGGCCTCTCCAATCGCCACGCCTATACGCAGCACGAGCAACATAAAGAAACTACCTACCACACCGCTGAACATGGTGAGTATGCTCCAAACGATACAGGCAATGGCAATGACCGGTTTGCGGCCAATACGGTCTGACACCCGGCCTAAAGGTAAGCCGAAAGCGGTATAAAAAAGGGCAAAGGCAACGCCAGTCAGCAGGCCGATCATGGTGTCGGAGGCACCGAACTCCGCTTTTATCGGCTCGATAAGAACAGATATCACAAGACGGTCGATGTAACTGAACACATAAATTAAGGCTAGAAGCATCAACGCGTAATGGGCGTTTCCAGATACCTTGTCTGAATCAGTAGTCATACTTTTAGGTCTCTTGTCATTGTTGTGCTTTGCATCATCATTGACGCGATGATGATGTATCGGCATCGTCCGTTCAGACCATCTGCCAGTTACCCTTTTAAACCCGAATCTATCGCTTCGTTTTAGTCTTAACGGACGATGTTTGGTCTTCCTTGCTTCCATAATCTCCGTCATAACAACCAACCCGTGTTGCCTGATGTCTTAAGTAATTTTGTTGGTCAGGCCCTAGGAAATAGCCCAGAACTGGAGGTAGTAATGACCGGCATTGGTTCAACAACTAGAAAAAAGAGCCCTGATTACACGGTTGCTGTTCCGTCGAGAGAGGATACGCAGCGCAAGCTTGATGCACGCTCGGAAGCGGCCGTTAAAATCAAGCCTGGCGATTTCTATAACCTGGGTGACCGGGTAGAGGATAAAGCAGATGCGATTCCGGATCGTCCGTTTTTAATCTACAAAGACCGTCACTATACCTATGGCGAAGTTGAGGTTATTTGCAATCAGTACGCAAACGCGTTTCTAGCGCGGGGTATTAAGGCCGGAGATGTCTGTGCTGTTGCAATGGAGAATCGGCTGGAGCTGTTTTTTTGCTGGTTTGCGCTGGCCAAGATTGGCGCCGTTGCAACGTTCATTAATTACCATCTTCGCGGCAATCCCCTAAGGCATGTGCTGGAAAGCACCGGCGTTAAGGTTGTGCTGGTTGGTGAAGAGTGCGTTGAACCATTCATAGAAACATCGGAGTGTGCTGAGTGGCCCCAGTGGTTGATTCCGGATGACGAAAACCCGGCGTCTGAAGACTATTTGTCCCACTTCGATACTGGTTTTGCCAGCGAGATTGCCGGAGCAGGTACTGATCGGCCCGATCGTCAGATGCGTGCCCACATTCGGGCAGAAGACTCCATGTTGTACATTTTTACGTCGGGAACCACTGGGCTTCCGAAGGCGGCCAAGTACAGCCACATGCGTTGGATGAGCACCGGCGATGTGATGGAAATCACGCTGAATGCAACCACTGATGATGTTTTTTACTGCTGTTTGCCTCTGTATCACGGCGCTGCTGCAACCTCAGTTACCTCAACTGCGCTGAAAGCCGGCGCTTCTATCGTTATTCGTCGTAAGTTCAGTGTCAGTGGCTTTTGGCCAGACGTGAAAAAGTATGGTGTGACCGTTTTTCAGTATATCGGCGAAATTTGCCGTTACTTGCTGAACACGCCGTCACAGTCTGACGAGAAAAATCACACGCTGCGTTGCATGCTTGGTGCGGGTTTGACCGGCGAGAACTGGCGCCGCTGGCTTGACCGATTTGGTCACGTGGATGTTTACGAAGGCTGGGGAGCTACGGAAGCCAACACAGCCACCATCAATGTGGACAACTATATCGGGTCCTGTGGCCGGATTCCTGGCTGGAATAAGACCAACTTGCGTCTGTTGCGTTTTGATCAGGAAACGCAATCCCACGTTCGCGATGAAAATGGGTTCTGCGTGCCGTGTGAGCCTGGCGAAGCGGGTGAGGCTGTCGGTTATATTGTCGATTCGCCTGAGATTGGCGCTGGCCGGTTTGAGGGGTATACCTCAACGGCAGCAACTGAAAGCAAGATTCTGCGCGATGTCCTTATGAAAGGCGACGCCTGGTGGAGTTCGGGCGACCTTTTGCGCTACGACGATGAAGGTTATTGCTACTTTGTTGATCGTATTGGTGACACCTATCGTTGGAAGAGTGAAAACGTCTCTACTCAGGAAGTGGCAGAAGAACTGGGCGGTTTCCCGGGCCTGGAACTGATCAATGTCTATGGCGTGCGAGTGCCGGAACATGAAGGTCGGGTTGGCATGGCGCTGATTGTTATGCAGGAAGGCCATGAGTTTAAGCCTGAGGCGTTCTTCCGGTTTGTTACCGAATGTCTGCCACATTATGCCCGCCCTGCGTTTATTCGCGTGGCCGCGCAAGCGGACATGACGACGACTTTCAAGCACCGCAAAGTCGACCTGCAAAAACAGGGTTACGACCCTGCGCAATTCGCAGACCCGGTGTTTGTTAAAGATGATGCAAACGAGACCTACAGCGCCTATAGCGACGATGTTTTGCAGCGTAACGGATTTCCGCCCTTTGCCGGTAGCGAGTCATGAAAAACTATCCGGCACCAGCAGAGCAAAAGCACTCCCAGTTGAGTTATCCCTGGGAGACACCGCCTGAGACTGGCAGTTGGCAGACCGTCGCAGAGGGCATTGTCTGGTTGCGCATGCCGCTGCCGTTTGGCCTTGATCACATCAATTTATACCTGCTGAGCCATGAAGATGGCTGGGTCATTGTGGATACCGGACTGGGTACTGCCCAAAGCCGGGAGGTGTGGGAACGGGTATTTCGTGACGTAATGCTGGGCGCACCGGTGAAAGCTGTGATCGCCACTCACTTTCATCACGATCATGCCGGTTGCCTTGGCTGGTTGTCCCGGCGGTTCAAATGCCCGGTGTACATGACCCAGGGCGAATATCAGGCACTGTTCATCGATCCGACCAAAAGCGACGAGCCGAGCTGGGAGTTTGCCCAATTCTTTAAGCGCAGTGGTGTGGCAGATGCTCGGTTGGCTGAGTTTCTCGAGGTGATTGGCGATGGCTCCTTTGAGCAGGACGCACCCGCCAGTTATACGCGCCTCACAGATAAACAGGTCTTGCGAATCGGCGGCAGGGATTGGGAAATTGTGGTCGGTTCTGGCCACTCACCGGAACATGCGTGTCTGTATTGTCGCCAGGACCAATTGTTCATCTCTGGCGATCAGGTGTTGCCGAGAATCACCTCCAGTGTGTGTGTAACGGTAACCGAGCCTGACGCCAACCCTCTGGATAACTGGCTTGAGAGCCAGCAGCGCCTGCGTGCGGTTTCTGACGATGTGCTGGTATTTCCCGCCCATGAACGCCCGTTTTATGGCCTGCACCATCGCTTGACGCAACTGGCTGAGCACCATCACGGGCACCTGGATGCGATGCTCGCAGAAATGGCTGAAGCGAAGACAGCTGATGAAATGATGGGGTTTGTGTTTCCACGAGTCCGGTCGGCTTTTGACGCCTTGCTTGCCAATGGCGAGACCCTGGCCCACCTGAACTTTCTGATCGGCGAAGGAAGAATTACCCGGCGGCTAAGTGGGGAGCGCTACCGCTATCAACGTGTTGGAGGCAGCGATGAGACCCCTGCAGATGCGCAGGTAACTCATATTTAAAAATAAGTAACTCAGGCAGATATGCCTTAAACCTGGAGAGTAAACATGAGTGAGAACAAAAACAAAGGCTCGATGTTGCATATTGAGCGGTTTGCCAAAACAAGTCTTGTTGCCGCTATAGCAGCGACTATGGCGCCATTGGCTTACGCCGGTGATACGGTTTATTTCGACCATGGTGGTGATTTGCAGTGGAGCGTCACAACGGGCTACGGCATCGGTGTACGTATGGAAGATCAGGATGATGATCTTATCTCTAACCCGGGCGCCGACGACGGCAACCGTAACTTTGATAAGCACGCGTTGGTCTCCCATCGCGTGGGTGCCTTGGCCGAAATGATCTACACCAATGATAGCGGTTGGGGTGGCGTACTACGGGCGACGACGTTCTACGATGATGTGTATCACAACAGTAACGACAACGATTCCCCGGGTACGGTGAACAAGCTTGGCGCCAATGACGAATTCAGTGATGGTGCCAAATACTACAGTGGTGGCCGCAGCCGTTTCCTCGATGCCTATGTGTTTGGGGATATCGAGTTGCCTGCTAATCAGTATATGTCGGTAAAAGCCGGTCGCCATGTAATCTCATGGGGTGAGGGTCTGTTTTATCCCGGCGTGAACGGCGCTCAAGGCCCTGTTGATGTGGTCAAGTCCAGCACACCAGGCACTGAAACCAAAGAAGTGCTGCTACCAAACGGACAGGTTTCTGTGGATTGGAACATCAACCCGCTGTTTGGTTTATCGGCTTACTATCAATATGAGTGGTTGGAAAATGAGCTGAACCCAGTGGGTAGTTACTTGTCTACCACCGACGTAGTTGGTCCAGAACCTGACTTTTTGTCGGCAGGGGGGATTGGCCGCTACAACGGCGTTAATAACCCGAGCGACCAGGGACAATACGGTGTTCGGGCCATGATCCGGCCGAACTTCGATTGGGAATTTTCCATCTTCCACATCAATTACCACGACAAAAACCCCTCCGGCGTCGAGCTCGCTGATTTTTATCAGTTGGTTCCAGGGGACCCAAGAACTACGGTGCCTGGCACCTACAAGATTGACTATTACGACAACATCAAACTCACTGGTGCCAGTGTGTCCACTCGTATTGGCGACACTCAGGTTTCCAGTGAGATTTCCTATCGTGATGGTGCACCCGTGACCGTAAGAGTTCCGGGGGCAGCGCCGGGTACCTATGCAACACAAGATACTCGCGGCGAGGGCTACCAGGCGCAGGTTAGCTTTATTCACACCCTGGGGGATATGCCCTGGGCCCGTGGCACAACGCTGGTTGGGGAAGTTGTCCACACGGGAGTGACCGGTGTTGAGGATGTGGTTATTGCGGGCGAGTCTTATGATGACTATAGCTATGATACTGCTGCCGGATATCAAACCGAATCGTCTACGGCGTACACTTTGCAGGCCGTCCTAAGTTATCCGGGTGCCATATCCGGCTGGGACCTTTCTGTACCGATTAACTTCTCTCATGTGATTGATGGCAATACGCCGCTGAAGGGTGCTGTCAGTGGTGGCCAGGGGGATCGCCGGTTGTCTTTGGGGACTACCTTCAAATACTTGGGAAACCTGGAACTGAAAGCCACCTATGTCGCCTACATGGGGGATGCGAATGCAAGAAAGGGACGCTCTCTCACCGATCGTGACCTGCTAACGTTTGCAGCGAAATATTCATTCTGAGCAATTGATGACGCCTGATGGATTGAGTGTCGTTTTGCATTAGTTACCGGCGATTTAGTCTGAGCAGACGATGCTCGATGGTTGGTACTGCATAGACACTGAATCTGTCGCTACCACTACACTTGGAGACAACAACAATGAAATATCGTGGCGCAACTATAGCCCTTACGCTAACGTCTTTTCTGTCTTTGCCTGCTGTCGGTCATGCCGCAGTAAGCGCAGAAGAAGCTGAAAAGCTTGGTAATGAATTGACGTGTGTCGGCGCTAAGCGCGCAGGCAACGAAGCCGGGACTATCCCGGAGTACAC
>JBQCZX010000147.1:0-9383 GCA_052089485.1 Marinobacter sp. | reverse complement strand
TCAAACCGCCGGCCCTCGAACCGGGAAGTAACCACTGCATCCAGGTACACCATCCAGCAAGCCAGCAGCACAAAGCCGATAGCCGTTAAGCGGATAAACATTTTCCAGAACCAGGAGCGGCGTCCGTTCCGGCTGTTCTTACTTTGGGATTTTCTATTAGGCTTCGAGGGGGATCTGTTTTTTTTCATCGGGGGATTATAACGAAGCTGACACAACATAAGGCAGGCCAACTATGTGTTATTTCTGTAACCTGCCCGTTATGATGTGCCAATAAAAATCAACGAGTTCAGGTAAGCGAGGAGCACACCGTGAGTGAAACACCCCCAGGCAACCTGTTACTGGCAATGCAAAACCCAGAGCTTTACAACCACCCGGTTGACGGATTTCAGATTATCGAAACTCATATTTCTGAGGTAATTCTAACCGGACAGTACGCCTACAAAATCAAAAAACCGATGGATTTCGGGTTTCTTGATTTCTCCACACTGGCACGCCGCAAGCATTTTTGCGAAGAAGAGCTGCGCCTGAACCGTCGCTTGGCAGAGCCGCTGTACCTGGAAGTACTTCCCATTACCGGAACCCCAGAGCACCCCGTTATCGACGGCGAAGGCGAGCCGTTTGAGTATGTGCTAAAAATGCGCCAGTTCCGCCAGAACCAGCTTTTTGATCATATGCAGGAAACCGGCGCCCTCGACCCAGAACTGCTATCCAGCCTCGCGCAGCAGGTAGCTGGCTTCCACAATAGCTTATCACCATTACCAGACGATAAGCCGCTGGGAACCCCGGAAGCTGTGTACGCCGGCATGCAGGAGAACTTCGACCAGATCCGACCGATGATTGATGACCCGGCTCTGCTCAGCCAACTGGACAATCTTGAGGCGTGGACCCAGACCACCTTCGATCGTCACCGTGATCTGATTGCACAGCGCAAGCGCGACGGTTTTGTACGTGAATGCCACGGCGATCTGCACCTGGCCAACATCACTGTGTACGACGGCAAGGTCACGGTGTTTGATTGCATCGAGTTCAGCGAACCCTTCCGTTGTATCGACGTCATTAATGACCTAGCTTTTTTACTGATGGATTTAGAATCCCGGAACGAATCAGCTCTGGCAAACCTGGTTCTGAATACCTACCTGGAATACCGGGACGATTTTGACGCCCTACCCTTGCTGCCCCTTTACAAGGCATACCGGGCGCTGGTGCGGGGGAAGATTGCGCTATTCACCCTGGGCAACCCAGCTCTAAACGAAGAGGAAAAAGCGGGCCTCATGCAGCGCTACCGTGATTACGCTCAGCTGGCAGAAGACTACAGCAGCATCCCGAATCGCTACCTGCTGGCTACCGTGGGCCTCTCCGCCAGCGGCAAAACCTGCGTCAGCGCAGCGTTATCGGGCGAACTGGGCCTTATCCGCCTGCGATCCGACATTGAGCGCAAGCGGCTCCATGGCCTGGCTCCACTGGACGACAGTCAGTCGCCCACCGGGGAAAATTTGTATTCAGAGGCGGCCAATGACAAAACTTACCAGCGCCTGGCAACCCTGGCTGGCGACCTACTCGCTGCAGGCCTACCTGTCATCGCCGATGCGGCCTGCCTGAGGGAGAAAGAGCGGGCGTTGTTTGCGGCGGTTGCGGAAAGCCAAGGGGTACCCTTTGCGTTAATTCACTGTGAAGCGCCGGAAGAACTACGTAAAGATTGGGTACGCAAGCGTAAGGGCGATGCCTCAGAAGCGACAATAGAGCTGTTGGATGTCCAAAAAGATTGGTTTGAGCCTCTGACCGCTAACGAAAAAGCCTATACCGCTAACCTGCGTACAGATCAGGATCAGGTGGCAGAAGCCGTGGCTGATCGTATCCGACAGCATTTTGGCTTGAACCCAAAGTGAGCCAATGGCAATTCCTTTGCGCTAAACAGGCGCTGCAGGCCGGCGAGTTTTTCGAATTCTCGCTGGCCGGCGTTGAACAGCACCCGGACACCTTGCCCCTGACCGGCTTTGTGTTTCTTGACGGCCTTACGCCCAGAGCCTACCTGAACCAATGCCCTCACATGGGCGTTGAACTTAACTGGATGCCGGGCCGCTTCATGGACATCGACAATTTGTTCCTTCAGTGCTCAACCCACGGCGCGCTGTTCAAGCCAGGCGATGGCGAGTGCATCGCCGGGCCTTGCCAGGGCGATGCACTCACGGCCTTGGACTTACGGGAACACCAGGGCAATCTGGAAGTCAGACTTCCAGATTAATCGGCACAGGCTCGGCCAGAGACAACCCACCGGTTGGATTACCATCGTCACCCATCAGGCTCGCCCGATAAGCCAAGACCTCGACACCTGCCTCACACGCCTGCCGTAGTAACTGGCCGTATAACTTATCAATGTGGTCTGCAGGTCGCACCGTTACAATACCCGTATGGTTAACCACAAAAAGCAACACAGCCCTGTCGCCCAGCTCAACTTGAGCCATCAGCTCGCGCAGGTGCTTCTGGCCGCGGGTTGTCACTGCATCTGGAAAGAAGCCTTGACCGGACTCTTCCAGGGTTACATTCTTCACCTCTACCCAGGCATCCGGCTCTGACTCATGCCCAGAGAGCAACAAATCAATCCGACTTCTGTCCTCACCGTACTTCACCTCTGGGCGACAATGACTGTAACCCAGAAGTTCGCGAATGCCCCCGCCTTCAATGGCTTCGCGTGCCTGGGCGTTGGGCCTTGCCGTATTCACACACGCCAACATGCCCGGAGCTGTTTCTACAAGCTCCCAGGTATAGGCCAATTTACGGGCAGGGTTAGTGCTACGGCTCAGCCATACCCTGCCATCCTCCGGCTGACAGCCCAGCATGGAGCCAGTATTGGGGCAATGGGCCGTTACTTCCGTGCCATCTGGCAAGCGTACATCGGCCAAGAAGCGTTTATAACGCCGAATTAAACGCCCTGCAATCAATGGTTCCGGGAACTTCATAGGCTCTCCAAACGTGAAGTTGGCATCACAGGGCTGGCACCTCCGTGACTAATCTGCTATTTTCCGCCAAATCCCGTTTCAGGACGACTGCTTCATCCAAGTGATAACCGCGCCGCGACGGGGGCTGGCGCGCAGGGAAGCACAGCGTTCTTGTGAGGTATATAAAAAGAGGCCTGGTCATATGGCAACCACAGCAGACCAATCACGCGAACGTTTTACAAACTTCACCCCTTATGAAATGAAAAAGGGTGAAGAGTACATGAGTGTAGAGATGTTGGAACACTTCAAAAATCTGCTGCTGCAATGGAAGCAGGAGTTGATGGAAGAAGTGGACCGCACCATGCACCACATGCAAGAAGATGCAGCAAACTACGCAGATCCCAGTGATCGCGCAACCCAGGAGGAAGAGTTCAGCCTGGAACTGCGCACCCGCGATCGCGAGCGCAAGCTGATCAAGAAGATCGATCAGACGAACGACCGCATCGACACAGACGACTACGGTTTTTGCGACCAGTGCGGTGTGGAGATCGGCATCCGTCGCCTTGAAGCGCGGCCGACTGCAACACTGTGCATTGACTGCAAAACCCTTGCCGAAATCCGCGAGCGCCAGACTGGCATCTAAGGCGGCAAGCTTGACCTGCCCGGCGCGGCCCAATATGGGCCTGCCGGCCACAGGGTCAGATTCATGATCAGCTCCCACACCTATCGGGGCCGATTTGCGCCTTCCCCCACAGGCCCGCTTCACTTCGGTTCGCTGGTGACAGCACTGGCAAGCTACCTAGAAGCTAAATTCCGAAATGGGCAATGGCTAATTCGCATTGAAGATCTCGACCCTCTGCGGGAACCGGTAGAAGCCACAGGCCAAATCCTTACCAGCCTTGACGCCCACGGGCTGTTTCCGGACGAACCGGTGCACTTTCAGTCCCGGCGCCATAGGGCTTATCATGCAGCTATTGAACATCTGCTAAGCACAGGCACCGCCTATCGATGCAGTTGTTCACGCAAACAGCTCCAAGCCAATCATGGCAGGCACCCGCAGCACTGCCGAGATGGTGCCTCCAGCCGTGATCAGCCCTTCGCCATACGCTTTGCTCTGAACGATGACCAATGTCACTGGCACGATCAGCTACTGGGGCCACAGCACCAGGCTGTTCAAGCCGAAATTGACGATCCCGTTATTTTGCGCAAAGAAGGCTTTTTTGCCTACCAACTTGCGGTGGTGGTAGACGATATCGCACAGGGTATTACCCATGTGGTACGCGGCTCAGACCTGCTGGACATGACAGCTCAACAATCACAGGTTTATCGGGCCTTGGAGGCAACTCCTCCACACTGGCTTCACATTCCCGTAGTTGTTAACGACCAGGGGCAAAAGCTGTCCAAACAGAACCATGCACCGGCGTTGGATAATCACATACCATTAAAAAACCTGTTCGCTGCACTTAACGCGCTGAACCAACAACCGCCAAAATCACTACTAACCGGGTCAGTAGAAAACCTGCTGAAATGGGCCGGCGCGCACTGGAAACGCGGGGCCGTTCACCTGACATCCCGGTGACTGTCGTGGTATAAAGCCTTTCACAAACTCCAGCGCGGATCGCATGCCTGATGTATATCTACCGACTGGTCTTTTTACTGGTTCTGGCCATTTATATCTTTTCACCCAACATTCTCGACTGGTGGATCTCCCCCGGGAACGCCTGGTATAGCCCTTTCGTGATCTGGGCGGTGCTTATTGCCATCGGGTTTTGGCTGGAATGGCGACGAGATCCCAATGAATTTTAGTGCCTCTGGGCTGCTGTTTGCCAGCCTGCTATACCTTATTGTCCTGTTCGGTATCGCCTGGATAACCGAGCGTGACATGCTACCCCGGCACTGGGTTCGTCACCCACTGGTTTACACCCTAAGCTTGGGCGTTTATGCCGGCATTTGGGCTGTGTATGCCGGTATCGGCTTGGCGGCAGAATCCGGTTACGGCTATCTTGCGTACTACCTCGGAATTAGCGGGGCGTTCTTATTGGCCCCAGTTCTGCTCAATCCGATCATGCGTATCGGCCGCGCCTATCAACTGACCTCTTTAGCAGATCTATTCGCCTACCGATATCGCAGCCAATGGGCAGGCACACTTGTTACCCTTTGCTCTGGCGGCGCCATCCTGTCTCTGCTAAGCATGCAAATACAGGCAGTTTCCACATCCGCCAGCATTCTTGCGCCAGACACATCTCCGCACCTGATCAGCGTTATGTTCAGTCTGATCGTTGTGCTGTTTGCCATACTTTTTGGCACCCGGCGCCACCAAGAGGCAGACAACGACCCGGGCCTGGTGTTGGCCATTGCCTTCGATTCTCTGGTGAAACTGGCGGCCTTGCTGGTGATTGGCGGGGTTGTGCTTTTTGGCGTGTTCGACGGCATGAGCGGTTTGGACACCTGGTTTGAAACAAACAACGCCACATCCATAGCGTCCATGTCGTTGAGTGTCGACGATGGCAGCTGGCGTGCCCTTATGTTGATGTCCTTTGCTGGTGCCCTGGTATTGCCGCACATGTACCACATGACGTTCAGCGAGAACCCGTCACCAAAAGCACTGGCAAAAGCCAGCTGGGGCCTGCCGCTTTATCTTTTATTGCTGAGCATTCCGGTGCCGCTGATTCTCTGGGGAGGCCAGGCGCTGGGTGTTACCACCGAACCCAACTTTTACACGATTGGTGTTGCCCAGGCTATTCAAAGCCCAGCGCTGACTTTGCTCATGTATATCGCCGGGCTGTCTGCCGCCAGCGGCCTAATGATCGTGAGCACGCTTGCGTTGGCAGGCATGGTGCTGAATCACGTGGTTCTGCCCCTGAAAACCCCAAAAGATCAGGGCGATATTTACCGTTGGCTGCAGTGGGTAAAGCGCCTGCTAATTGCTGCAATTATTCTGCTGGCCTTGCTATTCCACGAAACCTTGGGCAAAAACCTGGACCTATCGATTCTCGGGGCCATCTCTCTTGCCGGAACATTGCAGCTACTTCCAGGTGCTTTGGGAGTTATCTACTGGCCGGAAGGCAACCGACGGGGGCTGATTACCGGGCTAGTTACCGGTTTGGTTATCTGGCTGGTCACTCTAGTATTACCGTTCTCCCACACCGCCAACCTGATGGACTGGCTGAACGCGCCGATCGTTCCGGATTACAGCAACTGGCACATATTTACTTTTGTCAGCCTAACCGCAAATGTGTCGGTGTTTGCGCTGATATCCATTCTCAGCTCCAGTAGCAGCGAAGAAACCAGCGCAGCCCAAGCTTGCTCCGTGGGTGCCCTATCACGCCCGCAGCGCCGAGAGCTATTGGCAAACTCTTCCGCCGATTTTGTGCGACAGCTGGCCGACCCCCTTGGTTACGATGCAGCCAGGCGAGAGGTAGAACGCGCGCTGGGGCAATTGAGGCTACCGAATGTGGAATACCGGCCTTATCAGCTCAGACGGCTGCGCGATCAAGTTGAAATCAATCTGTCTGGGTTACTGGGGCCGTCAGTTGCCCGGGATATGGTCAAACGCCACCTAGGCTTCAAACCACTGGCCCAAGGTGGCACCGCCCAGGATATCAGGTACGTGGAGCGTGCTCTGGGAGACTACCAGAACCGGCTAACCGGGCTTGCAGGCGAACTGGATAACCTTCGCCGGCACTATCGACAAACCCTTCAAAACCTTCCCATACCCGCTTGCTCCGTGGGCGAGGATGGTGAAATCCTGATGTGGAACCAGGCCATTGAAGAGCTGACCAGAATCACCGCCGATGACGTTGTCGGTGCGAGGCTGATGGCACTTCCTGACCACTGGCATCATCTGCTGGATGATTTCAACAGCGGAGAAGACCAGCACCGCTACAAACACCGACTGGATCTAAAAGGCCGACCCCACTGGCTGAATCTCCACAAAGCTGCCCTGAGTGGCCCGGATCACCCGGATGGAGGCAGTATTATTCTGGTGGAAGACCAAACCGAAACCCGGTTGCTGGAAGACGAGTTGATGCACAGTGAACGCCTGGCATCCGTTGGACGCTTAGCGGCGGGCGTTGCCCACGAAATCGGCAACCCGGTAACAGGCATTTCCTCACTGGCTCAGAACCTCAAGCTCGAAACAGACAACCCGGAAATACTGGAAACAGCCAGCCAGATTCAGCAGCAGACTCGGCGCATATCAGCCATTCTGCAATCGCTAATGAACTTCGCCCGCACCGGAAACCACTCCCAAGCCAACTTATATGAGCCTGTGAGTATTCGGCGCTGTGTGGACGAATCCATCAACCTTTTGTCTCTGAGCGACCAGGGGCTTGGCATCCACTACACCAATGATTGTCCTGCAACGCTCCTGATACTAGGCGACGAACAGCGGCTTTTGCAGGTTTTTGTCAACCTGTTGGCTAATGCCCGAGATGCTTCCCCCGAGGGGGGCTTTGTTCGGGTGGCTGGCAAGGAAGACGACTACTCGGCTATCATCGAGGTCGTTGATCAGGGCTCGGGCATACCCGTGGATCAGCTTGATCATGTCTTCGAGCCCTTTTACACCACCAAGGCCACCAGCAAAGGAACCGGCCTTGGCTTGTCGCTGGTGTACAGCATTATTGAAGAGCACTACGGCAACATTCAGGTTGAAAGCCCCGCAGACCCGGCAACCGGGCGCGGCACCCGCTTCCGACTGAAGCTGCCCGCTTATGAGCCGGAGCCAGACAACTCCGCCATCCGCCCGAACGAAAGGTTCTGAGACTGCTATGCCCCGAATTTTGATCGTGGAAGATGAGGACATTATTCGTTCTGCTGTTCGCAAATTGCTGTTACATGCGGGCTACGAGGTTGAAGATGTCGGCTCTGTGGAAGAAGCAGAGCAGCGCCACGAGCCAGACCAGTTCGACCTGATCATTTCGGATTTACGCCTGCCCGGCGCCGCTGGCACAGAACTGATCAACCGGGCACCAAACACACCGGTACTGATCATGACCAGCTACGCCAGCCTGCGCTCGGCCGTAGACTCCATGAAATTGGGGGCGGTTGAATACATAGCCAAACCGTTTGACCACGATGAAATGCTGGCAGCCGTGGAGGGTATTCTCGCCCGCACCATGTCATCGACCCAAAAACGCCAGGGAGAGACCGCTGTACCGTCAGAAGACGGCGATCCTGCCAGCATTATGTATGGCCAGTGCGAGCCCATGCAGCGGGTGTTCACGCTTATCCGCAAAGTAGCGCCAACCGAAGCAACCGTGCTTGTGCAGGGCGAATCCGGAACAGGCAAAGAGCTTGTGGCCCGGGCACTGCACCTTTCAAGCCCGCGCGCAGCAAAGCCGCTGATTTCGGTAAACTGCGCCGCCATTCCGGAAAGCCTTATAGAGTCCGAACTGTTCGGCCATGAAAGAGGCGCATTCACCGGTGCCGTGTCGGCAAGAACCGGCCTGATTGAAGCCGCAGATGGCGGCAGCCTGTTTTTGGATGAAATCGGCGAACTACCACCCGAAGCACAGGCAAGGCTGCTGCGAGTGCTTCAGGAAAGTGAAATTCGCAGAGTTGGCTCAACTCAGAGCCGAAAGGTAAACGTGCGAATGATCGCCGCTACCCACCGAAATTTGAAAGCAATGACCCGCACCGGTGGATTTCGGGAGGACCTTTACTATCGCCTGAACGTCATGCAAATCCGGATCCCGCCCTTGCGCGAACGCCAAAGTGACATTTTGGGACTTACTCGACGTTTCCTTACCTCCCAAGGCACCAAAATGGGCAAACCCAACCTGAACCTCAACCCGGAAGCCATGCGGGCGCTAGAACGGCACAGCTGGCCCGGCAACGTACGGGAGCTTGAAAATGCTATAGAACGAGCCAGCATTCTCTGTGACGGCGACATAATTACACCGTCCTTGCTGGATCTCGACATTGAAGGTGGCGACGAGTACATCCCCGAAACACTGGTAGAAGGTAATAATGAGCCACTCCCAACCCGGGAAGCCGATAGCACTAACGACCTTTCCCTGGAAGACTATTTCCAGCACTTTGTTCTGGAAAACCAGGATCGCATGAGCGAAACCGAATTGGCCCAAAAACTGGGCATCAGTCGAAAGTCCCTCTGGGAACGCCGGCAGCGCCTTGGCATCCCCAGAAAAAAATGAATTTACCCTCAACTGTTACCGCATGTTCCTCTCGGTAACACTACACAGAGAAACTACCTGTTACGGGTAACACTTATGGTGCGTACGGGGTAACACTTACTTTCCTCTAAAACATAAACCACTGTTAATAAAGAGCTTTCAAAAAGTGGCACACCAACTGCAATGTATTTAAGTGCACAACAACAAAAACAACAGTGACAAAGCAGCGCCTCAACAAAAACAAAAAGCTGCGGGAAGACGTTCAGCAACAAAAACAAAAATAGAACGTGAGCGAACTGAGTGTTTTGGGTAC
>JBQCZX010000146.1:7707-9451 GCA_052089485.1 Marinobacter sp. | reverse complement strand
TGGAGGCCATGTAGTCGAAGGACGACAGCAGGTTATAAAACTCAATGGCGCGGCCGTTGGGATCGTCTTCACGCAGGGCTAAGCCCATGGCTACACGCATGAAGAATACCTGTGGCAGTTCCAGGCGATCTTCTTTCCAGTGCAGGAAGTACCTGTCGTACAGGGTTTGCAGGCCTAGAAAGCCAAACTGCTGATCGCGCTCGGGTTTCAGTTCTGCACCCAGGCGCTCCATATCGAAAGCAGCCATGGCTTCGTCGAGCAGTTCGTAGCGAATGCCTGCGCTGATGAAGGTACTCAGGGCCTGTGGATAAACCTCTGCCAGAGTCAGGTTGGTGTCCAGCTTCAGTGCGGTAACGCTTTCAAGGCGAAGCTGCTCCAGCAACAGGCGGGCGGTAACGGCGCTGTAGTCTGGCTCGCGCTCAATGCGGCCACGGGCGGTCATAACGAGTGCGGTCAGCACTTCGGTTTCGTCGATGCCGTTGTAGAGGTTGCGAATGGCATCGTCTACCAGGGATTCCGCATCTATGCCTTCTAACCCGAATGCTGCCTGGTCAACCTGCTGCTTCATCAGGCCAAGATCCAGCGGTGCGGTGCGGCCACCGGCCTGTTTTACGGTAAGATGGGGGTGGGCTTCGACGGGCTCGTAAAGGGCGCGTTCCCGGGCGTGTTCTTCACGGTAGAGTACGTAGGCACGGGCGACCTTCTGTTCTTCGGCGCGCATCAGGGCCAGTTCTACCTGGTCTTGAATGTCTTCAATGTGTACTCGGCCACCGGCTTTCAGGCGGCGGCTGATAGCTTGCACAACCTGCTCGGTTACCCGGTGAACGGCATCGTTAATTCGTGCGGAGCCTGCCGCTTGGTCGCCTTCTACGGCCAGAAACGCTTTGGTGACTGCGACACTGATCTTGGAGGGGGTGAAACTAACCAGGTTGCCGTTGCGCTTGATTACTTGCAGAGACGCCGCAGTAGCGGTTCCTGCAGCGGAGGGTTCGGCCTGAAGGGAGGCAGACATAGGGAATTCTCCTGAATACGCGTAAATTCGTTATCTTCGCGTACGCAGGCAGTCACAACTGTGGCGAAATCTGGAGCCGCCACCGGGCAGAAGAGCGATTCGGGCCACAAGGGCTGCCGCCGCCTACCGGAACTGTTGCTGCTCACCTGTGTCGCGAAGGTGCAGTGTGTATTCCTGGTAGGTCTTCGGACTCAGGGGCGTGAACCTTATAATGCTGGTTCGGCCTTATGTGGCGACTTCCCGGCTTGCGCCAGTGTCTCTATGCCACACTTGTTCCCCAATACCGCTGCGCGTCAGTTCCGGAGTCTCACCGGATTCCCGTTACCATTTATAGCGTTGTGAACTGTAATTACAAAATGTCACTATATCTGGTATTAAACCAAGAACGTGGACACTATATACGGGAAGAAACCCTCTAACAAGGTGTAGCCTTCCTGTGCGGAACTGGCTAAACTTCCGGGCTTTGGCCTGCCTTCGGCCGGGTTACCCGGTCCACTAGATACACTAGGCTGTGGTAATCCACACCACTGTGACTGCTCAGGCCAATTTCGCAGGTGCGACTGGTAGAAATCCCTTCGGTGCAGTGTTGCACCACCGGTTTCAGGGTGCGCAGGGCGTGGTCGTTCAACTCCGGGAGGGTAAAGCCTTTGTCGCCAGCGAAGCCGCAACAGTGAATGTCTTCAGGCACCACCACGTTGGTGCTGCACCGGCGGGCGATATCAATCAGCGCCT
>JBQCZX010000146.1:0-7697 GCA_052089485.1 Marinobacter sp. | reverse complement strand
CTTCTCCCAAATGCTGGGTACTGCAGGTAACGTGCACCGCCACCGCGTCGCTTTGGGGTGTAAACGCCAGCCGGTCGAGCAGATGGCTGCGAATAAAGCGCACGGGGTCGTATATATCCAGGCCGTTACCCTGCTGTTTTAGCAGCTGCAGGGTGCAGGGACTGGTGTCGCAATAGATAGGATCAAGACCCTCGCGACTGGCGCTTTTCAACGCCGCCAGCAGCTCACTGCGTTTGCGCTCAGCCTGGTGCGGGTAGCCTTTGGAGGCAAAGGGCTGGCCACAGCAGAGCGATTCCATAGCGGCCGGAAAAACCACTTCGTAGCCTGCTTTTTCCAACAGTTGGCGGGTTTTCTCCCGCAGCGACTGCTGTTCTGTGTCGGAGCGTGCCGGGCCCATGGCGTGGGAAATGCACGCCGGCAAATAGACGACTCGGGGTTTGTCAGCGGCCCGGGGTTTCGTCGGTTCTACCCAACGCACCGGTTGCGGCATGGCCGGGTTCCAGGCTGGAATACGCCCACCGCTGAGTTTTTTACTGGCTTCTGTCCAGCGCTGCAGGCGTGGAGCACCCAACAGGCGATTGGCGGTGTTGGCGGCGCTGAGCATCAGGCGGGCACCTTTGAGGGCGGTGGCAAAATGCTCCGCCAGCCAGTCGGCACGAGCGCCATGGCTCGCCTTGTCGGCGCGCAGTTCGCGCACCAGATCGCCGGTGTTAATACCCACGGGGCAACGTTGAGCGCACAGGCCGGTGGCGGCGCAGGTATCTATGCCTTGATACTGATAAGCCGCTTCCAGCTCGCGGGTGTCTATACCTGCGCGTTTTTTGGCTTGAATGTCGCGCCAAATAACAATGCGTTGGCGCGGAGACAGGCTCAGACCATCTGACGGGCACACCGGCTCGCAGAAGCCGCATTCGATGCACTTGTCGACTATGTCGTTGGCGGCGGGCAGTGGTTTGAGATTTTTCAGGTGAATACCCGAGTCTTCCGACAGCACCACATCCGGGTTCAGAATGCCCTGTGGGTCCAGTAAGTGTTTTATTTTCCACATTAACTGGTAGGCATCGCTGCCCCACTCCAGTTCCACAAATGGCGCCATATTGCGGCCAGTGCCGTGTTCGGCTTTCAGCGAGCCGCCAAATTCCACAGCCACCAATTGCGCCACGTCGCCCATAAAAGCCTCATAGCGGGCTACCTGAGCCGGGTCGTCAAAGCCCTGGGTGAACACAAAATGCAGGTTACCTTCCAGAGCGTGGCCGAACAGGATGGCTTCGTGGTAACTGTGTTTTTCAAACAGCTCGATCAGGCGGTTAACGCCTTCAGCCAACTGCGGGATGGGAAAGGTAACGTCTTCAATAATAACCGTGGTGCCCACAGGCCGAACGGCACCGACTGCGGGAAAGGTACCCTTGCGGATGGCCCATAACTGGCCTGACAGGGCGGCGTCTTCGGTGAAATCCACCTGCTGTTCCACGTGGAACGGCGCCAATACCGCTCGAATCTGCGCCAGTTGTGCGTGCAACAGGGAGTGGCTGGAAGCGCGAGACTCAATCAGCAAGGCGCATGCGCCATCAGACAACTGCTTCACCCAATCGGGCAGGCCCGGCTGATTTTCCACCGAGCGCATGCTGCGCCGATCCAGCAGTTCCACCGCCGCCACCGGCTGCTGTTTCAGCAACGGCACGGCGCGACAACAGCTTTCCACATCATTGAACACCACCAGAGCGGTGGCTTTGTGGGGGTATTCGGGCACGGTGTTGTAGGTTACCGAGCTGATAAAGCCCAATGTGCCTTCAGAGCCAACCATCAAATGGGTAAGGATATCCAGCGGGTCGTCAAAATCGACCAGCGCATTCAGCGACAGGCCGGTGGTGTTCTTCATCCGGTATTTGTGGCGAATGCGCTCAGCCAAAGCGTTGTTGGCGCGGGTGTCGTGGCCCAGCTGTGCCAGTTGTTCAAGCAGTTCACCGTGGCTACGGGTAAACGCAGCCACGCTGGCCGGGTCTTCGCTATCTAACACTTGGCCACCCGCCAGCACCAGACGCATGGCGTTCAGGGTCTGGTAGCTATTTTGCGCGGTGCCGCAGCACATACCGCTGGCGTTATTGGCAACAATACCGCCGATTTTACAGGCGTTGATTGACGCCGGATCCGGGCCAATTTTGCGACCCAATGGGGCCAGCACTGCGTTGGCCTGGGCGCCGATAACGCCGGGTTGCAGGCGAATACGATCGCCGTTATCCAGAATGTCCCGCCGGTTCCAGCCGTCACCCAGTACAATCAGCAAGGAGTCGCTGATGGCCTGGCCCGACAGGCTTGTGCCTGCCGCCCGAAAGGTCACCGGCACCTGATATTGTGCCGCCAGTTGCAGCAAGGCCACCACTTCGCTTTCTGCATTAACCCGCACCACCAGCTTGGGAATCAGGCGGTAGAAACTGGCGTCGGTGCCGAAGGCCAGCGTCGACAGCGGATCGTCAAAACGACGCTGCGACGGAATCAGCTGGTTTACGGCACTTACAAAATCGACGGGCAAACTCATAACAACTCCCTGACCAAAAGTCTTTAGCGACGGATATACCGTTACTGGGCAGCCTGTTTTAATTCACGTACGAGCAGATCCGGGCTGATGTCGCGGATGGTACGGGCGCCAGTGAGTACCATGGCCACGCGCATTTCATTTTCAATCAGTTTCAGCAGATTGGCCACACCGGCTTCGCCGTCGGTTGCCAGGGCATAAATGTACGCCCGCCCGAGCATGGTGCAGTCAGCCCCCAGTGCCAGCATGCGCAGTACATCCAGGCCGGTGCGTATGCCCGAATCCACCAGTATTTTCACCTCGCCCTTCACCGCGTCGGCAATCGCCGGCAGCGCGCGGCAACTGGAAGGTACGCCATCAAGCTGACGGCCACCATGGTTAGACACAATAATGCCATCGGCACCAAAGCTGACTGCGTCGCGGGCATCGTCTGGGTCAAGAATGCCCTTGATAAGCATAGGGCCATCCCAAAACTCTCGAATCCATTCCAGATCTTTCCAGGAGATGGACGGATCAAAATTATCGCCCAGCCAGCCCATGTAGTCTGCCAAACCGGTGGGGTTGCCGCGGTACTTGGAAATATTGCCCAGGTCATGGGGTTTTCCCAGCATCCCTACATCCAGCGCCCAGCGCGGGTGAGCCATGGCCTGCAGTATGCGACGGCTCGATGCGAAGGGGCCGCTCATGCCGGAATGGGCATCGCGGTAGCGAGCGCCCGGCACCGGCATGTCGACGGTGAACACAAGGGTGGTCACACCTGCCGCCTTGGCGCGCTCCAGCGCATTGCGCATGAAGCCACGATCTTTTAGCACATAGAGCTGAAACCACATGGGCCGGCTGATGGCTGGAGCCACCTCTTCGATGGGACACACCGACACCGTGGACAGGGTAAACGGAATGCCATGACTGTCGGCGGCGCGGGCGGCCTGAACTTCACCACGGCGGGCGTACATGCCGGTCAGGCCGACGGGCGACAACGCCACCGGCATCGACAAGGTTTCATCAAACAGCTGGGTTTGCAGGTCCAGCTCGCTCATATCGTTCAGCACCCGCTGGCGCAATGCGATGTTCGACAGGTCTTCAACATTGCGTTTGAGGGTACGCTCAGCGTAGGCGCCGCCATCAATGTAGTGGAACAGAAACGGTGGCAACCGGCGCTTGGCGGCGGCACGGTAATCGGTAGAAGCAGAAATGATCATCAGGCATATCCTGTCAGGTGATTAAAGAGCCATTAGCGGATCAGTGACGCCCAGTACGTATGCGGCAAATAACGCAATAATGCCAGTCATCAACACGTAATACAGTGTTGGCCACACGGTGCGGCGCAGGGTGGCGCCTTCGCGGCCGAGTAACCCGACCGTGGCAGACGCAGCCACCACGTTGTGAATAGCCACCATGTTACCAGCCGCCGCACCAATGGCCTGAGCCGCTACCACAAGAACGGTGGAAAGCCCCAAGTTGGTGGCCACGCCAAACTGAAACTGGCTGAACATCATGTTGGAGATGGTGTTCGAACCGGCCAGAAAGGCACCCAAAGCACCGATGGTTGGCGCCACCAACGGGTATATGCCACCCACCGTATCGGCAACATAATGGGCCATCAAAATGGGCATGCTGGGCAAGTCAGCGGCGTTAACACCGGAGTTGATCAGAATGCGCACCATAGGCACGGTGAACAAGAGTACAAATCCGGCGCTGAGCAATACCCCGCTGGATTCTTTGACCGCCGCACCCAGCTCTCTCACTTTCATGCGATGCAGGAAGAAAGTAGCCAGCACCACTATCACCAGAATACCACCGGGTAGGTACAACGGCTGAACGGCTGCGCTGATACCCGCTTCACCCAACAGATTGCTGAAGCTTACCGACACCGATTTAAACAACGTGGTCATCTCCGGGAACACCCGGCTGACCACTAACAACAACGCCACTAGCAGGTACGGGCACCAGGCGCGAAAGCTGCTCATGGGTTTGCTGATCAACTCGTCCAACTTCATCTCAATGGTACCCAGCCATTCCTGCGGCCAATCTGTTCGATCAGCGAAGTCCCAGCTGGTTTTTGGTACCAGAAAGCCCATGCGAGCGGCCGTGGTGACCACAGCCAGGCCGACCAGACCGCCCATCAGCGCGGGAAATTCCGGCCCCAGAAAAATGCCGGTGAGCATGTAAGGCACGGTTACCGATACCCCGGCAAACAAGGCGAAGGGCAACACCTCAAACACCGACGTCCAACTTTTGCTTTTACTAGCTCCAAAAAAACGCACCAGCATGATCACCATGATCATCGGCATCAACGTGCCCACCAGCGCATGAATAATCGCCACCTGGCTGGTGATCATTTGCAGGTAGGCATCCCAGGACGAGCCATTGGCAGCCAACTGAGCGCCGATGCTGGCGTGGTCCAACCCGGAGTTAACACCCACAATAATCGGTGTACCCACAGCACCGAAGGACACCGGCGTACTCTGCACCAACATGCCCATCAATACCGCTGCCATGGCCGGGAAGCCGATAGCCACCAACAAAGGCGCAGCAATGGCCGCCGGTGTACCAAACCCAGACGCTCCCTCAATAAAACAACCGAACAGCCAGGCAATGATGATGGCTTGAATACGCCGATCTGGGCTGATAGTGGAGAAACCGGCGCGAATCACCGTAATGGCGCCAGAGTGCTTCAGGGTATTGAGCAGCAAAATGGCGCCAAAAATAATCCACAGCAGCCCTACTGTCACAACCAGCCCTTGCAGGGTGGAGGCCAGTACCCGGTTAACGCTCATCTCCCAGGCGAACAAGGCAATACCCACACTGGCCAAATACACCAGCGGCATGGCTCGACGCGCCGGCCAACGTAGCCCGACCAACAGAATGCCGGCAAGCAAAATGGGGACGAACGCAAAAAATGCGAATAAACCGGTAGACATGAAGTGCTCCTGTACTTGTTATTGATTGGATCCACGAAAATTGGTAATACCAATTTACAACTCAAGTCATCCAGAGTAGAAAATCAATATGGGCACTGTCAATTTGAATGTTTTGGACATTAGTCTAGGTATAATTACGAGGCCATTGAATGCCAACGATAAAACAGGTTAAATTTTCGGATTGGTCTTACCAAAATCAGTTACGCTAAAAAGACTGCAAAATCAGAAAGGTTGTTGAGATGGAAATGCAACAGATTCGCCCGCGCCGGCTGTCCGACACCATTGTGGAAAAGCTGGAAACCATGATTCTTGAGGGTGGGCTAAAGCCCGGAGAGCGATTGCCCGCCGAGCGCGCGTTGGCCGAGCAGTTTGGGGTCTCACGGCCGTCGTTGCGCGAAGCCGTGCAAAAGCTGGTAGCCAAAGAATTGCTAATCAGCCGCCAAGGCGGAGGTAATTTCGTCAGTGACAAGCTGGGTTCCAGTTTCAGCGATCCGTTGCTGGTGTTGCTGGAAAGCCGACCGGAAGTACACCGGGATCTGCTGGAGTTCCGCCACACACTGGAAGCCGATTGCGCCTACTATGCTGCCCTGCGCGCCACCGAAGTGGATCGCCAGCACTTGCAAACGGCGTTTGACACTCTACAGGCCTGCTACGGCGCCTCCAGCTCGCGGGCCGAAGAAGGCGCCGCCGACGCGAGTTTTCACATGGCTATTGCCGAAGCCAGCCACAATATGGTGTTGCTGCACACCATGCGTGGTCTGTTTGATATGCTCAAGCGCAATGTGGTCACGAACATTGGCGGTATGTACGAGCTGCAAAGTGAAACCCGAGAGCGCCTGGTGAACCAGCACAGCGCGTTGTTCAGCGCCATCATGAACGCCTGCCCTGACGACGCCCGCCACATCGCCAGCCAGCACATCCGCTATGTGCAGGAAGTGCTGGCCGACAATCACGAAGAAAATGTAAGGACCGCGCGCGCGCAGAGGCGTGAGTTATCACAGAGCAATAAGGCCAGGTGATATCTGTACCAAGGCACCTTTTCCAGATCTGCCGGTCTACTACACACACTTCAAAGCGAGACCAAGCCATGCACGTCTCCATTCGCCCTGTGATCTTGCTGTTCCTCGCGTTCGCCGGCCTTACGTCCCCACATGTGCAGGCACAGGAGCCACCGCTCCTGCCGGAATTTTCCAAAATGACGGCTTTATCAGATGGCTGGGAACCGCTGGAGTTTCCCAAAATTGAACAACACTCACGTTACGAGCTGATTCGGGAGGATGGCTCCCAGGTGGTTAAGGCACACACCTCCGGCGGCGCCTCCGGCCTGATCGCTCGTCTGAATGTAAAACCGGCGAATTCACTGATGCTGAACTGGCGCTGGAAGGTGTCCAATGTGTTTGAGAAAGGCGATGCCAGGGAAAAGTCCGGCGATGACTACCCTGCCCGCATCTACGTTGCCTTCGAGTTTGAGCCAGAAAAGGCCGGTTTTTTTGAACGCGCAAAGCGCAAAACGGTAGAGGTATTGTTTGGAGAGGAATTACCCGGCAATGCCCTGAACTACATCTGGGCAAACACCCTGCCCGAGGGCGAGTTTATAGCCAACCCATACGCCGATGAAACCGTAATGATTGCCGTCAGTTCCGGCAACGAAAAGGCGGGCGAGTGGGTAAGCATCGAGCGGGATATTGTTTCGGACTATCGCCTGGCCTTTGGGGAGAACCCTCCCCCAATTCGGGGCATCGCCATCATGTCGGATTCAGACAACACCGGTGAGCAGGCAAGCGCGTGGTACGGCGATATCACTCTTGCCCCTGCAAGCGCGGACTAGAAAGTCTTTCTAGCGAAGCTCCTCGGGAAACCCGGGGATAACAACGCCGGAATTGAAATCCTGAACCGACGGTGCTTCGCCTCTGCGGAGAAGTCTCAAATATGCGTCGTCAAATGCCTCTCTAAGCATCGCTGACCTGGGGCTCGCCAGGGAGTATAGCCAAGCCGAATAGCGCGATCGTATATCTGTTCCCCGAATCATGCTGTCCGCTGTCTCGTTTAGAATCATCTCGACTGGCTCTCGATAATCCAAAAGATAGTCACCACGCTTCAGCTTGAGCATTTCGAGCGCTGCACGATTATTAGGGGCTTGGGTGATCCTTATCTGGCTCGATGCCTCCATCCAGGAAAGCAGGCCGCCATAGGTGTAGCCTCCAATCACAATAACGATTTTCCCCTGGAGCTGATCGAGGTGT
>JBQCZX010000145.1:0-9509 GCA_052089485.1 Marinobacter sp. | reverse complement strand
CCATGCCACATAGATAACACTTTAATTTAAAAGCATTATCTTTTTTGGGTAAGATAAAGGGTGGCCGGGCAGCCGGCGGATTTCTTTCTTTTTTCAAAAAATAACCACCAAGCAGGATATTTATGACTTTTCACCTCGAACTCGCGCCACTGATTAGCCTTGGCGCCGGTATTGGCATTCTAGTATTCCCCCGCCTTCTCAATTACATCGTTGCAGGTTACCTGATTGCACTTGGTGTTCTGGGGCTAATGGGTCACTCGCTCTAAGAGTTCGCATTTGAAGACAAGGCACGAGCCTACGCTAGCTGTAGGATATATCTCACACGCCCGCGAGCTAATCTCCGATATCCCACAGTTTCACTCCCTCTATAATAGAAAGCGTCAGGGATGACAGGCCAGCAAGGATGCCGGCATCAAGGATGAAATGCTCAGGATGAGCTGTAGCCTGAAGGATCAGGCGGGGGTCAGCCACGGAACCGGGGATCACATGGAATGTGCCCCTGCCCGTGCACTGCTTCTTCCCAGCCCACCAAAGCCCAAAACCTACTCCTACTGCCTTGTGCTCTGACTCATACCCATAACGAAAAACGTCAGTCTCAGGAGTCTCTTACATGAAACACACACCTTTGGTCGCAACGCTCGTATTGTTGTTCAGCCTGGCAACCGGGTTTGCTTACGCAGAGCAGCCGGCTGTTAATATCAACAACGCAGACGCAATCACCCTGGCAGATCTCGACGGCATTGGTGCCAGCAAGGCCGAAGCCATCGTCGCCTACCGCGAAGCAAACGGCCCCTTTAAAGCCGCACAGGATCTTTCAAACGTGAAAGGTATTGGCGCGCGCACTGTTGAAAAGAATGCCGAGCGCCTAACTATAAAATAAGTGATAAACGATAATAAACCCGCACTTGGCAGAGCGGCGCCTTCTACTGGCCGCTCATGCACATTCGCACCTCTACCCCTACACCACAAAAGTCGTCTGGAAACCTCACTCCTGCCACCCTATGATTACCGGATAAGAACTCCAACCAGCTCGAGTGGCCCGCTGTGGCTGGCAACAGTTACTTCAGCGTGAAGGCATTAAAGTTATCTTTCCTGAAGATCAGACGTGCTGTGGTCAGCCGGCTTATACCTCCGGTTATCACGATGAACCGCGGACATTGAACAGACTTTAGCTTACGGTGTTCACGGCCCCAAAAAACTGATCATACTGGTTATAAAATGATTCGAGGAGCCCTGCTAATCGCCCTGGCAGCCCTGCTCTGGGGCACTACGGGAATCGTTGCGAAATTCCTGTTTACCGGGACCGACATACAAGCCATCACCTTGGCATTTCTGAGGTTGGTTGTTGCCCTGCCGTTTTTCTGGTTGCTGATGCGCGCTGAGCAGCGGCAACACGCCAAATCAGGCGTAAAACCACGCGGCAGCTCTTTGCGACAACTGAATTTAAAATCCCTCGCGCCCCTTGCTGCCCTTGGCCTCTTTCAGGCCATTTATCAAGGCAGCTATTTGATGGCCGTAGATATGACCGGCGCCGGCATCGCCACGCTGATTGCATTGTGCCTGCCTCCGGTGCTGGTCGCGATATTTGCAGCTCCGCTACTGGGAGAAAAGCCAAGCCTAATCACCATCATGGCGCTGATTACCGCCGTGATCGGCACTGCCATGCTGGTTCTCAGCGATATGGATACCAGCGGCACCCTACGCCTTGCCGGCATTCTCATGGCGCTTTTAGCCGCTCTGGTATACACCGGCTTCACGATGACAAGCCGCTATAGCTCTACAGGCGCTCCGGTTTTTACCACCGCATTCATTTGTTTTTTTACAGCGGCGCTATTTCTTCTACCGGTCGTAGCTTTTAGTGGTGGTTTTGAGGGGGTTGGGGAGCTTGAGCTAAGGCACTGGTTGATGGTGGCGTTTATCGGAATCGTGCCCACCTGCATTGGTTACGTATGTTTCTTTACCGGCATAAAAACCACGCCGGCAACGCTTTCCAGCATTATCGTGACGCTGGAACCTTTGTTTGTCGCGCTGCTCGCCTGGATATTTCTGGAGGAAGTGCTGGGGCCAATTGGCATTGCCGGCGCACTGATACTCACCGCAGCGGTAATTGTGGCCTCGCGTTTCGGCGGGAAGCCCGGTGCCGCCCCAAAGGGCGACCCGGAATCAACAGCCTGATCAGCTGTCCTTGCGCTGCTTCTCCAGCATGTTCGGCTGCAGTATTTCTATCCAGTAACCATCAGGATCCTTGATAAAAGCCAGACCTTTCATCTTGCCGTCATCTGGCTTCTTGACGAACTCGACGCCCAAGCTCTCGAACCGCTCGCACGCGGTGTAGACCTCAGGCACGGCAATACCGATATGGCCAAAACCCTGCGGTTCGTCGTTGCCGTTGTGATAGGCAAAGTCCTTGTCGTTTTCGGTGCCCCAGTTATGGGTCAGTTCCAGCATGGCTTCGCGCCCGAACGTAAACGTTGTTCGGTGAGCATCATCCGCCGGCACAAGGCCCGCTTGCCGGTCATCAAGGTAACCCAGAAAATACAGCGTGAACTTCATTTCCGGGAAATCCAGCTTGCGCACCAGCCGCATTCCCATCACCCGGGAGTAGAAATCCATGGAGCGCTCGGGATCTTTGATGCGCAGCATGGTCTGGTTGAATACATAGCCTTCTGTCTCTGGAACCGGCTCTTCATGCAGGCCGGGGGCTTGCTCGAAATGCTTGGGCATGGAGTTTCCCTATTTTTACTTTTGAAAATTCAGAGCTATATATGCGTGCGTTTCAACGCTATTTCAAGGGCCGAGACAGCTTACACCCTCTACCTCTAACTGTGATTGAACTCACAGACATATCGATGATTTCTGCCTACCGTAAAAACATGTAACGAAACTCTATTCCCGCTGCACTGGTTACGCTGTCCCCTGCGGCCGGGGAGCTTGGTTAGAGCTCCCTACCAACGAAAACAACACAAACCATGAAACCGGGGCCATCATGATTCAACCACACACCTGTCGCCGCCCGACAAGATCAACAGCGCTTTCGCTCTGGGTGCTTGCACTCTCTTTGCCTACCTCTGCCATGGCCGAGTTCCAGCCACTGGATGACGGCACTCTCTCAAGAGTAACAGGCCAGGCTGGTGTAACGATGGAGCTGGAAACCAAAATCAACATTGACCGCCTGACCTGGACCGATGAAGGTTCGCTGAATGTGAACAACATGCGGCTTTCCGGGCATAACGATACCGTTCTGGATAATTTGAAGTTGTCCGTGGATATCGCCGGTACCGGTGAAGTGCTTGAGCATGGTTTTTCAGAAATCGCCCGCAGGGCGGATGCGGGGCTTCTGAGCACAAACAATGCCGACGTTGCAGATGCCCTGGCCACATATTCCGTAGCTGGCGAGTTTGGCAAACAGTTCAACAGCGGCGATATGGTTATCCACTTGGGAGCGACCGATTATGGCGACCCAACCAGTTTGGGCGACTATCTACAGGCGGTAGATTTTGAGCTGGAAGTGGAGAGCATTACTGCCAGCGGCTCCGAAGGCACAGCCACTCTGTTTTCTGATGTTTTACTGCAAGGCTATGTAGGGCCGACAGATCTGGTTATCCGCAACGCAAGCGGATCAAGCCGCACATTGAGCAATGGTAACGTCGTGTCTGGGGCTGAATTGCAGCTAGACACCCACTTTGAGATCACCAACGGCAGCCTGAACTGGGATGCCGCAGATGTCATTCTGCTGTTCAACTTTGCAGCCGTTGGCATAGAAGGCCTGCAGATTCATAACCGGCGAGGCAACGATACTCTTGGTCACTTTGGTATGGCGAGCGCCACCGCCAAACTCTCCAAGGGCACAGGATCTGTGTCTGGCAAAGAAGGTCTCTCGGTTCACGACGTAGAATTCCGGGCCGACATTGATATGCCCGTGTTCAAGGTAGGCCAGGTCAGCATTGGCAGCGTTCAATTCACAGACTTTGCCATTACAGATACCAGTATGTTGGTTTATGGTCACTAGAGTGCTGTAAACTGCCCGTCTCAAATTGACGGGCAGCCCATGACTGACAACTCTGAACCCAGCTACCAGCAACGAACTTCAGCAAGACGCCTTATACTTTTCAGCCTGCTTTTTGTTGTGCTCACTGCGGCCGGGCTATACGCCGTATACGATCAGTTCGCCGGGCGCAGCATCAGTTTTGATACCCGACTGATTGCGCCACAAACCCTTGCGGCAGTTGCGGCTTTGCTGCTGGTGTATTTTATCTCCGACGGTTTGCGTTTGCACTTCACCCTGCGGGCACTTGGGCACCGATTGTCTTTTCTGGTTATCTTTCGCCTGGTTTTTATCAATCTGTTTTTCTCCAACGTTACGCCTATGGCCACTGGCGGCGGGTTCGCGCAAATCTGGTATTTGCACCGCCACGGGGTTCCCGTGGGCAGAGCCACTGCCGCGACCACGATCCGAACCGTACTGGCCGTACTTTTCATTTTCTCGCTCACGCCGGTTTTTCTGCTGACATTGGATGCATTTGACGGCCAGTCCATCGCCAGCGACCTGGGCTTTGCACTGGCCATCTTCATTCTGTTGTATCTGGGCTTTTTCATTATCCTACTGTTTCGCACGCGTTGGCTCATCGGGCCGATCAGCGGCCTGCTTCGGGCTCTTAACCACTGGCACCTAATCAGCGATACCCGCCATCAGCACTGGCAGTTCAAGGCGAGGCGGGAGATGCTTCGTTTCTCCCACAGTTTCAGCGACTACCTGCGGGGCAGACCGCTATTTGTGGCGCTGTCGGTTCTTTCTACTGCCGTGTTTCTACTCAGCCTGTTCAGCTTTCCGGCTCTACTGATCTATAGTTTAGGATACGATGTGGACTACCTGATATCACTGGGGCTGCTAGTTGTGACTACGTTTATTATGTATTTCTCACCCACGCCCGGTGCTTCCGGCATTTCCGAAGGGGTTTTCGGCAGCTTCTTTAGCGACCTTCTTTCAGGGAATCATTTAATTTTAGTTATTGTGAGCTGGCGCCTGATCACCATTTATCTGGGCATGATCATTGGTTTGATTGTGTTGCAAAGAGAGCTTATTAGAAGTCGCAGGACCTCCGGATGATCTTCCGAAACCCATTAAAACTGTTGTTCTATCTCTGCCTGCTGATTGTAATCCTGCTGGTGGGCTATAAAGCTTATCTGAACTTTTTCATGAAAGACTTCGCGGGCCTGCATAGCGAGCAGGTAGAGCAGATTCATCGGGACGTATCCGCTACAGAGCCCTTCAGTTTTGCCGTAGTTGGCAATATCAATAATTCCGTTGGCATCTTCGAAGACCGCATTATTCCAGAGCTAAACGCGTCGGGAATGGATTTTCTGGTGTCAGCCGGCAACGCCGTCAGCGGTGGTGGCGAAGACAAATATCGCGCGCTTTACGGAACTCTCGGCCATCTGAACATCCCGTACTTGCTTACGTTTGGCGCCCATGAATACGACAATTTTGGTAGCTTCCGTTTTTACGATCATTTCGGGCCGCATTTTTATAGCATTCAAGCTGGCAGTAGCCGTTTGATCTTTCTGGACAGCACCGGGAAAACACCCTGGCAATGGCAAATCCGCTGGCTGAACGATTTGCTTAGCCAGGACACCTCAACATCCAGAATTCTGTTTATTGGCCACCCCCCCCTTGAGCCCAAGCAAAACGCCCTGTTCGACGAGCCTAGCGATTATCTTTCACCACCAGAATTCCGAACCGCCCTCCTAAAGGCCGCACGAAAACACAGCATTGACCTGGTTTTTTCCGCCAACCTCTCGCTGTACTCAGAAAAGCAACTCGGTGACACGCTCTTCATAACCACCGGTGGTGCAGGCGGACTGGTGATGAATGACGACACCAGTTTCTACCACTATGTGCGGGTGGACATCAGCCAAGACGGTGAGATTGACCACACGCTTCAACAACTTGAAGTTGGCCAGCACCCTATTCTGAAACGGCTCGAAAGCCTCTGGTTCTTCATTTATTCGCTCTTCTACACCGGCTTTCTGAACTTTCTTCTGATTGTGGCGGTGTTTGCAGCCATCACCATCCGGCTCTACTCCATCATTTTTGTCGGCAAGGACTACTACCCGGACTACAATCTGGACCCCACCCCGTGGCTAGAGCGGCCCTTAAAAGTTGCCATGTTCACCAACAATTATCTGCCGTTTATAGGCGGTGTGCCCATTTCCATCGCTCGCCTCAGACGAGGTTTGGAGAACCTGGGAGATAAGCTTCTGGTTGTGGCGCCGGGTTACAAAAATCAGCCGAAGATTGAAGAAGAAGTACTTCGGGTGCCCTCCTTGCTCACCATGGGTGCAAAGCGCGAGTTTCGGCTGGCCAACATTTTTCTTCGCAGTATTCGCAAGCAGGTGCGGGCTTTTTCTCCGGATATTATCCACTTACACCATCCAATCTGGCTGGGCTCGCTCGGCCTATTCATAGCTCGCCGGCTCAAGGTGCCGGCTATTTACACATACCACACCCGGTTGGAGCATTACGCCCACTTTGTGCCGCTGCCAGGCCTTATCTTCCGTAATCTCATTTCCCACGCACTGATCAAGCGCTTCGCCAACAAGTGCGATGGCATTATCGTGCCCACCGACTCAACCGAGGAATACCTCAAGATGATCGGTGTGAAAACACCCACGTTCGTGCAGCCCACAGGGATTGAATACGGACGTTTTCAGACAGTAACGGCCAACGAAATCTCAGAGCTTCGCACGGCTCTAAAATTGAGTGACGAAAAGATTTTCATCAGCGTATCGCGGCTGTCGAATGAAAAAAATATTGACTTCATGATCGACGCTATTGATGCGCTGCGGCAAGAAACAAGCAAGCCCTTTCACTTTTTGATGATCGGTGAGGGCCATCAGAAAGATCGCCTTCAAAGCAAGATCCACGAACTTGGACTGGAAACCCATATCACGCTTGTGGGCGCGATACCGCCTGAAGACATGGCCGTTTGGTACCGACTTGGTGATGCGTTTGTGTTTGCGTCCAAATCAGAAACTCAGGGCATGGTCATTCTGGAAGCCATGGCAGCAGGTCTTCCTGTGGTTGCCGTGCGCTCCAGCGGCATTGACGATGTTGTCCGCCATGGGGTCAATGGCTTCAAAACTCCGGAAAGACAGGATCAGTGGTGTGCGCAGGTAAAACGCTTACTGGAGGACGACGAGCTGAGAAACACGCTTTCCTCGCAGGCTCTGGCCTTTGCCAAGGACTATTCAGTTGAACAATTTGCTACTGATGTTCGAGAGATTTACGCTACCACTCTGGCGCATTGTTATAAAAACCGTTAAAAAATTATGATTAAAAGCCAAGAGAACGGAGAGAAACATGAGCGGCATTCCTGTGGGGATCAGCACCTGCCTGTTAGGCAAAGAAGTTCGCCATGACGGCGGCCATAAACACTCCCGTTACTGCACTCAAGTCTTGTCTCAGCACTTTGATTTCCGCCCTATCTGCCCGGAACTGGAAGCCGGTTTAGGTGTGCCCCGCCCCGCTATTCATTTGCGTGAATATCCAGACAGCATGCGGCTGGTAGATACGAAGGGCTCTGCCGATCACACGGATGCCATGCAGGCATTCACAAATCGAGTTTTGCCGAACCTGGACGACCTGCGTGGTTACATTCTGATGGCCAAATCCCCCAGTTGCGGCATGGAGCGCATCAAGGTTCATAATCCCGAAGGTCAGGTCGTTCGGCGGGATGGGCGGGGGATGTTTGCCGAGGCACTGATGCGCACTTACCCGCTAATGCCGGTTGAAGAAGAAGGTCGGCTGAACGATGACGCGCTCAGGGAGAATTTCATAGAGCGAGTTTTTGCCTACGATGACTGGATGCAGAACGTTGCCGGAGAACACCTTTGCGCAAAAGCGCTCATAGAGTTCCACACCCGACACAAGTTTCAGTTGCTGGCTCACTCGGAAAAAACCTACCGGCAACTGGGGCCGATGCTGGCCGACCTGAAGTCAGACGCATTGGAAACCATTGCAAACCGCTACATTCAAGCGTTTATGGAGGCCATGACAAAGAGGGTAAGCCGTGGCTCGCACATAAACGTGATGCAACATCTGATGGGGTATCTGCGGGATGCGATGGAAGGCGAGGACCGCAACGTTCTGATGGAACAAATTGAAGCTTATGGCCGCGGCGAGGTGCCGCTGATTGTGCCCATGACGTTACTGAGAATGGCGCAGCGCAGGGAACCTGCTGATTACCTGCGTCTGCAACAGTACCTGGCCCCCTATCCGGACGAACTGGGGCTCAGGAACAAGGTATAAGGCCTTAATTCTTAGTTCAGAACTCAGAAACCGTAGAGCAGTGCGATTGAGGTTTCCGTATCCGTGGAATTGGCATCGTCAGGCGCATCCGATATATGCTCCACACGATAAGCCAACTTCATGGACAGATTGCCAACAACATTGACCTTAAGAGCCGTCTCAGACTGGCTGATCACATTGTTCTCATCCAGCCCGATTTCCGTGCTCAGCTTCTGGCGAAACAGTGCATTTTCAGACAACGTGTAGTCGAACTGGGCAGCCAGACGGGCGATCGCTTCCTTCTCCTCGTCTTCACCCTCGTCGTTCACTTCTTCCAACTTGTTATAGCGATAACCACCACCTACCGACAGATCAAGGAATGAACGCTCGCCCTGGTTCCAAACCCGATTACCATAACCGGTTGTGGCCGTGGATTCGAAATCGTACCCGGAAAAGCGATCTTTCTCGTACGCGCCGCGCAGGAACAAATACTGATTTTCATCAAACTTGTAGTTGGTTTCGAGGGAAGATTTGTACTTCTCTGTCGTGGTTTCATCCTCGGCTTCAGAGTAATTGGAGCTAAACTCTGCAATATTCCGCCAGCTTACGACCTCATGTACCAGGCCCAATCGCCCATTAACGTTGGTCTCGTCGGTATTACCTGTAGTTATAAGTACACCGAGTTCTGCCTCGCCTTCCCAGTCTTTTGCATCCTGGCCATAGGCCAGTGGTGCGGCTGAAATGGCAATAATGGCAACGGTTTTCTTAAAACTCATCAAAGCTCCTTAATCGCTGATACAAGCGTATTAATACATGTTAACGAGCGGTAGCGTTCTGACGCTCACCTTTCAGGCTTTTTTCAGCCTGCCGCTCACGTTCTGACTTCTTTCGCGCTTTGCGTTCAGCAATAATGCGGGCGGCATCACCACCCACATGAGACTCTCCACGGGCCTGAGCCAAACGCATCTGGTGCTCCCGCTCCGCAAACCGCGCCTTCTGTTCTTCACTTAACGAGTCAATGCACCGGTGACAGCTCACACCCTGCTGATAGTCAGCATGTTGCTTATCAGCCTCAGTAATCGGACGACGACAAGCGTGGCACTGGTCGTAACCGCCGCGCTCAAGACGATGATTGACCGTCACCCGATCGTCAAATACAAAACATTCACCTTTCCAGAGGCTTTGCTCTTCTGGCACCTCTTCCAGATACTTCAAAATGCCG
>JBQCZX010000144.1:0-9609 GCA_052089485.1 Marinobacter sp. | reverse complement strand
TATTAGCAGTTAAATCCTTTCATTAAACCTTCATTGATGGTGAGCATGGCTAAGCAGTAAACTCACTACTCAAAGCTTCTTTCGAAGTTTATGTCAACTGCCAGCCTTGTTTTCCCGAAAACCAAAAACAACAATTTCACAAACCAAAGACTAGGGAATATTACATGAACAAAAAAATCCAATTTGCCGTCGCCGGTCTAGCTGCTGGTATCGCTCTTGCCTCCTTTACCGTTACGGCTCAGGCCCAAGAAAAATGGACCATGACCACCACCTGGCCAGAAAATTTAGCGCTCATTGAAATCGATCGTCACTGGGTTGAACTGGCCAACAAACTGGTCGGTGACGAGTTGCAAATCAACTTCCGCGCCGGTGGCACCTTGATGCCAGGCACCGAAGTATTTGATGCCACCGAAACCGGCAGCATTGAAGCCGCCGGTGATTGGCCCGGTTACTGGGCAGGCCGCAGCCCAGCCTTCTCGCCGTTAGCCACGACCACCAGTTTGTTCAATGGCGTGGATTACCTGAACTGGATTCAGCAATGGGGCGGTTTCGAGCTCTATCAAGAAGTCTACGGCAAGTACAACATGGTCTACCTGCCATACGGGATCACCAATAACGAATCCGGCTTCATGGGCCGCACCTCCATCAAGAGCCTGGCTGACCTCGACAAAAAACGCATCCGTCTTTCCGGACGTGACCAAGGGCGCGTTCTGGAGGAACTCGGCGGCTCACAGGTCACAATCGCCGGCGGCGAAATCTATCAGGCTATTGAGCGCGGCGTAATTGACGCCGGTGAGTTTTCCACGCCAGGCGTTGACTACCAGGCCGGCTTTGCTGAGGTAGCCGAATATTGGGCCACACCCGGCTGGCACCAGTCTGCCAGTGTATTTGGGGTCATGATCAACAAAGATGCCTGGGACGCACTTTCCAGCGAGACCCAAGAGAAGCTGAAGATCGCTGCGGACGCCAACCTGGCCTGGTCGCTTTCCTGGTCGGAGCACGGTTCCACCGAAGGCGCCGTTCAGTTCGAGGAAGCTGGCGTCGAAATCAGCCAGTTCTCTGAGGAAGACCTGGCGCGCATTCAAGACATCACCAATGAAGTGATCGTTCGCGGAGCCTGCGAAGATAAGATGCATGCCAAGGTTTATCATTCCATGATCAGCTACATGGAGAACTACTCTAACTGGCGGGATATTAGCGCACCGTTCAACATGAGCCGCACCATCGACAACCTGCCCTCCTTGGAAAAAATAGAAGAGTGTCTGTAAGACGTTCACCGCTACCCGATGCTTCGCATCGGGTAGCTCTTCGTATTGATTGCGAGGTTTCTCTATGAATGCAATTGCTAATGCGATCGATACGCTCAATGACGTTTTCGGCCGACTCATTGCGCCACTGATTGCGATTATGACGCTAGTAGTTCTTTACGATATTGCTTTGCGCTTCTTCATCGGTCGCCCCAGCGACTGGGCTTTCGACATCACCAAGATGCTTTTCGGCGCCCACTTCATGCTGATGGCAGCGTACGGGCTGCGCCACCATGTTCACGTCGAAGTCGACGTGATCAAACGGTTACTGTCACTCAGGAAGCAAGCGATTCTCGACATTATCGGCTACCTGATCTTCTTCGCGCCCTTTATGTGGATGCTATTAAGCCTCGGTTGGAGCTTCTTTATGCGTTCGTTCAGCCGCGGCGAAACCACCTATGGCATGGTGTCAATTCCAGTTTATCCAGTTAAAGGCGTCATATTCATTGCGGCGGTATTGATCCTGCTGCAGGGTATCGCGATCTTCATCCGGGCGATTCAGCAACTACAAGAGGAGCGAGCATGAACTTAAGTCCGGAAATGCTCACCTTAGTGATGTTCGCTGGGTTAATAGTCGGCCTGTTTATGGGCCACCCTCTGGCATTTGTGCTGGGTGGCGTCGCAGTTATAGGTGCCCTTGTAGGGCCTGGCCTGAATGTGATGGGTACCCTGATCAACAACATCTATGGCAATGCCATGGATAACTACGTGCTAGTGGCGATCCCGTTATTTGTATTGATGGCGCGATTTCTGAACGATTCGGGTGTCACCGAGAAAATGTTCGATGCCATGCGTCTGCTACTGGCCAATCTGCGCGGTGGTTTGGCATTGACGGTGGTCATCGTATCGGTGCTGTTGGCTGCTACCACTGGCATCGTGGGCGCCTCGATAGCGGTCATGGGCATGATCGCTCTTGTGCCTATGCTCAAGTATGGCTACAACAAAGAGCTGAGTGCCGGGGTCATCATGGCCAGCGGTTGTCTGGGAATCCTGATTCCGCCAAGTATCATGCTGATCCTGATGGCCAGCTACTCGCCAGTCTCGGTAGGAGCCCTGTTTGCAGGAGCCATGGTGCCTGGGCTGATATTGGGGGTGATGTACGCGCTTTACGTTTTGATCATCTGCTACATCAAGCCCGCATACGGCCCGAAGGTGCCTGCTGAAGAGCGTGCCCAGACCAGCACCGGCGAACTTCTCATTATGCTGTTCAAGTATGTCCTTCCACCCATGGCATTGATTCTTGGGGTATTGGGGGCATTGTTCACCGGTGTCGCCACAGCTACGGAAGCCTCTGCCATCGGGGTGTTCATTGCCTTTTTGCTATTCTTGATTTTCGGGGATCGCAAGCTCAAGACCTGCTACAACACCCTGATCGATGCCAGCAAGACCACCACCATGGTGATGCTGGTGCTGGTAGGCGCCACGGCCTTCACTGGGGTCTTCTCCCGTGGTGGTGGCATGAGCGTGATCAGCGATCTGGTATTAGCCATGCCCGGCGGCACTACGGGCGCGCTGATCCTGATGCTGTTTCTCGTGTTCATTCTGGGTATGTTCCTCGACTGGACTGGCATTGTGCTGCTCAGCTTCCCGATCATGTTGCCGATCGTCGAGGCCATGGAAGTGGATATGCTGTGGTTCGTGGTGATGGTAGCAGTGGTGCTGCAAACCTCGTTCCTGACGCCGCCTTTCGGCTACGCCTTATTTTACCTGAAAGGGGTGGCACCGCCGGGAGTGGAAATCGTCGATCTGTACAAGGCGGTGATTCCGTTCGTAGCCTTGATCCTATTGGCATGCGCGCTGCTGACAGTCTTCCCTTGGTTGGTTACCGGCTTGCCGGCCATCATGTTGGGTTGATGTCAAACAGTAATTATTAAAGGAATTAAGTATGTCTGTAGCCATCGCTTTACCTCGAATTATGGAAATTGGTGCTGGAGCCATCAACAATTTACCCGGCATCGTGCGATCCTTGGGTGGTAGCAGACCACTCATCATTACCGACAAAATGATGGTGCAACTAGGTTATGTCCAGCAAATCCAAACCTTATTACTAGCAGACGGTTTGGAAGCAGATGTGTTTGACGGCACCGAGCCCGAACCTACGGCCACATCCATTGAAGCTGGTCTTAAGTGCGTGCTGGATAAAAAATACGATGTGATTATTGCCTTAGGCGGAGGCAGCCCAATAGACAGCGCTAAAGCCATCGCAATCTTAGGCAAGCACGGTGGAAATATTCGCGATTACAAATTTCCCCGCCAAGTCAGTGAAACCGGTATTCCGCTTATTGCGATTCCGACAACAGCGGGCACAGGCTCGGAAGTCACGCGCTTTACCATTATTACCGATGAAAACAACGATGAGAAAATGTTGTGTGCCGGCATTGGCTTTATGCCACTTGCCGCTATTGTCGATGTGAATTTAACCTTAAGCTTGCCAGCCCGCACAACAGCAGACACCGGTATTGATGCGTTAACCCATGCCATTGAGGCCTACGTTAGTCAAAAAGCCAGTCCATTCAGTGATAGCCAGGCTTTATCGGCTATGCGCTTAATCGGTCCGCACTTAAAGCGTGCTTATACCAACGGTAATGACATTGAAGCTCGGGAAGCCATGATGCTGGGGTCCACTCTAGCGGGCATTGCTTTCTCCAGTGCATCCGTTGCCTTAGTGCATGGCATGAGTCGTCCGATTGGTGCTTTTTTTCATGTACCTCATGGGCTATCCAATGCCATGTTACTGCCCAGTGTTACCGCATTTTCAATCCCATCTGCGGCCGAACGCTATGCCGATTGCGCTCGGGCTATTGGCGTCGCCACCGCCGTAGACAGCAGCGAGCAGGCCAATCAAAAATTACTGGAAGCACTCGAAACCTTTAACCGCGAACTGCAAGTTCCGACATTGGCAGAGTTTGGTGCCGACAAAAAGCGTTTCGACAGTCTAGTCGAAACCATGGCCGAACAAGCCTTGGCATCCGGCTCCCCAAATAATAATCCACGTATTCCAAACATGGCGCAAATAATCACTATCTATCAACAACTTTGGGCCTAAACACTTTATGATTTATATAAGAGAGTAAACCCAATAGAACAACGGCCCATGTGTACGGGCCGTTGTTCTATTGGGAATCGGAAACTGTTGCTTCTTTTAACATCAGGCCTAGCTCTTTTGCTGCCGCTTGAAGTTGTGGCACAAAAACTTTCAACTCCGCTAATGTCTTTCGGATAGTCGGTGCATGGGTAAATAAACTGGCAAAATAATGCCCTTCTGGGCTTAGAATCGGCACTGAAATTGCGATTATTCCAGCGATGTACTCTTCGTTATCGACACCAACACCCGTTTTTCCGATCCGCTCTAAACTGGCTTCTAGCTGTAGCTTATCCACCAAGGTATTATTAGTCAGAGGCTGCAACAGCATATTGTTAATTAATCGTTTACGCTGAGCTTTAGGTAGTGAACTCAAATAGAGCTTGCCGCTCGAAGTGCACCACATCGGCACATTGTCACCAATTTGTAAGTAAAGCTGTAGCGGCCAATTACTTTGTACACGATCGGTATACACCATCTCCAAGTTAATCGGGATAGCAATACCGCAGGTTTCGCCTACCTCTTTAGCTAAACGTTGTAAAACAGATAACCGTAGACTCTCTAGTGAGTTACGGGTTAATACGCCGACAGCTGTTTTCACCAGTCTTGTACCGGGAATAATCAAACCACGCCAATCCGTTTGCACAAAACCATCAGCTTCCAAGTGTTGCAACAATCGATGAATACTGGGTTTTGGGATATCTAAAGTGAATGCCAAGTCTGCGGGCGAAAGTGGACGCTCACTGACAGAGACCAGTTCAACAATTTCTAAAACCCGATTGATTGAGGAACCTTTGCTACGTTTAGCTGAATCATTCATTGGGCTTAAATCCACCTGAATTAATATAAAATGTCGTGGACCAGCTATGTTTCCGTTTTATCTCTTTGTCAAAGCAAAGACTCTATAGGCAGTATCGAGAAAAACGAAACCATCATTCGCTTAATCAACCCGGCCCCCGGATCATGGCTGTGCCGGATCTCTTCCTCACCATTACGCTCAACCCACTGCAAATCGCCATCTTCATCAAGCACCACTTCATAAGCGGTTACCCGGCTTTGTTTTTCAAACTGGTTTTCCATAACTTGCGCCAGCTCTGGGCTTTCAATCACAAAGCCCAACTCGGTGTTGATATGAACCGACCGGGGATCAAAATTGAACGAACCTACAAACAGGCTTTCGCCATCAATCGCAAAGGTTTTGGCGTGCAGGCTAGAGGAGGAACTGCCCATCAGGCTTTTCTGCAACTGACCTTCCACAGACTCGCCATCAGGCAGCTTACGCAGTTCAAACAGTTGCACACCGGCCTCCAGCAGCGGCTTGCGGTATTTCGCGTAACCTGCGTGCACCATGGCTACATCGTTAGCTTCCAGGGAGTTAGTCAGCACCCGCACCTGAACACCCTGGCTTTCCAACTCGCGAAACATTTTCACGCCGGTTTTGGTGGGAATGAAGTAGGGCGATACCAAGGTTACAGAGCGCTCCGGGCTTCCCATGGCTTCGGCCATCTGCCGGCTCAGCAAGCCTTTCTTCGGCTTCTTGCCCAGCACTTTGGCGGGATCGTCGCTGACCATGGAAACCGGTGCCCAAGTCAGATCCAGATCGCCCGCCAGCAGCTTCTTCAGAAACTCTGAGTTTTTTATCGCACACACATACTTGCTGGCTTCAGAACTGGCATTGCAGGTACTGGCAGTTTCAACTACCCGAGCCAAATCCTCTTCACCAGCTTCCGCTAGGATGGTCGATGCAGGGTAGGCGGAGTCGCTTGACCAGTATCGGTCGAAGTCATCAGAAAGCTCATGCACCACCGGGCCAATGGCTAACACATCAAGATCCGCAAACAATGCCCCCTGGCCGGCTCCGAAGTACTCATCGGCCACATTGCGCCCACCAATAATGGCCGCCTGATTGTCCGCGGTGAAGGATTTGTTGTGCATACGGTGGTTCAGCCGCTGGAAGCTGGTCACGTAACCAATCCACTTGGGGCTGCGCACCACAAACGGGTTAAACAGCCGTATCTCGATATTCGGGTGGGTATCCAACGCGGCCAGCGCGTCATCAAGCCCGGAGATGCCGTTGTCATCCAGCAAGAGGCGAACCCGAACACCACGCTCGGCAGCCCGGTACAGCGCATCAAGCAACATGGTGCCGGTGATGTCGTATTGCCAGATGTAATATTGAACATCCAAGGTGGCATCCGCGCCTTCGGCCAACAAAGCCCGTGCGGCAAAAGCATCATGCGCATCTTCAAGCAACGCAACACCGCTTTCGCCCGGATGAGCCTCGGCTAACGGAGTAATTGCGCTTCCAAGCCGTGTATCTGCGGTTTGATCAGCAGGCATAGCCCAGCTTTCAGTACGTTCAGTCATGGGAGGTAGCGCACATCCGCTAATGGTTAATAGCGTGGCTAGAATAGTTGCCACACCCGGAAAGTGCCGCCTGGGCCAGTTCGACAATTGAATTACTCCTTCTTATCGGTGGGTAAGTGTAGCAGCTCTGCTGTGGCTTTTTTGTTCTTGAGCGCATATACGTCCGTACAATAAAGACAGGCTGAGAAATTTAGGTAGTGGGGAGTGCATAGACTATGCTTACAAGATGCAAAGTGTTCTGATGTACGGTTGCCACGGCAATGGCAACCAGCGTTGGCAGGAGGTTCACCAAACCAACAGCCAAGCGTTGAATGCACTCACGGGTAGAGTGCTGCAGGCACTGCTCGACAAGTAGCGTGTTCGGGATGAGAGGGCAGATTTCGCCTCTTATCTCTTCCATACCCGTGCCACCAAGGATTCCGAATGAATGATACGGAAACAGAAAAAAGACGACTCGCGGCGTTAAACCGGTTGGGGCTCCTAGACACCCCTCCGGAAGAACGTTTCGACCGCTTAACCCGTATCGCACGTCAGCATTACCAGGTTAGAACTGCGTTATTCACCGTATTGGATCATGATCGCCAGTGGTTCAAATCCAAGCAAGACTTCGAATTAACTGAAACACCTCGCTCGATAGCCTTCTGCGATCTTGCCATACGCCAGGACCAACTTCTTGTTGTGGAAAACGCCACTTTAGACCCGCGCTTTCGTTACAACCCACTGGTGCTGGATAGCCCGCACATCCGTTTTTACGCTGGTATGCCGGTGCGTGAGCCTAGCGGCTCTATAGTCGGCAGCCTATGCATTATTGACGACAAGCCTCGACAGTTCAGCGAGAAAGATCTAGATATGCTCCGCACCCTCGCCACCATGGTTGAAGAAGAGTTGGAGCGCTCTTACGTTGAATCGGATAACAGTGAGTATGTGCCGGTGTCACACCTCAATCGTGCTATCCATCATGCCCAAAGCGCCTTCCTGGCCAACGATAACGAACGCTCCGCGTTTGAACAGATGCTTAATGATCTATTAGCTCTGACCGGAAGCCAGTTTGGTTTTATCGGGGAGGTTTTGCACCAGCCTAATGGCACGCCATTTCTGAAGGTTGGCGCCATCACCAACGTCGCCTGGAGCCCGGAAACACAAGCGCTGTATCAAGAGATGGAGCGCCGGGGCATGATTTTCAGCCGCTTAGACAATATCCTCGGGCAGCCCATGGTGACTGGCGAGACCATCATTTCCAACAATCTGGCCACAGACTCCCGACGCGGCGGCCTGCCTTCGGGGCACCCCACCATCAACACCTATATTGGTATCCCGGTGTTCTCGGGGGAAACACAGTTAGGGTTAATCGGTTTAGCCAATCGCGCCGAAGGTTATACTCAGAAACTGGCCGACGAACTGGCCCCGCTATCACAAACCTTGGGAACGCTGATTGAGCGTAAGCGCCTGTATGAAGAGAAGAGATCCCATAAAAAAGATCTTGAAATGGCAACAAATTACGACGCGCTGACCGGCCTGCCCAATCGCCACAGGCTCACCGAGCTTTTTAAGCAAGAACTCTATGAAGCTAGCCGCAGACACGGCGCGGTCTCCGTGTGTTGTATCGATCTGGACGGTTTCAAAACCATTAACGACAACCATGGTCGTGCCGTGGGCGATGCGGTGCTCAGATCCGTGGCTGCCAAATTACAGGCCACAGTGCAATCCCACAACATCGTGGCCCGTCTTGGCGGTGACGAATTTGTGGCCATCCTTCGAGATGTAGACGATGAAAGGGTCTACGCTCAGCTCCTGGATGCCATCCGACAGCCCATCAGTTTTCGGCACCATGTACTTCAGGTTTCAGGGAGCATGGGAGTCACCGTGTACCCGGACGATGATACGGATACAGATCTGCTCCTTCGTCATGCGGATCAGGCCATGTATGCCGCCAAGGAAATCGGCAAAAACTGCTTCAAGGTATTTGATCTTGAATCCCATTCGTCCCGTAAAGAACGGGTTCGGGTACTGGAGCAAATCGGTAGTGCCCTGCGCCAGAATCAGATGGAGTTGTACTATCAGCCCAAAATCTGTTTTCGTAACCAGACGGTCAACGGATTTGAGGCACTTATCCGCTGGAATCACCCAAGAGACGGTGTTCTAAGCCCTATCCAATTTCTTGAGCATATCGAATACACAGAGTATGCCCGAACTCTGGGAATTTTCGTGATTCGAGAAGCGGTAAAGCGGCTCATAGAGTTTGCACAGCAGGGGCTAAAGTACACGTTGAGCATCAACCTGAGCCCATCGCACTTTTTGAGCCAGCAGTTTCCAAAAGATTTATCCGATGCTCTGGGCGATTGCCCAAGAGAGTTACGCGGCCACCTTATTCTGGAAATCCTGGAAACCACCGCGATGGACGATACAGAAACTGCTCTGAAGAACCTGAAGGCATGTCGAGAGCTTGGTGTGGATGTGTCTTTGGATGATTTCGGAACCGGGTATTCGTCGCTGGATTATTTACGTCGGCTACCGGCCCAAGAGATCAAAATCGACCGTTCGTTCGTAATGGATATGTTGACCGATACTGACGACAGCATGATTGTCAGCGCCATCGTTAGCCTTTCAAAGAGTTTCAAGCGGCGACTGGTTGCCGAAGGTATTGAAAGTGCAGACGTTGAAGGCAAACTGATTGAGCTTGGCTGCGACTTGGGCCAAGGTTTTTTCTACAGCAAACCCCTGCCATTATCGGAAGCTCTGAGCTGGGCCGCTGATTTTCGGTGGGAAACCAGATAATCGACTGAGAACCAAGAACCAACCGTCCTGTATGAGGGCGATTTAGGAGAATAAAGCATGATCGGATACGTCACCATC
>JBQCZX010000143.1:0-9638 GCA_052089485.1 Marinobacter sp. | reverse complement strand
GATTCTGGCTCTGCAGAATTTCTGGGCGCAGCATGGCTGCGTGGTACTTCAGCCACTGGATATGGAAGTGGGCGCCGGCACCTTTCACCCAGCCACCTTCTTGCGGGCTATTGGGCCAGAAACCTGGAACGCGGCCTATGTGCAACCGAGCCGCCGCCCCACAGACGGCCGCTACGGCGAAAACCCCAACCGCCTACAGCACTATTATCAGTTCCAGGTAGTGCTCAAGCCCTCGCCTGACAACTTTCAGGAGCTCTATCTCGACTCCCTGAAAGCGTTGGGGCTTGATCCGCTGGTTCACGATATCCGCTTTGTGGAAGACAACTGGGAATCCCCAACGCTAGGTGCCTGGGGTCTAGGCTGGGAAATTTGGCTGAACGGCATGGAAGTTACCCAGTTTACTTACTTCCAGCAGGTAGGCGGCCTTGAATGCTACCCGGTTACCGGCGAGCTTACTTACGGCCTAGAGCGCATCGCCATGTACCTGCAAAACGTCGACAGTGTGTACGACCTGGTCTGGACAAAAGGCCCAGAGGGTGTGGTCACCTATGGTGATGTGTTCCACCAGCAGGAAGTGGAGATGTCTACCTACAACTTTGAGCACGCAGACACCGAATTCCTGTTTCAGAGCTTTGATGTCCACGAACGTGAAAGCGCCCGGCTGATCGAAGCTGGCCTGGCCCTTCCGGCCTACGAGCAGGTTTTGAAAGCTTCTCACACCTTTAACCTGCTGGATGCCCGTCACGCCATCTCCGTGACCGAGCGCCAGCGTTTTATCCTGCGCGTGCGCACTCTGGCCCGGGCCGTTGCCCAGGCGTATTTTAACAGCCGCCGTAAGCTTGGCTTCCCGCTTGCCAAAGATGGCATTCGTGATGAAGTGCTCGCCATAGCCGAAGCCGCAGATAACAAGGCTAGCGGCAAGAAAAGCAAAAAAGCGAAGCAGGCAGAGGGAAAGGCATAATCATGGCAACACAGGATTTTTTAGTCGAACTAGGCGTTGAAGAACTGCCCTCAAAAGCACTCAAGCCGCTGTCTGATGCCTTCACTCAGGGTATCGCCAAGGGCCTGGAAGGTGCGGGCATCGAATTCGGCAAAGTAGAGGCGTTTGCCGCGCCACGCCGCCTAGCAGTGCGCATTCGCGATCTGGCCGATGCACAGCCAGATAAGCCCGTTGAAAAGCGCGGTCCAGCGGTCAAAGCAGCCTTTGACGATTCTGGTAACCCAACACGAGCCCTGACCGGCTTCGCCACATCATTGGGCGTAACACCAGATCATCTCGACACTCTGGAAACCGATAAGGGTGCCTGGTTGGTTTACCGTACAATAGAGCAGGGCAAGCCAACGGTCGACCTGATGCCCGGGCTGGTTGAACGGTCGCTGGCCTCACTGCCTATTCCCAAGCGCATGCGCTGGGGGGCGCACCGCACAGAGTTTGTGCGGCCTGTGCATTGGCTGATCATGCTGTTCGGCAACAAAGTCATTGATGCGCCCATCATGGGGCTCACGCCCAGCAACAAAACCTGCGGCCACCGCTTCCACTGCCCAAAAACACTGATTATCCCAACACCGGCAGATTACGAGGTTGTACTTGAGCAAGAAGGCTATGTAATCGCCGACTTCGCCAAGCGTCGCGAGCAGATCCGCGCCGGTGTCAGCGCCCTTGCCGAAGCCGAGGCAGGTGGCAAAGCGGTGATTAATGAAGACCTACTGGACGAAGTAACCGGCCTGAATGAATGGCCTGTGCCTCTGATGGGCCGTTTCGACAAGCGCTTTCTGGAAGTGCCTGCAGAAGCCCTGATTTCCTCCATGGAGGAACACCAGAAGTACTTCCACGTGGTGGATACCAATGGCGACATGCTTCCTCTGTTTATTACCGTGGCCAACATAGAGAGCAAAGATCCCTCCCAGGTTGTCTCTGGTAACGAAAAGGTGATTCGCCCGCGCCTCGCAGATGCCGCCTTCTTCTACGAAAACGACCGCAAAACCCGCCTGGAAGACCGCGTAGAGCGGCTCAAGCCAATTGTCTTCCAGGAAAAGCTCGGCAGCGTATACGACAAGGCCGTTCGCGTAGCTGCGCTGGCCAAGAAAATCGCGACAGCTATAGGCAGTGACCCGGCTTTGGCCGAGCGCGCCGCTATGTTGGCGAAGACTGACCTGGTCACCGAAATGGTACTGGAGTTCAGCGATCTTCAAGGCATTATGGGCCAGTACTACGCAGCCGACGACGGCGAGCCAGCCGATGTAGCGAAGGCCATGAACGAGCAGTACATGCCACGCTTTGCCAAAGACAGCCTGCCCACAACCCTAACCAGTTGCGCGCTCGCCATCGCAGATCGCCTGGATTCACTGGTAGGGCTGTTTGGCATTGGCCAGCCGCCTTCCGGTACTCGCGACCCGTTCGCCCTGCGCCGTGCTTCTCTAGGCGTGCTGCGCATCATCGTAGAGCGAGAGCTACCGCTGGACCTGCAAACCTGCTGTGAATGGGCCGAAGAGAACTACACTGGCCTGAGTGCCGAGAATACCGCTTCCAGCGTAGTGGATTACATGTTGGAACGGTTCCGTGCCCACTATGACGACCAGGGCATTGGTGCTGAGGTGTATCTCGCCGTTCACGCTCGCCGGCCAACCCGCCCACTGGACTTCGATCGCCGCATAAAGGCAGTAGAGGCCTTCCGCCAGCTACCAGAAGCCCTGGCTCTGGCTGGCGCCAACAAGCGGGTTTCTAACATTCTAGCCAAACAAGGTGGCGATAGTGTGGGCGAAACCATCGACAGCAACCTGCTTCAGGATGCCGCGGAGAAAGCCCTGGCGACACAGGTTGAGCAGCAAGCAGACAAAGTGCTGCCGCTGTTTGAGCAGGGCGACTACGCCAGCGCCCTGCAATCACTGGCGAGCCTGCAGGAACCGGTGGACAACTTCTTTAACGAAGTGATGGTTATGGCAGACGACGAGGCCGTGCGGGACAACCGACTTGCACTGCTGAACCGTCTGCACAACCTGTTTTTGCGGGTTGCTGATATCTCACTGCTGCCTGCCGCTGGCTGACAATGCTGATCATCCTCGACCGGGACGGGGTCATCAACGAATACGATGGCAGCTACATCTGCTCTGTGGATGAATGGCAACCCATTTCCGGCAGTATCGAAGCGGTGGCACGGCTTTACAAAGCCGGCCACCGACTCGCCATCGCCACCAACCAGTCTGGAATCGCTCGCGGTTTCTACGGCACTGATGTGCTGGATGGCATGCACGAGAAGATGGCACGACTGCTGGAAGCCCAAGGCGGTCGTATCGACTTCATTGCCTACTGCCCGCACCACCCGGATGAGCATTGCGGTTGTCGCAAACCTCTCACCGGCCTGCTGGATCAAGTCCGCGATCACTTCCACCTGAGCACCCTAAAAGGTGCCATTATGGTCGGTGACAGCCGTAAGGATCTGGAAGCTGGTTTTGCCGAGGATTGCCAAGCCGTGCTTGTGCGCACCGGCAACGGGGAAGACACAGAAATGGATCTTCAAACCAGCCCAATACCCGGCGCAAAGGTGGCGATTTACGACACTCTCAGTGCCTTTGCGGATGCGGTCCTATCGCCCGGGGGCTGGAAAAAAGTGAGTGAAGCCGTATACTAACGACTGTTAATCGGCGTGTGGCGCAGCTTGGTAGCGCACTTCGTTCGGGACGAAGGGGTCGCAGGTTCGAATCCTGCCACGCCGACCATTTTCCCGGTTTACCACCAACTTCACAATGATTCTACTGCCTTAGTCTTGGCGGAATTAACGCGTCTCCAAACAAACTGCTGCCTTTGCCAAAACATCCATGAATCCATTAATCGTGGTAAGGGGCCACCAAGCAGCCAATACAAGACTATTCGAACCAAATTTTTCAGATTAAATAGCGGTTTCTTCTGACTCTCCCCACTCCTGATGTCGGACTTACCAGAGCCGAAGTTCAGAGTGTTGAGATGGCCATTTATAAACTCCTGCATGGCACGCCAAGCACCAAGTGCCTCAATATCCGTTGAGTATTTTAATCGAACAGATATTCGCTCATCACTATCCCGATCCTCTGTTGCCACCTCTAGCAAGACCTCGCTCATTGACCACCCATAGGAGGTCATCCACTTTGTTGTTTCAATCAGGGAATAGAGCTCATTCCAATCTACCCGGACCGGTTTCATGGACTGATCATAGAAAAATATCTGCTTGTTTTTACGGTTTAGGACAAGCACGTAATCCCGCGGGGGTATCACACGCCGAACGATCCAGTAAATGACAATAAACGGCAGCGTTAATAAAACAATCACGCCAAAAGGCCAGAGAAACAGGAACGTTTCACGTCCTAGCTCTACACCAAGCTCCAGGTTTCCAAACAAGGCTCCAAGAGGAACCAAAACCAAAGGTGCAAAACCACATACCGCAAAAAGCAGCAGCCAATAGGCACCAAGTATAAAGTCCAAGCCTACGCCAAACTCTGAGTGACCAGACACCAACAGCCTGTCACCCCTTATGCTTTTTAGGTAAAGAGAAGAGTTTGACGGCTCTTGATCACCCAAAATTTCTGATGAATAGAGCCTTCTTGAAGCTTGTGAATCACCCAAAACAGTCGGCGGCTGGTTCTCCTGATCGCTCTCACTCTTTGCTCTGACAAGCTCGAATTGTTCGTTTAGTTTAATAACACATGCCAGCTTGCCAACCATCACTAACTCAACACGATTATTCGTATTTCTTAGGTAGGGCATAGCCGCCGTCGGCACGAGCATTTCGAGGCCAGAAATTGTCTGATAAGTGTAAATCACTCCTCGCGTTGTGGTTACACTGTGCTGCTCGGCAGGCCCCTCTATACAAAACACCTCGCGGCCAACATCACCTGTTTTGCTCTGGTAACCTTCAAGATGCCGGGTTTGAATTTCCCGGGCAAAAAAATCTTTTATCCGAAGCTGCTCATACGGAGTGAGGCTTCTGACGCTTTCTTTTCTTCTCAAAACCGCCTTGAGTTCATTTGCCCTGATCAGTCGGCCAGAAAAAAATTGTGCTCCAACAGCCACGGCCCCTACGGCCAATACCGCCAAAAGAAGCAGGAGTATCCCGCTACCATCGCTTTGGGCAAAGTCATACAGCGGCTGGTTATCCATTTATCAACTCCCTGTTACCAGCAACGCCATTAGAACTCACCCCGCTCATGGCGCTCGGCGATGTCTTTGAATACCTCGAGCAAGCCCTCTTCAAACAGCCAAGGGTCGCCCATTTTGAACGTTTGGCACCAGTTGGTGCTGACCCGAATCGTGGTGTGAGAGAAGCGATTCAGGTTGTCGAGAGAGTAACCGGGAACGCCCTTCAGTACGCTACCGTATTGCGCGCCCCGTGTGACGCCCAGCGTTTCTCCGGCCACCTCACCGCGCACGTTAAATTTACCACGCGGCACCGCATTGGGGTGATCAGGATGAAGTAGAAATCGGTCGAGCGTGGTCACGAACCAGCGAGCGGCACCTATTGGAAACTCATACTGGGCTGTTACGAATTCGCCTGGGTCGTCCTTATCTAGCTGAACCCATAATTTTTGGACAATTAGCAGGTAACCATCAACAACAACAAAATGCCAAGGCACATCGTCGTCTTCTGGCTTCTGGACACTCGCAACCTCTAAGTAACCCTCCGGTGGTGCGTCTGGGTCAATAATTGGCCATTCGCGCAGTTTAGGATATGCCATTGTTATGCTCCAAAATTAATCGGTTCGAGATCCACAAGCTCCACCCACTTTGTATCACCGTCTAGGCCGGTCATTTTCTTGAAGCTCTTTGGGTTCTTGTGCAAGCTGAATACTTCAACGGTTCCATATACCGGTTCATTGGTTGACGAGCTGGTGTTTTTAGTAAGCCCATTGCCGGTAAAGTGCTCATTTGCACCGGTATTGTTCTGTATGCTCATTCGAGTATGAAATTTATCAAGCTCTACTGAATCAAGGTTTTTACTCCTCAGATATTGATCCAAAACTTGCTCTTTATTCCATGCATCAGCAGGCATCCCCCTCACCAACCCCGCATACTCCCGCGAGTACTCCGGAGTCATCACCTCATCTAACAATTCTGGTCTTGCTTCGTAACCCTCCAGATTTTCTTTGGCAAACCCTTTTAAATTGTCATAAGTGGGCACAATCGTCTTGGCATCCGCATGCTTCACCGCCTGCCCCTGATCCACAATCGCCAGCTTGTACTTGGCATCCGGCTTGTAATTAACCCCCAGCGCGTCTGTAATCAGCTTAGGGTCTGAATCCAGGTGCGCTATCTGGTCAAAACTCGTGGACCAAATTTGCACGCCTGCTGCACCTTCTTTGCCCAGGGTGCCGTTATTGGGGCCATTGCGATGAAGGTGGGGCTCTTCCACCAGGCGTACGATGTATTTCTCATCCCCAAAGCCATCTTCAGCGATCTGACGCAGCTGAGCCTGGGTGTACTTGGGTGGGGGCGGCTTGCCGTTGGCGATGATCGCCGCGCGCATCGTTGAGAACGGCTTTGTTTGCTCAGCCTGGTTTTCGGCGTTTTGAAGGGTGCGCCAGAAAACAATGCGCCTGCTAAAACTCCCCTCGCTCATGGCGCTCGGCGATGTCTTTGAATACTTCCAGCAAGCCCTCTTCAAACAGCCAGGGGTCGCCCATTTTGAACATCTGACACCAGTTGGTGCCGGGGCCAAACGAGGTGTGTTCAAACCGATTCAGGTTATCGAGGGAGTAACCGGGAATGCCTTTTAGTATGCTGCCGTATTGTGCGCCCCGAGTAACACCCAGCGTTTCTCCCGCCACCTCGCCTCGGACATTAAACTTACCCCGTGGCACTGCATTGGGATGATCCGGGTGCAGGAAGAACCGATCCAGCGTGGCCACAAACCAGCGGGCGGCGCCGATAGGGTATTCGTACTGAGTAAACACAAACTCACCGGGATCATCATCAAATTGAACCCACTTCTTTTTACCAATGATTAAGTGGTTTTCTGATACAAAAAAATGCCAAGGTGCTTTAACGGACTCCGGGTCGGTCACGCTCGCCACTTTGAGATACCCTTCAGGAGGGACGTCTGGATCGATAATTGGCCATTCGGATAATTTGGGGTACGCCATTACTTTGCTCCAAAGTTAATCGGTTTAAGATCTACCAGATCCACCCACATGGCGTCACCGTCCATGCCTGTCATCTGCCGAAAGCTTTTTGGGTTCTTGTGCAGGCTGAACACTTCAACGGTGCCATACACCGGCTGGCCTGCTGGTGAGCTAGTGGTTTTAGTGAGACCGTTGCCAGTAAAGTGTTCATTAGCACCTGTATTATCCTGCACGCTGAAACGGGTCTCAAATTTCTCTATCGCCGGTTTATCAAGCCCCTTTTTGTTCAGGTATGCTCGCCTGTCACCAGTATCGCTCCAAGCATCAGCAGGCATACCCTTAACCAACCCCGCATACTCCCGCGAGTACTCCGGAGTCATCACTGCATCCAACAATTTTGGTCTTGCTTCGTAACCCTCCAGATTTTCCTTGGCAAACCCTTTTAAATTGTCGTACGTGGGCACAATCGTCTTGGCATCCGCATGCTTCACCGCCTGCCCCTGATCCACAATCGCCAACTTATACTTCGCATCCGGCTTGTAATTAACCCCCAGCGCGTCTGTAATCAGCTTGGGGTCTGAATCCAGGTGCGCTATCTGGTCAAAACTCGTGGACCAGATTTGCACGCCTGCTGCGCCTTCCTTGCCTAGGGTGCCGTTATTTGGGCCATTGCGGTGAAGGTGGGGCTCTTCCACTAGGCGTACGATGTATTTCTCATCCCCAAAGCCATCTTCAGCGATCTGACGCAGCTGAGCATGGGTGTACTTGGGTGGGGGCGGCTTGCCGTTGGCGATGATCGCCGCACGAGCATCGCTCAGATACGCTTTGGCCTCGTCAAAAGAGGTGGGCAATACTTTCTTTGGCCGTTTGGGCCTTTGGGCCAAGCCAGAGTGTACTGAGAGTCTCTAAAACTCGCCCCGCTCATGGCGCTCGGCGATATCTTTGAACACCTCCAGCAAGCCCTCTTCAAACAGCCAGGGATCGCCCATCTTGAACATCTGGCACCAGTTGGTGCTTGGCCCGAGAGAGCCATGCTCAAAGCGATTCAGGTTATCCAGGGAGTAACCGGGGATGCCCCTCAGTACGCTGCCGTATTGTGCGCCCCGCGTGACGCCCAGCACTTCATCGCCAACCGGCTCTTCGATCGTAATCTCACCACGTGGCACTGCATTGGGATGATCCGGGTGCAGGAAGAATCGATTCAGCGTGGTCACGAACCAGCGGGCGGCGCCGATAGGATATTCGTACTGACTAGTCAAGAATTCTCCTGGATCGCTCTCGTCCAATTGGCACCAAACCTTTCTCGCTATCAGTAAATACTCTCCGTGAACAAAGAAGCACCAAGGAGCAGGTAATGACTCTTTATCTGCTGCTCTAGCGACCTCTAAGTAACCTGGAGGGGGATTGTCAGTGTCGATAATCGGCCACTCAGGTAATTTTTCATACGCCATTATTTTGCTCCAAAATTAATCGGTTCAAGATCCACCAGCTCCACCCACTTGGTGTCACCGTTCATGCCCGTCATCTGCCGGAAGGTGTTTGGGTTCTTGTGCAAACTGAAAACTTCGACGGTGCCATACGCAGGCTGGCTTGCTGACGAACTGGTCGTTTTAGTAAGCCCATTGCCAGTAAAGTGTTCATTGGCACCTGTACTGTTTTGAATACTAAGGCGCGTTTCGAATCCATCTATCATGGGATTATCTAACCCCCTGCTAATAAGGTATTTCTTCCGGACTTGCGTATCCGCCCAAGCATCAGCAGGCATCCCCCTCACCAACCCCGCATACTCCCGCGAGTACTCCGGAGTCATCACCTCTTTCACCAATTGCGGGTTTTCTACCTTGCTGGGAAGCTTCGTCTCAATCAACTTCGTCAGGTTTTTAAAGGTGGGCACAATCGTTTCCGCATCCGCATGCTTCACCGCCTGATTCTGATCCACAATCGCCAGCTTGTACTTCGCATCCGGTTTGTAATTAACCCCCAGCGCGTCTGTAATCAGCTTAGGGTCTGAATCCAGGTGCGCTATCTGGTCAAAACTCGTGGACCAAATTTGCACGCCTGCTGCACCTTCTTTGCCCAGGGTGCCGTTATTGGGGCCATTGCGATGAAGGTGGGGCTCTTCCACCAGGCGCACGATGTATTTCTCATCCCCAAAGCCATCTTCAGCGATCTGTCGCAGCTGAGCCTGTGTGTACTTGGATGGGGGTGGCTTGCCGTTGGCGATGATCGCCGCGCGAGCATCGCTCAGGTACGCTTTGGCCTCGTCAAAAGAGGTGGGCAATACTTTCTTTGGCCGTTTGGGCCGTTGGACAGGAAGCTCCGGGTCGACTCCCTCGCCGCGGGGTGGGGCCTTATCTTCAAAGTGGTTATTCTTGTTCAGGTCCCTTTCCCGCCATACCCGACGCAGCCCTTGCAGCTTGAGCGCATCCGCAAAGCGGCCGAAGGCAGGGCCAAGTCCTGCTAAAACGCGGGTATGCCTAACCTTGCTAGAGGCTTGTGCAACATTACCCGCGCCCAATGTTGTGGCGGCCAATACGGCAGCCAGCACC
>JBQCZX010000142.1:0-9704 GCA_052089485.1 Marinobacter sp. | reverse complement strand
AGGTGAAGCACGTAACGACGGCAACCTGACAAGGTTCATTTTTCCACTGGTGGCCGTGTTGATCGTGGTGCAACTGATTTGGTATTACTTTTCCTGAGAGGGCTCGGTTCGTCAGCCTTCTTTACACTAGCTTTAAGTTTAGTTTGGTTGGCGTTGCGCAAGTGCCGGCGGCCTCCCCATAAAGAGCGTTCCGGAACGGTTATCGCATGCAATCAGGTTAGGATTAGCCTGAAAGGATGCAAGTCTTATGAGCCTCTACCACCCCATCATCTACGTTCGTGGCTACGCCATGACCGCCAACGAAATTGCCGATACCGTATCCATGCCCTATATGGGGTTTAATCTGGGTGCAACAAAGATTCGCCAATCCTGGGACGGAGCAATTTACAAGCAGGTTTTCGAATCCCCGATGGTGCGCCTGATGAAGGATTACGGTTATACCGATGCCTTTTCGGATGGGGCCGAAGTCGATCGAGATATCACCCATAAAACCTTAGTGATATACCGTTACTATGATCAGGCGGATCAAGATTTTGGCGAAGGAAAACCGCTTTCTATTCCCGCAGCGGCGCTGCAGTTACGGGACTTGATTCTTAATATCCGACAACGCCTGTGCGGCGATAACCCAGAGCGCCTGGCAGAATTTCGAGTACATCTTGTGGCCCATTCCATGGGCGGCTTGGTATGCCGATGCCTACTGCAAAATGGCGGGGTCAGTATTCCGTCAATGCGAAAGATGGTGGACAAGGTGTTTACCTATGCCACGCCACATAACGGCATAGAAATCGCGGGTATTAACGTGCCAGCGTTTCTTGGGCTTTGGGATATTAACAACTTTAATCGCGAAACCATGGCGGATTACCTGGGGTTGGATGGAAGGCCAGAGCGGGTGGACACTCTGGATGGCAAGTTCGACCCGGATCGTTTTTTTAGCCTGGTTGGGACCAATCAACAGGACTATAGCGCAGCCAAAGGCGTGTCAAAATGGCTAGCCGGCAAGATGAGTGATGGGCTGGTGGCTATAGAGAATGCCAGTGTTCAAGGTGCGCCCAGAGCCTTTGTGTATCGCAGTCACAGCGGCCCCTATGGCATTGTTAATTCTGAAGATGGCTACCAGAACATGGTGCGGTTCCTGTTTGGCGACGTTCGTGTAGATGGGGTGATGGATGTGGAATCCCTGCCGTTACCGCCGTCCGTGCAAAAGGCCAGACAAGAGGGGCGTCGGGTTCGGGCTTCCTATTATTTCGAAGCCACCGTATCGCCCCGGGGTGTGCGTAGTTTTCGGTTAACTGAAAGACGCAGGGAAACCTTCAGTGCTGTGCTGCGAAAGTTTGATGAACTGATGAAACCGAAGCAGGCCGGGCTGGATTCGGCCCGCTCTCCGGTGCTGTTTTCTACCTTCCTGGATAGCTCAAAGATTACCGTTAAGCGTGGACGTACTCTGGTGATGACGGTGGAGCTTGCTGTTTCCGCAACGGATTACTTTGTTGACGGTGCACTGTGGGCAGAGCAGAGGGTAGAGGGCGAATACCTTTATCGAGACACGCTTACGTTAAGAATGACCCCGTCGGCAGATGACTGGAATTTGCGTTATGTCACCACCGATGAACAGTGGAGTGAGCGCGATGGAAGCAAGGCCAGGCGGGAGGGTGAAAACTACTTGATACCTTTATCGTCGAAAAAGGGTTTTCAGGGGAACTTGCGGATAACGTTGCAGCATCGTACCTGATTGACGTCAAAGAACCCCCGGCTTGGTGAAGAATAATTTGTGGCGGCTTGAATAAGCTGGCAAAGTTCTGCGCAGTTAGACTCAACCCCACCAAGAGGAAATGCCGGTGACCGACTTAGTAAATTACACCCTGAAAGATGGTGTTGCGACAATCGTTATTAATAACGGCAAAGCGAATGCCCTGGGCCACGACGTGTTCGACGCGTTGAACAAGGCGCTTGATCAGGCCGAACAAGATAAAGCTGTGGTTATCCTGACAGGGCAGCCGGGGATTTTTTCTGGCGGCTACGATTTGAAAGAAATGCAAAAGGGTATGAAGGAAGCTACCGCACTGGTGACTGTAGGCTCAACATTCACCCGTCGCTTGGCTGCTTTTCCATTTCCGATCATTGGCGCATGTAGCGGCCACGCCATTGCCAAAGGTGCGTTTATCATGCTGTCTGTGGATTATCGTGTCGGCATTGAAGGCAGTTTCAAGCTGGGGCTCAACGAAGTGGCTATCGGCATGACCATGCACCACGCCGGTATCGAGATTGCGCGGCATCGCCTGGCACCCGCCCATTTCTATCGCTCGGTTATTAATGCTGAAATTTATAACCCTCACGCAGCTGTAGCCGCTGGTTACCTGGATGAAGTGGTTGCACCAGAGCAGCTTATGAACCGGGCAAATGAGTTGGCTCAAGGTTTCCGTAAGCTGAGCCTGAAAGCACACGCCCAGACCAAACTGAAAGCCAAAGCCGGATACCTTGAGCTGCTGGATCGCAGCATAGAGAAGGATTCGCAGAGCCTGGGCCTGACGTCTTAAAAAGCATGCCTGGTGAAGTTAGCCCTGGGCTAATTCGCCAGGGTCTATTCTGTAGAAGTCCCTAAGCAAGTCGTACACGGCCGGCTGTTGTTCTTTCAGGTGCAGTGGTTGCTGATAAAAGGTTTCCGTGAGCACCGCAAAGAACTCAGCAGGCTTTGTGGCACCGTAAGGATCGAGCCAGCTTTTGCGGTGGTGCCGCAAAGAATGCCGAAGGTCATCGTAAGCAATGGTCATAGTCTGCTGCCACTTTGTGGCATGTTCCCCGCTCAGCGGCGGTGCGCCGTCTGCGGCTCCGTCGAGGTAATCAAGTTGATGGGCAAATTCGTGGAGGATCACGTTGTGAGTACTCTTGGGGTTTGTTGCCCCGCTTTCACATTCTGACCAAGCTAGTACTACCTGCCCCAAAGTTGATGCTTCACCTGCACGAACCTGATCGCTGACACCTACAACCATGCCATCCCGCTCGGATGCCTGCACCCGGTAGACATCCGGGTACACAAGAATACTGCGTACGTCGTCGAAATCCGTGTACGATCTTTTGAGGGTCAGCAGGCACGCGTGACCTGCTATGGCTATTCGTACACGATCAGTCACCTCAAACCCATCACATCCATAGAAGTTTTTCTCTGAAATGAAGAGTTGAATTTGTTGTTCCAGCGCTTGCTGGAGTGGCGCAGGTAGTCGGCGATAAAGAGGGACGGTCGATTGGAGATGCTTTCGCCATACTTTTGGAAAGGGTTGTTTTAGCTCGCGCTCACGTCGCCAGGTGCGGTAGAAGAACAGGTAGAACATTGCCGTTGCGATCAAGACGGTGGCGAAGAGTGCAAATACAATTCCAGGCGACATGTTTTTTTAAACTCGCGACGTAAACATAGGTTCCACTCTAACACATGGAGATTGGCCAAATACTCAAATGGCACCTATGATCAAACACTTTCGCTGCAATGATTAATTGGGGTAAAACCATGATAATAAGGGTGACATGCTTCACGAGATGAGTATTGGTGGAATGTTGTTCAGCCCCTTTGTGGTGCTGGTGCCTATGGCGTTTATCTTGGCGGCCGCTACGCGCCTGGGACTGCATTACGCGGGCTTGCGTCGCTATATCTGGAAAGAGGCATGGTTCGATGTGGCTATGTTCGTCTGCTACTTGGCTGCTATTGTTTATGTGTTCGGGGATTAAAGGGCTTCCATGGGAAAACTGCTACGTATTGGACTGACATTGCTGGTGGTAGCCGCTGCCGTTATTGCTGGCACTTGGGTTTGGGATTACTATCTTTATTCTCCATGGACCCGGGACGGCCGAATTCGCGCGGAAGTTATAACAATAGCCCCGGATGTTTCCGGTTGGGTAACCGGAGTGAGCGTGAAAAATAATCAAATGGTGAATAAGGGCGACCTTCTTTTCACCGTTGATGATGCGCGTTACGAGGCCGAGCTTATCGAGAGAGAAGCCAGGCTGGCTCAGGCGCGCACCGAGTGGGATCTGGCCAGACACCAATACGAGCGCCGGCAGAGCATGTCTGATCGCCAAGCGATCAGCGAGGAAAGCCTGGAGGCCTATGGCATACGTGCGGCATCGGCCAAAGCCAGCTATCAACTGGCACAGGCGCAGCTAAGCTCAGCCCGGATCGACTTGGAGCGAACAAACGTTCAGGCACCGAAAAACGGCACAGTGAACAACCTCACATTGGAGCAGGGCAATTACGTAGCTCGTGGGTCGGCGGTATTGTCGTTGATTAAAAAAGACTCTTTTTATGTGACTGGCTACTTTGAGGAAACCAAACTGCAATTGGTGCGAGTAGGGCAGAAGGCGCGCATCACACTTGTGTCTGGCGATGAGAAGCTGACGGGCGAGGTGGTAAGTATTGCGCGTGGTATCGCAGACCCGAACACCAGTAGCGACAGCCAAATGCTACCCCAGGTACAACAAGCTTTTAACTGGGTGCGTCTTGCCCAACGAATTCCCGTAGATATAGCGCTAGACCCGCTCCCGGAAGGTGTAAATATAAGTGCTGGCATGACGGCTTCTATCTACCTGGAAACCGATCCGGAAAGCGAGTAACGGAGCCCTTTATGACGCTCCACCCGCTACTGTCTCAGCTTTTAATGCCCAACAGACGTGCGGTTATATTTGCTCTGAAAGGGGTGGTATCCATGGCACTGGCGTTGTTGGTGTCCATGTACCTGCAGCTTGACCGCCCATACTGGGCGCTGGTGTCTGCCGTTTTTTTGCAGATTCGACCGGAAAGCGGGCTGGTAATCGAGAAAGCCCTGTGCCAGATTTTTGGCTCGGTAGTGGGGGGTGGCGTAGGGATTCTGATCCTGGCTTTATTTATGCCATACCCTTTGCTGGCGCTAGGTTGTCTTACCCTTTGGATTGGTTTGAATGCCGCAGCCTCTTCCATGGTGCACAACACCAACTTTATTTATGCCTTTGCCATGTCGGGAATGACCGCCGGCCTGGTGGTGATACTGGTGATGGCAAACCCTATGGCGGCAGACAGCCAAGCTGTGTTCGACATTGCGCAATCCCGTATCAGTGAAATCGCCGTGGGTGCCCTCTGTGCCATGCTGGTCAGCCAGTTATTGTGGCCGGTAACGGTTAAGGACAGCCTTCGCAAGCACTCCCGTAACGTAATCAATCACACTCTTGAATACCTGTCATTGGAGTTAGATCCAGCCAGTACCCACGAGCAGCGACATCGGCACGCGGATCAGATTTTGGAAACGCTGGTTGTGCTCAATGACGATTCCAGCGCAGTGGCCTATGAGGGGCTGGAGGGACCAGGACGCAGTAGGGCCGCAAATCTGCTATGCAACAAAGTTCTGTCGCTGCTGGGGGTGGTTCAAATCATGGGGCGCTTTCCTCGCAACCACCCAGAGCTGGTCTCGCCGGCGTTCAGCGAGTTATTGGCAGATATGCGCACCCACTTCATAAAGATCGCAGAAGCTGATAGCTATGATGGCTCTTACCAGGAGGCTCAGGCTCTGAGGCGCGCATTGCTGGCGCACAAAGAAGCTTATGTGAATGAAGCCGCCATTGTGATTCGCCTGACCCACACGGCGGTCGAACTTGTCGCCGATTTGGTGATGGTTTTGAGGGCCTATAACGCACTTGAAAACCGTGATCAGACCCTACTGAAAGCATCCAAGCTAAAAACCCATCAGGACCCATTGATTGGCGCGATTAACGGCTTCCGAACCGCGTTTGTGTTCATGATCGGTAGCGTGGTTTGGCTACATACCGGTAGCCCAGCGGCCATTATGCTGATGATCATGCCGGTGGTATTTGCGGTTATGTTTGCCCGTTTCTCCCTGGTGTTGCTGACCTTTATATTACGGCGCTTGTTGCTAGGGGTGGTGGTGGCCGTCCCGGTTGCGCTGATTTTTGGCCTGGGCCTGCTTTCGAGAAGCAGTGGCGATTTTGAAATGCTAATACTGGTGCTGGCAGGCCCCTATTTTATCGGCTTATTGGCGCTTGCGGACCGACCAACCCTGCCTTATGGATTGGGCTTCTGTATTCCGTTCACACTCATCGTGCAGCCCAGCAACAGCATGAGCTTCAATATGGAAACCGCCACCAGTAACGCTTTAGGGTTGTTTGTGGGTATCAGCATTCTCTACTGGGTGTTCAAATTGATTGCCCCGCTAGACGGCCCGTTTATGCAGCGTCGATTGCTCAAGGCCACCGCCCGCGATCTCACAAGCATTGATTATAAGCGCCGACCAGAGAATTGGTTTAATGGCCGCATGGGTGAGAGGTTGTTGCGGCTTGCGAATTATGATCGCGGGTCGGGCAGCCCCAATCGCTATATGACGGATTTGGGCTTTACCGGTTTGAACATCGGCCACATGTCCATTCGTTTGCGACGCCGTCTAAAAAAACATCGCAGCGTGGCTGTAGATGAAAAACTGGGCGAGTGGCAACAGGTATTGGCTGATACCTATCTTATGAGCGCCAGCGGCGATATGAGCCCTCAGTTTCGGAAGGTTAGCAAAGACCTGTTGGCGGCTATTAATGCAACCCGATCTTCGGAAACACAAATAGCAAATATTGAGGGTATGTTTGAGCGAATGGCGTTGACGTTTGAGCGCACAGCCAAAACGGTTTCTGAGGCTAATAATCCTGCGCCTGCCAGTGAACAATCGGTAGCACAAGCGACAACTCCTTAACTATCTGACCTCGCTCTGCTTCAATAAATGCCTCGTACTCTGGTTTGATGGGTGTTTTGGCCGATGTACGACAGCTGAACCGCCTTACTTGCGGATATAAGTGATAACAATTATCATCCTCGTCGAGCTGAACAGCCACATCATTTCTGATTCGCGCAGTGGTAGACCCGTTTGTATCCCCAAAACAGGTCGCGCTATGCATACGACTGAGCCGCTGAGTCAGCAAGCGGTTTCATAGGGAGAATTACGGTGGGTATGAAGCCTGTGGCTGCCCGTTTATTTTGTACTGTAGAAAGTGAGCAGGCCGGTGATCCTCTGGCGGGCACTGGTGCACATGCACAGCGCAATCTGTTGATCAGCTGGCCCAGTGGAAAATGGATGCGCAGCCTGCGCAGGGCTAGAGATATGTCCGAAAACTTGATCAGCCGAATTGAAGCCACGGTTGAGGCAGGTCGTCGGGTTAATCTCATACACCGTGAACAGCAGCCAGCCGAGCAGCATCGGGTTTTCCTTATGCCCGAGAACCTGCAAATAGAACTACCGCGAGACCAGCTGCCGGTTTTTCTGGATGCTTTGAATCGTGGCGCGTCGCTTGATCCCTGGCTTCCGGTACCAAATGCCAGCCCTCTTATTCTGTGTTGTACTCATGGCAAGAAAGATAAATGTTGCGCTAAGTTTGGCAATGCTACGTTCAAGACTCTGGTTCAGGCTGTGAACGAAGGTGGTTATAACTTTGATGTCTGGCAGAGTTCTCACCTTGGCGGGTGCCGCCTGGCTGCCAGTGTTATGGTGTTCCCTGCGCACCGAAAATATGGCCGCATTGGGCCGGATGAAGTTGTGCCGTTTCTCGAATCAGAGTCAGAAAACCGTGTTTATTTGCCCTGTTACCGTGGTAATTCAGCGTTGGAGCCTGCCGGGCAATGCGCTGAAATTGCTGTGCTTCAGTGGCTTGGTGAACAGGGGTATGTAGCGGATGCACGGGTTGAGTCTATGGTGCCAGGCATTTCAGGCAAGACCGTTACGGCTGAGGTGCACTGGAACGAAGGCAGGTTGGCAGGCTTGTTCAGCGTTCAGTGTGCGGCAACAACCGTGATGCGTTACGATACCTGCGCGGATATAACACCAAGTGGGCCCAGTGAGAGCACCGTTTGGGTCGCAAAGGAGATAGTTCCGGTCAGCGGTTTACCCGCTGACTGACTTCCACCCCAATCTGCGCCATCCCGAATCAGGAACTCATATTATGCCGTCGCGCTATTAAAGCTGCGGTGTTTGCAGCCAACGTTGTCGGTATCCCTCTGGATTTGATGACCATGGCGGAAATCGTGCTCATCGGAGCCAGCGGTTGCTCACCCTGAGACTGTCGGCTGAGCTGCGCTGGGTGTGTTAGAGTCCTAGTCAGGCTTTCTTAATGGCTGGAGGGCTTTATGAGCGTGAAGTCTGGCAAGTTGATCGTTTTTTACGACGGTTCCTGCCCCGTTTGCATCAGGGATCGCCGCTGGTATGAAAAGCTGGCGGGCAAAACCGGCGAATCTGTTGAGTGGCTGGATATCACCGGCAGGGATGAAGAGTTGCGCCAGCAGAGCGTAGACCCGGAAAAGGCACTCCGGGAATTACATGTGAAGGACGATCAAGGCGACATCCATCGCGAAATGGACGCCTATATTCTATTGATGTCCCGGGTTCTGGTGCTCAAGCCACTGGCGTGGCTGATCTCTTTGCCGCTTATTCGTCCGTTTCTGGCAAAGCTTTACCATTCATGGGTTGATCGCCGCCTTGCCGGGCGTACTTAACCCTTTGCCTACCAAACCGAGCCCCGGAGAGCTGTAAGTGACAACGATTCGAGAACAGGCCAGCTGGGGCCTCAAGCAAGGGGATGCGTTTACCATCACACGAACGTTTACCGAGAGTGATACGACTGTATTCGGTGACATCAGCCGTGACAGGAATCCGATTCACTACGATGAACACTTCACCGCTGCCAAGGGCCTACGCGGTAAAATCTGCCATGGCTTGCTGGTCGGCGGTATGATTACCGAAGTGGGCGGGCAGATTGGCTGGTTAGCCTCGGGAATGAACTTTCGGTTCCGACGGCCCGTTTATTTTGGCGATACCATTACCTGCGTGTTTACCATTACAGAAACCGATGAGCGTAATCGTGCGAAGGCGGATGCGGTGCTGTCTAATCAGCAGGGCGAGGTGGTTATCGAAGCCTGGCTAACGGGTGTGCTGCCCGGGCAAGAAGAGCGAGCCATTCTCGCGCAAATCTGATTTTATCCAGCGCTTGCGCGTTCCCCTGTAAAAGTACTATTCACTAATCTTCGTTGTCATCCAGTAAGCGCTCCTGGCGTTCTCGTTCTTCCTCTTTGGCGGAATCAATCACCGCCATAAGCTCCTCAACATCGGCGCTGTGGGTGTCGTGCTCAAAGCATCCCGTTAGCTTGCTGTCTGGGTGCAAGTCACCGCTTTCATACAGCGCCCAGATTTCTTTACCATAGTCTGTAGCAAGCAGGTCGGGCGCGTATTTGCCAAAGTAGCGGCGCATGTTGTCTACGTCCCGTTCCAGCATGCGCTCGGCGTTATTATTGCCGGCAGCGTTTACAGCTTGTGGCAGGTCGATGATCACCGGGCCGTCGCTTTCCACCAGTACGTTGAACTCTGACAAGTCGCCGTGAATCAATCCGGCACTGAGCATTCGCACAATCTCCCCGATCACCCGGCCGTGGTAATCCCTGGCCTGTTCTGCAGGGAGGCTGACGTCATCCAGCCGCGGGGCAGCTTTGCCATCCGCATCGGCAATCATTTCCATCAGCAATACACCGTCTACAAAACCCATGGGCTCTGGTACACGCACGCCCGCTCTGGCCAAGCGGTAGAGGGCGTCCACTTCGGCGTTAAGCCAGGCATTCTCTTGCTCCCTCTGGCCGTAGCGAGTTTTTTTACTCATGGCGCGGGCGCGGCGACTGTTGCGAACCTTTCTGCCTTCCTGGTACTCAA
>JBQCZX010000141.1:0-9775 GCA_052089485.1 Marinobacter sp. | reverse complement strand
ACCTTATCGCACGGGGCAAAGAGCAAGGCTACCTGACTTACGCCGAGGTGAACGATCACCTCCCGGAAGACATTGCCGATCCGGATCAGGTCGAAGACATCATTCGCATGATCAACGACATGGGCATTCAGGTATCTGAAGTGGCTCCGGATGCCGATACCCTGCTAATGACCGATGGCGACTCCACCGCCGACGAAGCCGCTGCCGCTGAAGCTGCCGCCGCCCTCGCCGCCGTGGAATCTGATGCCGGCCGCACGACCGACCCAGTGCGCATGTACATGCGCGAAATGGGCACCGTAGAGTTGCTGACCCGTGAAGGCGAGATTGTGATCGCCAAACGCATCGAGGAGGGTATCCGGGATGTTATGGCAGCCGTTGCCCACTTCCCGGGCACCGTTGGCACGGTTATTCAAGCCTACGATCGTATCATCGAAAACGAAGGCCGCATCAGCGACATCGTAACCGGTTTTCTGGATCCGGACGGCGCTGAGCCGTTCATGCCAGAACCGCCTCCCAAGCCCGAAAAGTCAGAAGAAGAGAAAGCTGAGGACGATTCGGACGAAGAGGAGGAGGAGCAAGAAAGCGGGCCAGATCCCGAAGAGACTCGCCTGCGCTTCGAGCTTCTCAGAGAAAAGCTTTCAGCCGCCGAAAAATTGCTGGCAAAAGATGGTCGCGCAGATAAGAAAACCCAGGCCGCACTTAACGAACTAGGCCAGGTTTTTGCGCCGTTCAAACTAGGCAACAAAGCATTTGACGAACTGGTCAACGTGGTGCGCTCTACCAACGCACTGGTACGCGAAAACGAGCGGGCGATCCTGAAGATCTGTGTGCGCGAATGCAAAATGCCACGCAAAGACTTCATCAAATCATTCCCAGGTAATGAAGCGAACCAGGAATGGGGCGAAAAGATCGCCAAAAGTAAAAAGCCCTACGCGTCAGCAGTTAGCGAACGCATGAGCGAAATTGTCCGTCTTCAGAAGCGCATAACGAATGTGCAGACCGAAGTGGGTCTGGCCGTAGCCGACATCAAAGAAATCAACCGCCGCGTATCCATTGGTGAGGCAAGAGCCCGCCGCGCCAAGAAAGAGATGGTTGAGGCCAACTTGCGTCTGGTTATCTCTATTGCCAAGAAATACACCAACCGCGGCCTGCAATTCCTGGATCTGATCCAGGAAGGCAACATCGGCTTGATGAAGGCCGTGGACAAGTTTGAGTACCGCCGTGGCTATAAGTTCTCTACCTATGCCACTTGGTGGATTCGTCAGGCCATAACCCGCTCTATTGCGGATCAGGCTCGCACCATCCGTATTCCGGTGCACATGATCGAAACCATCAACAAACTCAATCGCATCTCCCGCCAGATGCTTCAGGAAATGGGCCGCGAACCCACGCCGGAAGAACTGGGCGAGCGCATGGAAATGCCGGAAGATAAAATTCGCAAGGTACTGAAGATCGCCAAAGAGCCGATCTCAATGGAAACGCCGATCGGTGATGACGAAGACAGCCATCTGGGCGATTTTATCGAAGATATCCAGGCGCTCTCACCGGTGGATTCCGCAACGGCAGAAGGCCTGCGCGAAGCCACTCGCTCCGTACTGTCTGGCCTTACCGCGCGCGAATCAAAGGTTCTACGCATGCGGTTCGGTATCGAAATGAATACCGACCACACACTGGAAGAAGTCGGCAAACAGTTCGATGTAACCCGTGAGCGGATCCGCCAGATTGAAGCAAAGGCCCTGCGCAAACTGCGTCATCCTTCCCGTTCTGACCACCTGCGCGGCTTCATTGACGATCAGGGCAACAGTTAAGCATCACAACAGTAGCGGGCGCCGCGCCTCCCCGGTATAATGGCGCCCGCTTTGTTTCCAACTCCGGAAACACTCCAAACAGCGTTCGCTGAACGGGCCTATAGCTCAGTTGGTTAGAGCAGAGGACTCATAATCCTTTGGTCGCAAGTTCGAGTCTTGCTGGGCCCACCATTATTTTCAACGACTTAGCCTGCTTTCGAGCGGGCTTTGTTGTTTCTGAAGCTACGTAAAGGGGCACTTACAGATGACTGCCTGCTACGCCGTAGCATCAAAAAAGCCCGTTTACCCGAGGTACCGATGCCCTTACAGCCCTCGAGGCCGTCTATTCAAACCTAAATCATCAATTTAAATGACAGCCTGTTCATGGTCTTACTAAACGGGAAACTATACTTATTTCATATATTTAAGAAAACTTTTCGTCACTTATTGGCTGGTTTTCGTAGGCTCTCTATCCGAATTTATTACTAATGAGTCATGGCTGATCGTCATCTGCCTGCTAAGCTTAAACGTATGGAAAGCATGGAACTCTGCAGTTTTACGGTATATTTCTCCGTTCATAAGAGTCCGTCAATCCAGGCAGCAGGAGAGGTTCGTGCAAACACCACTTTTTCTTCCTGCAAAGCTTATATGTCGCTGATAGGAGATCATGCATGAATAAGCGCAAATCAATGCTATATACCGCCGGCCTTGCTGGCATAGCTCTTACCATTGGTGGTTGCGCCAACCAAGGCGAGAGACCTGATGCCGACCTGAATAGTGCTCAAAACTCTCTTCAGCAGGCTGTTTCAGCAGACGCACGGGACTACGAGCCGATACTACTCAACGACGCTCAGAACAAGTTGGCCGATGCGAAGAAATTGATTGATCGGAAGAAATATCGTGATGCCGAGCGCCTTCTAGAGCAGGCAGCTGTAGACGCTCAACTTGCCGATGCCCGCTCGGAAACCGCCAAGGCTAAGTTAGCTGTTGAGGAGATCAATGATAATATTGAATCACTTCGACAAGAACTTAATCAAAGCCAATAAACGCCCTATTCGGTATGGAGACGGTTATGAAAAAACGCAACATAACACTGGGCGTGGCTGCGAGCTTGTCAATGCTGATTGCCGGCTGCGCCACATCACCGCCAGACAACGCAATGGTTAATGAGGCACGTGCCTCTTATACCAAGATTAAGAACGACCCAGACGTCGCTCGCAGTGGCGATAGCCAGCTGCGTGATGCCAGGGACGAGCTTAATCGGGCTGAGTCTTTGCTTAAAGATGGCAAAGACACAAGCCGCATTGAGCACTCTGCATACTTGGCGAATCGCCACGCTCAAATCGCCAGTGAGCAGGGCGAGCGTGCAAGGTTGGAAGACGAGGTTGAGTCTGCCGAAGAGCGCCGGCGCAAGCTGGTACTGAACAAGAGCAACGAAGAAGCGGAAATGCTGCGTCAAAGAATGAAGGAGCTCCAGGCTGAACGCACCGATCGTGGCATGGTACTCACACTCGGCGATGTTCTCTTCGATCTGAACAAAGCCGATTTAAAGTCATCGGGAGAGCAGACCATAGGGCGCCTTGCGCAATTCATGCGGGAGTATGAAGACCGGAGGGTTCGTGTCGAGGGCTACACTGACAGTACCGGTAAAGACAGCTATAACCAGAAATTGTCAGAACGCCGAGCTGAGTCGGTTCGGGATGCACTGATGTCTCAAGGCATCGAACGCCAGCGCGTAGATAGCCATGGTTATGGCGAACAATACCCTGTGGCTGGTAATGATAGCTCCGCTGGTCGGCAACAAAACCGCCGTGTAGAGATCGTTATCTCGGATAAAGAAGGCAACATCGAGACTCGGTAAAACTTAACGCTACCGAACACCTGAGAGAAAAGGGGGAGAGCCCTCTCCCCCTTTTGAAAGGTCATGCTTTAATTAAACATCTTGCCGTTGGCCATTTACTTGTCGGGTGCGTTGGTCGGCTCATGGATCAATCCGAAGGGAGTAAATCTCATGAAAAAATCAGCCATCACAGCTGCAATTCTCGCCGGAACCCTCTCATCTTTTGCAATAGCAGACAGCGGAAGCACTCAAGAAATCGAAATGTTTGCACTGGATGCAAAAACCGGGGACCACTCCATCGGCTCAGTTCACGCTCAAGAACATGACGACGGTGTGTTATTTACGCCCAAACTGAAAGGTTTAGAGCCAGGACTCCACGGCTTTCACGTACATAAAAAAACCTCTTGCGAATCATCTGAAAAGGACGGTAAGGAAGTGCTTGCGGGAGCTGCCGGCGGACACTTCAATCCTGACAACGGTGACCACAACGGCCCTTATAAAGACGGCCATGCGGGTGATTTACCAGCCCTTTATGTTGATGAGTCCGGCAACGCAGCAACGCCCGTATTGGCAACAAACCTGGATTACGCTGACCTGACAGGTCGCGCACTGATGATCCATGCCGATGGTGACAATTATTCAGACAAACCCAAACCCCTAGGTGGTGGCGGAGACAGAGTGGCTTGTGGAGCCATCTCCGACAAATAGAGCTAAGCCGAATCTGAGGAGCTCTATTGAAGAGGCCAGCGATGTTGGCCTTTTTCATCCCTCAGTTCCCACCATGTTTCCCCCCGCTACCGCTTTCCTGATAATCTGCGCTCACTATTAACACCAGTCTAAGACTAGGGAGAACAAGATGCCCCAATGGCTACAGTGGAGCCTGATTGTTGCCGGCGCTATCGCCATCGTTGTGCTTCTGGGTTTTATTCGGAGGCAAATGACTATGTTGTCTGAGGGCCGTATGCGCAAGCAAAAGGCAGAAGCTTTTCAGGCGAAACGGCGCCAAGATATGATCGACAGCATCCGCGTTATCGCTATGGCCATCGAAGAAAAACAGGTCGAATATTCCGAGGGATGCCTGCGCATCAAGGGTCTACTTGATCATGTTGCGCCAGAACTGATGGAAAAACCGCCCTACCGGGTGTTTATGGAGGTGTATGAGCAGCTCCGCCACATGCCCACTCACCAAGCCCGCCAGGATACGGAAGCGCGCTTCGTGGCGAAGATGGACAAGGAGCGATTTGCAGTGGAAAAGCATCATGAAGATGAAATACGCCGGGCAGCAACGGCCATCCGACATCACGAGTTCTGATTAGAACTCGAGTTTGTATCTTTTTGTAACTGAGGAGAGTTCAAAAGGCTGCTTTATCAATTAAATATCAGAAGCTTGCTTAAAATTCGAAAGCTGACGCGGTGCTCAAGTTCTGCCAACTCCCTAAACTGCCTTGTCTTTTTACAAGCTTCGTCTAAATTAAAAACAGGCCGGTAAGTTTCTACTGCATCGATTACCGGCCTGCGTTGTTTCTCTTGATACGTTCGGACGATTCTGCAATGAGCGGTAACTTTGCCGGCCTTTTTGGCCGGCTTTTTTATTACTACCTCATCATGCCTGCCATGGCCATAACATTGTCTTTGCTGGCTACCAGCTCATCGAATTGTTTTTCTACCTGCTTGCGGTTCAGGCCCAACTCGTCGTAAATCTCCTGCCCAACGACTTCACTGGCACCCAGCGCCACGCCCCTTGCCGTTAGCAGTTGGCGGCCCAACCAAAGAAGCCGAGCGTAAACGTTGTGTGCGCCTTTGTAGTCGCGAGCCTTCTGATACCGTATCGCCTGAGTGATCTCATCTGGCATGCCCCAATTTTCCATAAGCTGGGCTGCGATCTGTTCACGGGTTATTCCCAGGAGGTAGTGCTCTGTAACCGAAGAATCGATCACTGCGTTCACCTCCAACGAGCGACACACCAACTTGAAATGGGGAGGGAAAACCTGGGCCAGCAGCAAGTAACCAAAGTTATGCAAAAGGCCTGCAAGGTAGGCCAACCCAAAGATCGGGCGTTCACCACGAGGCATCATGCTAGCCAGAATGCCCGCCGACTGGGCCTGCCAAACGGCCTGTTGCCAATAATCTACATAACCGTCTGGGTGATCTTGGGGCTGGTTGAGCGCGCGTCCAAGAGATAACCCCATAGCTAGGTTCATCACTAGATCAAATCCAAGCACCCTTGATACGGCATCGTGCACTGAGCGCACTTGCCCGGCAGCTGCGTAAAAGGATGACGAGGCCCAACTGACAATCTGGGCTGCCAAGCTGGGGTCACTCTCAACAATATCCACCAGATCCCCCATGACAGCATTCGGGTTTACCCGCAGTTGAATAATGCGCTGGGCAGTTTCTGGTAAAGGCGGAAGTTCTAGGGTGTCTTCCAAGCGCTGTTGAATGCGCAAGCTGGTGAACTTTTTGATGGCGAAGTTCAATTGGTTGCGGTCATTGCCCGGGTTGTTCAAGTTTTCGGCTATGGTTTCAAGGTCTACCGCGAAAGACTGACGATCTGCTTTTTCTGTCAGTATTCGAAAGTCCTCCGCCGGCATCACCATGGCCAGGTTTTGCCCGCCAAGCTCCAAAGCTACAGACGATAACTCATCTACCCGGCGATCCACTACGGTGGGCCAGCCTGTAAGCGAGGGCAGTGCGGGAAGCTCCCGCAGCCCGGCGCGCTCTTTTACACGTACCTGCTCCCCGGGTTTCATAAGGTGAAAACTACGCTGCTGCTGTTTGTTCAGGCTCTCCAGGTCAATCAGGTCATCCTTACGACAAACAGCCTGGAGATTGTCTTGCCCATCGTTGAGCAACACCATTCGTAGCAGCTCCTGCCTGTTCGCCTGAGTTGCGTCTCTCAGCGATACACCCTTGGCGGCGTCGCCTAAAGCCTGCTGAACCGTGGCGGGTAATTCCATCATGCTCTCCCTAGTATTGCGGTTTGCCATCCGTCTGTAGAAATCTGCCGAAGGTGGACAGTATAGAGTAAGGTGTCGGTGTGAAAGTTGATATAGAGCTAATTCGTGCGGATGCGCACGGCGTACACACTAACCCTGCCTAAACTTCTCCGTAGCGAGTTTTTTCTCCAAGCCAGCGCCGGATCAGAGCCTGCACGAGTTGCGGGTGCTTCATTAGGACCTGCGCCATCTCGCGTATTGGTTCTATCCAGCCTTTATCTCGCTCAAAATCTGCCAGCCGAAACTGCATCATGCCAGTCTGGCGGGTGCCTAGCACCTCACCCGGCCCTCTTATTTCTAAATCTTTCTCTGCAATCACGAACCCATCCTGGCTATCGCGCAGGGCCTGCAACCTTGCCTTGCCGTTGGCCGATAGGGGCGGATGGTACATAAGCACGCAGAAACTGGCCTGCTCGCCCCTGCCTACCCTGCCCCGCAACTGATGCAGCTGAGCAAGGCCCAATCGTTCCGGGTTTTCAATAATGATCAACGACGCATTGGGTACATCCACGCCCACTTCAATCACGGTGGTGGCAACCAGCAAATCCAGCTCACCCTGCTTGAACTGATCCATCACTGCCATTTTTTCTGCCGATTTGAGCCGCCCGTGAACCAGCCCCACCTTCAGGTTTGGCAACCGTTCGGTCAGCTCTTGTTCTGTTACTTCTGCCGCCTGGCACTGTAACGCTTCGGATTCCTCAATCAGGGTACACACCCAATAGGCTTGGCGCCCGTTGGTGCAGGCACTGCGAACTCGCTCAATCACATCTTCCCGGCGGCTGTCGGGAATTACGATGGTTTCAATGGGTTTGCGGCCCGGGGGTAGTTCGTCAATAACCGAAGTATCAAGATCTGCGTAGGCACTCATGGCAAGGGTGCGCGGGATGGGGGTGGCGGTCATAATCAGCTGGTGCGGTGCCAAGGTTCCGCCTACGCCTTTTTCACGCAGGGCCAAGCGCTGGTGTACCCCAAACCGATGCTGCTCATCCATAATAACCAGCGCCAGGCGATGAAACAGTACATCGTCTTGAAACAGCGCATGGGTTCCTATTACTACGCCGGCTGCCCCGGCATGAACAGCTTCCAACGTCTCTTTTCGGGCTTTTCCTTTTACCTTGCCAGACAGCCAGGCCACCTGAATGCCCAGGGGCTCAAGCCAGCCTCGGAAGTTTTGATAATGTTGTTCGGCCAGTATTTCTGTTGGTGCCATAAGGGCCACTTGGGCACCCGCGCCTATGGTCTGAAGCGCAGCCAAGGCCGCAACCACAGTTTTGCCAGAGCCCACATCACCCTGAACCAATCGCAGCATGGGTAGTGGCTGGCTGAGATCCTGCCTAATATCACTCGCAACATGGCGCTGGGCGCCGGTAAGTGCAAACGGCAATTCTTCCAGAAAGCGTTTAGATAAATCGCCCGCAGGTAGCAAGGGCAATGCTTGGCGCGCCTGAATCTGTTCACGAAGCTGCAGCATGCTCAATTGGTGTGCAAGCAGCTCCTCCATAACCAGCCGCTGCTGTGCTGGGTGAAGCCCCTCCATCAACAGGTGGACCGGAGCATTGGCCGGGGGAGAGTGCACTAACTGGACAGCTTCGGTAATGCCCGGCAACTGATAGCCCGCCAGCAGTTCGGCTGGTAACCAATCGCGTATAGGGTGACGCTGAAGGTATCCCAGCGCCTGCTGACACAACCCTCTTACACGGGGCTGCTGTATGCCTTCTGTTAACGGGTAGACCGGCGTAAGGGTTGCCTGGTCGCCCGCAGGCATGGGTGGCGGGTTTACGTGGTATTCCGGGTGGTAAAACTCATAACCGGCCCGGCCCGGGCGCACTTCGCCGAAACAGCGCACCCGGGTGCCTTCCGCAAGCTGGTTTTTCTGGGCGGCGTTAAAGTGGAAAAACCGCATCACCAGAAAGCCGCTGCTGTCTTTCAGGGTAACCTGCAGGCTGCGGCGGCGGCCCATCATCAGATCCGCCTTCATCACCTCTCCTTCCACCACGGCCACATCGCCTACCCTTAAGCTTCCCATGGGTATAATGCGCGTGCGATCTTCGTAGCGATGAGGGAGGTGAAACAGCAGGTCTTGCATCGATGCGATGCCAAGCCGAGCAAGCTTCTCAGCCAGGGCGCTTCCTACGCCCTTAAGCTCTGTGACCGGGATATCATCCAATGAGGCCATGTTTGAGATCAGTCCGTTTTTGCAGTAACCGGGGTGTCCACCTTAGCTTTTTCAATCACCCGGCACTGGTTAGCTGCAAGCGAAAGCACATCAATGGCTTTAGGCCTTGGAAAGGTGACGCGCCAAGCCAGAGCTACCGTACGAGAAGGCACTGGCGGCGCAAAAGATCGGGTTACAAGAACATCCTTGTGATACTGCATGGCTGTCGCTGCGGAAAGCGGAAGCACGGTAATTCCCAAGCCGGAGGCCACCATGTGGCGAATGGTTTCCAAAGAGCTGCCTTCGGTAACCAGCGAGGGCGAACCAGCGTCGGCACGACGGGTAACCGCGTCCACCAAGGGTGGACAGGATTCCAGCACCTGATCCCGGAAGCAATGCCCAGGCCCAAGCAGGAGCAATTGCTCGCGAGCGAGTTCGTCGCCGGTTATCTGTTCTTTTTCTGCCAACGAATGGCCTGCTGGCAGAAGCACCACGAAGGGCTCATCGTAGAGCGGCAGCGTCAGCACTTCTGCCTCTTCAAACGGCAGTGCGATAATAATGGCGTCCAGTTCAGACTGGCGAAGTTTTTGACGCAAGCTGGCAGTGTAGTTTTCTTCTATATACAGCGGCATTTCCGGCGCCGCACGGCGCAGTTCCGGCAGCAAATGCGGGAACAAATAAGGTCCAATGGTATAAATTGCCCCGACTTTTAGGGGCGAGCTCAGCTGGCTTTTGCCATCCTGAGCCATATCTCGGATCACTCCCACTTGATCCAGTACACGCTGAGCCTGCTCAACAATTCGCTGGCCGGTTTCCGTAACGCGGATGCTGCTTTTGCTGCGCTCAAACAGAGGAACGCCCAACTCATCTTCCAGTTTTTTGACCGCCACGCTAAGCGTCGGCTGGCTGACGTGGCAGCGCTCAGCAGCCCGGCCAAAATGCCTTTCGCGGGCAAGCGTAACGACGTATCGTAACTCGGTAAGAGTCATGGTGATCT
>JBQCZX010000140.1:0-9797 GCA_052089485.1 Marinobacter sp. | reverse complement strand
TGTAGGAAACACGTAATAACTGGAATATACTGACGTTAACTCCGCATGACTACGCGCGGTTACACAAATAAACTAGAATAGAATTTACACGTAATGAATAGAACGAGCTACAAATTTCATGTAATTGCTAGAACGAGCGACAGGACCCTCTCAGGCTGTTACCGAAGCTCGTCTGGATACCTGCATACACCTGCCGGAAAGGTAGCTTATGAGTCGGGCCTGGAGCGGGATTACTTCACGCAGCTTTCCGTTCATCCGGGCTTTCGGCGCATTACTTGGAATCCAATTGAACTGGAGTACACCGATTCTTGGGGTAAGCGGCGTATTTACACACCGGACGCGATGGCCGAATTCAGGCTTGGTTCCAACATGCCGCCCTACCTGCTGCTGGAGTTGAAGCCCCGGAAAGATCTAGTTGAGAAAATTGACCAGTTGCGGGACGGCTTTTACGCTGCGCGAGAATACGCATCCAGCATGCAGGGCTGGCGTTTCGAAGTACGCACTGAGCGCTCCCTGAATCCCGCTCTAGTGTCTAATGCCAATTTTCTAGCGCGCTATCACGCGGTTCCGCTGGAAGATCAGTTCCCTGACTATCCCAAGCGTTTATATGACGAATTGAGCGCTCGTGGTCGGGCGACTCCGGAAGTGCTGATCGCGGCTTGCTGTTCCACATTTGAAGAGAAAGCCAAGGCGCTGCCTTACATTTGGGCAATGCTTGCCAACCGTATTGTGGCTTTTGACATGCACTCGCCAATCGACAATAGGAGCCCAATATGGATTCCTTCCTGAAGCGCGAGGGGCCTCCTGCCACCGCCGCATTGAAGGCGGGCACCTTGCTTAATTATCAAGGTCGGACGGTCAAGGTGGTGGAAACTATCAGCCTTGAGCGCATAATGGTGAATGACAAAGATTCTGGCCAATTGATTAGCGCCCCAATTCATCAACTCAAGCCGCTGACTGTCAACGACTCCACGAAATCTGCAGCTCCTGCGCGTGATTATGCGGATTACGGCGACAAAGAATGGGATGAGATCAATCGGCGTTTTGAGATCATTTTCCCCTTATTGTCAGCACAATTCCGCACGCTTGATGACGTCAAGAAGGTATCGGAAACCTCCGGCTTTTCGGTCGCAATGATCTACAACATGATTAAGCGCTTTGAGGCGACCCGGAGCAAAACGAGCCTCCTTCCACGCAAGCGCGGCCGGCGCAAAGGCACACGCCTTCTAGATGACAAGGTCGAGGCAGTTATCGCCGAAGGCATTCGACTGCACTACCTGACGCTCCAGAAAAAGTCGGTGATCAAAGTAGCCGACTTCATCGAAACACGCTGCCGCACACTCGGCATCGAGCCACCCAGCGTAGGAGCGGTTCGGAAGCGAATCAACGACTTGGAGCCGAAATCGATTAAGCATGCCCGTCACAGCCCTAGCGAATCCCAGCAGGAAGTCGGTCAGGTCCAGACTGGTATCCCCGGTGCCGAACGTCCTCTGGATTTCATTCAGATCGACCACACCCAGGTCAACACTATTGTCGTGGATGAGCGGGATCGCATGCCGCTTGGCCGGCCATGGATTACGTTGGCAATCGATGTAAAGACCCGTTGCGTTCTCGGCATCTACCTTTCATTGGATAGTCCAAGTTTCGTGTCAGTGGGTAGCGCAATCTCGAATATGCTGCTAACCAAGCATGACTATTTGACATCCCTTGAGCTTTCAGTGGAGTGGCCAATGCATGGTGCGCCACGAAAAATCGGGGCGGACAACGGGGCAGACTTCAAATCCAACTACCTAACGCGCTCAGTAGAAGATTATCCATTTTTCATCGAGTGGAGGCCTCTAGGAGGAACCAACTTTGGCGGACACATAGAGAGGCTTATGAGCACCTTCTCCCTATGGGTACGCGAGTTGCCAGGCGCAACTTTCGCTAGCCCCAGGGAGCGGGGCGATTACGATTCGAAAAACCAGGCCGCGATGACCTTGTATGAGCTGGAGCGGTTCATCGTTCGGCATATCTGTGAGAAGTATCACAAAACACCGCACAAGGGGCTGAAAGGCGCGACGCCCTTTCAACAATGGGAGCACGGCATTTTGGGCTCTCCGGGACAGCCTGGCATTGGCATGCCCTCTGTCTACAGCGACCCCAACCGGGTGCGCATCGATTTTCTTCCGTTCTTCTATCGCACGATCACGCGATCAGGAATCACTTACAAGAACATCCCATACCAGCATACTGAGGTGTTCGGTTCTGCGCGACTGGCCCTGGAAAGAAAGTCCGGTGAAGAACGGCAAAGCCTGTTTCGCATCGATCCGCGTGACATTACCCGCGTCTGGATGTGGGATCTGGCTTTGGGGGGCTATCACATAATTCCCTGTGCTGTGCGCGATATGCCGGCGATCAGTCTTTCCGAGTTCAAGGCCCATGAGCGCGAATTGAAAAGCCGAAGCCAGCCTCATGATGCTTTTTCTATTGCCCGGCACGCCGAAGACAACTATCAACTTGTCGAAGATGCAAAAATGAAGACTAAGGCTGCCAAAGCGAAACGCAAATCGACTGAAAGGCGCAGACACAACGCGATGAAGGCAGTAAAGCCAGAATCGACCCGCCAGGAACAAGCCACGCTCTTAACATCCGTCGGCGGTTTCGTTGATGTGGATATTGAATCATTCGAAGGAGCAGAAGAATGGTAGCGGTTACAGAAAGAACGCTTGCTAATGATGCTATGGGAATGTTGGATCGCGATAATGCGGCTCGTATCGACTACATCAAGCAAGACCACTGGATTGGTTACCCGGCCGCTACGAGAATCGCTCAAGGCCTGAGCGATCTTATCTCGCATCCAACATCAAATCGTATGCCCAGCATGGCCATTGTCGGACGACCTAATAACGGCAAGACCACGCTTGTCAGGCGATTCATCACAAAGCATCCGTCGCGAACCACCGAGAAGGGAATCCAAACGCCCATTGTGCTGACATACATGCCTGCATCATCAGATGAGCCAAAGTTCTGGACGAGTCTTCTGACACAACTCATGATTACTCACAGGCCGGCGGCCAGCGCAAGAGCGCTGCAGAATCAGGCTGAAAGGGTTCTGCGCGAAATGGGCGTGCGCGTCTTGATTATCGACGAATTCCACCACCTAGCTTCTGCGCCTCTTCGCCAGCAGGAGAATGTACTGGCGGCATTGAAGAACCTCAGCTCATCCCTGAGCCTGTCCTTGGTGCTCGTGGGCACACAGGCACTGCTTGGTGCGCTGCGGGCCGATGACCAACTGGCAACTCGTTTGACGCCTTATGTCCTGGATCGCTGGGAAGCCAACCGGAACTTTCAACAGTTGCTATTCAAGTTCGAGAAGCAACTGCCGCTTCAGAATCCGTCCAACTTGGCCAGCCCGGAACTAGCCAATGAAATTTATAGCCGGTCTATGCAGACAATCGGTGGCACGAAGGTTGTGCTAGTTCAGGCCGCAATTAAGGCAATTGAGTCAGGCGAAGAAGTCATATCGCCTAGTATCGTGAGATCGATCGATGTGGTCACTCATCACGACTTCAGCAGATTAATGAGAAAAGTGTGACGCAGCTAGTTTGGCCGCCGCGAGTAGATGAGACACTGTCGTCTTGGCTATATCGGCAGAGTAAGCTGCACGGCCTTCCGCCCCAATCATATACAGCTCTGTCATTTCCAGGCGTTGAGATCTGGACTCGAGATGCGGATCGCTGGCTTTCTATGACAGCTATTCAGGGTATTTCGCGCAGTCTTGGGCAAACTCATGCCACCATTGGAGGTACGACCCTCGCAGGACGTTACGGTGGAATTTTGGGCGAGGTGCGCGAGTACAGCACCGTGCACTGGGTTTTGCCTGTTGGAGTCTATCACCGCCGCCGACGTCGTCATGGCCAACAGTTCTGTTCGGAGTGCTATCTGAAGAACGGCACGGTGAAGCTGTCTTGGCGGCTAGCTTGGAATAGCTTCTGCGAAGAGCATCAGCGTCCGCTGATGGATGCCTGTGCACTATGCGATGAGCCGCTAACATTATTCTACACGGATCCGTATCGCCATACTGCCTGTTTCAACTGTGGACACGACATGGCTACCCTGACTGAGAGGAGTCAGCACTATGACCTGTGCGTCGCTTTTTCGCGGAGATTCGCGCCTTCATTGGCTGATAATGCTCCCGACCCTGCATCACTACGCACCTTGATGACGTTGCAGCTGGGGCGGGCGCAGGGCCGTCATCTGAACCACACATGGTGCAGCAGGATTGGGATAGCGCCTATTGAAGGCGCGTTAGGGCGCTGGGAGTACATTCGTGCGGTTGACCGTCGCGCTCTCATCGCGGCAACGGAAGCCATGCTACAAATAGGACTGGATCGACTCGTGGGAGACCTTATAGAACATGGAGTCACTCGCGAATGCCTGCGCAATTACCATTTCGGCCAAGGCTACTGGCTTGAAAAACATGTATACCCAAAGCTTAGCACGAACTCTCGGCCGCCAAGGTCGCCCGCGAATTACAAGGCGGAGATGGCCGACCCACTGAAGCAGATTCAGCGCAAGCACACGAGGGTTAGCAGTAAGGCTCGAGCCGAAGCACGAGCGCGGTGCATCGATACCATGCTGCGTAAGCTGCCTCGGCCATGAAGAAGACTGGGCTATGCCCGAAGTGCGGGGCTGTCACGCCGAATAAGGGCAACCGACTGTGCGCAACCTGTTATTGGGTGCCGAGGGCCCAGCACTCTGCAAAGCTGCAACTGGCAAGGCTGGAGCAACCTTGGACACAGGATTTGTGGCGCGCGTTCGAGGTCTGGGTGCTGCGCAATTTCAACCCATACAACGCTTGGAAATGGATGTTTCCAAGCGGCGATGCGTTCGTCGAGTTTGATGGGCGATTTTCGTCCACGCAGGACATGACGACGGAGTCCGTGCTATCGATAGGCGGCGCGGAATGGCTACGAAAGCATGGTTACGTTTCCCGGTTTCTTGCCTATACCAAGATTGTCGATATTACGGATCGTGAACGCAATGAGTGGACCGAGCAGCAGCGCATCCAGAAGACACTGGATGCCGCCAGTAACAAGCACCGGCAGGTTCTGACTGCTTTCATCGACTACTGCCGATCAGATAGAGGGGTTCAAAGCAAGACGTTGCGGGTCTATCTCAAGGCCGCGCAGACCTTTTTACAGAGTACACAAACGCCGATACCTGAAATCAACGAAAAGTCCGTGGGCAACTTCTTGCGAAGGCATCCAGGCCATAGGGCCTGCTTGTTCCGGTTTGTTACTTTTCTTCGGGAATCAGGGTATGCGATGGAAGCCGCTGTGCCAAAATGCGCTAAGAAGTATCGATCAGGCTACAGCGAAAAGGTCGTGGGGCGTGTTGAGGCATTCATCCGAGAGTTCGAAGCGACGAAATCGGTGCCAAGAAAACGAGCACTGTGTGCGGCGACTATTGCAGAGACGCTAGGATTGCCGCTGGAGCATTCCCTGCGACTGAGACGTGAGGATCTCAACCTAGAGATTCGGCCTTGTAAGGTTAGGGTTCGAGAAGACTGGTACAGCTGCGCCAAAGTCGTTGATCCGCTCGTACGTGAGGTGGCGCAGATTGATTCTAACGATGAGCGTCTTTTCCCAGGAAAATTACAAGGCGATACGCTGTCTGCTGTAGGAGCCCAGTATCATGTGAAGGTAGCTCTCAAGCACGCGGTTTAATCATGCCAGTTTCATTCTCAACTAGCTTCTTATGGTAATAAAGGTGGCAATTTTGCACATACTTAGCACGCCAATCGCATCGCGTAGCCAAAAGATCCAAGGTTTTTAGCTCTGTGTGGTGGCTCATAAAACTTCATTCGCTGTCGGATCGTAATAAAGTTGGTAACTGACGGGTTGATAAACACGTTAACTGACTGAGCCAGACTCGCTCATAACCCGGCTAACTCATTGATAAGCCCTGCGACCTTACTGACTTCAGGTTTACGTTGAGGCCGACAGTTATCGGCTTTATTACACTGTTACGCTCTATTACCACGACACAACTGCTCTGCTTATGAACATCGCAGAGAGTAGCGCAATAACATCAGTTTTTCAGAGCAAACTCCAGTAAAAGGTTCCATATCACGGTTTTTGAGGTAGGGTCAGCACAGGAGAAGTTCTGTACGTGAAGCTGCCTCGTCTTCAGCAAACGGATCAGACTGTCTGTTTCAATCCGTATACTCAAGTGCTCGGGCTCCCGGCAATCAAGCCGGTCGTCCGCACCGAAACGCTGTGGCTGAAAACTACCCGGACAGTTGCGGGGCATTCCCATAGTTCCTCCACTCCATCAATGAACCATCATTGCCGACTGCCCAGACGAATAAGTGCAAGCACCTGCCGGCCAGTTCAAATATTGGGAGAGAAACTCAGGCTGGCGCCTGGTGTCCATCAGGATTTCAATACACTCATCGCTGCTGCTGCCACACCCGTCCGAACGGGTGCGGCAGGGCTCGGTCGCTCGCAGACTTCCAAGAGCCCGAAGCAACAGATCGTCCGCAAGGCAATGCTCACCGCAGTCGCGCAGGGAACGACACAAAAGAATGGCGGAAAGGGTCAGTTCAACCTGCATGCAATCAGGATTGCGGGACCGAGCCAGACAGGCAAGATCAAAGGCATTGCCAATCACCATGATCATTCTGTCAGAACTCCGATTTTCGTAGGAAGTAAAAGCGCTTTCCATCCAGAACATCCACAAATCATTTTGTTCGTTGAGTGACAAGCTTGCGAACATCGAGCGATGGCGCGGACAAAGAAACTTCATGACATTCTCCTCTACCTTTCATTAACGATAATAATTATCATTATCATTATCATTATCATTAATGGCAAGATTGAATCTGAAAATTTATAGCAACGGAAAGGATGCCAAGATTCTCAGAGGTGCTTTCTGCATCAGATAAAGGCTTTTAAAGCCCATTCAGCTGATACCACAGCAACGGAGCAAGTCGGGAGAACCCTTACCCGCGGGCCTGCTGGTCAAAGTAGCTGGCGGAAGGCGAACCATCGAACAAAGTCGGGCTGGCTCAAGAATGACGCATTCCTTGCCCTTCACACTCAGACAACCTGCTTCCCGGAATTTTGTCAGCATTCGGGAAAGTGTCTCCGGTTCGATATTCAATTGTCTTGCGAGTATGCCTTGGGTGAAGGGCAATTTAAGCCAGCGGGTATTCTGAACCTGATAGAGTTCGGCCAGGAACATAACCAACCGCTGACCGGATTTATTGACGGTAAGTTGGTCAATCCGGCTCACGGCGGAGTAGAGATTTCCCGCCATATTTGCCGCAATTGCTAAGGCAAAATCAGAGCACTTCTCGAACAGCTCACGGAGATCCAGGCTATTTAATTGCAGCAGCTCACTGTTGCGAACAGCGATCGCAGAGAGAGGCGCGAGCCTGTCCTCTTGAAACGCAACGGTTTCAGCGAATACAGTACCTTCGTGAATTTCCTGATAAACCTTTTCGTACCCTTCCGGCCCAAGTCGGTATAGGCGAACGCAACCAGATCGTAACAGGTAGTAATGATCCAGCTTATCACCCTGTCGGAATACGTGCTCACCCCTTTTTATCAATGACCTGCGTGCGTCACAGGTTAGTTTTTGAAGACTGTCTGACGGTAATGTGCCGAACAGGTTGGTTTTGGCTAACCCGTCCATAGAAGTGCCCTCCAAAGCGTGTTGATAATAGTCATTACCATATGGAAATATAGTGCGGATAATAATACATCTTAATTGATTGATCTTTTATCGACCATGGAGCCAAGGACTGTTTATGGAATACTCTGTTTTGTTAATCATTCACCTGATTTGCGCCATCCTGTTTATCGGTGTCGTTGCTTTCGAAGTTCTTTTTCTGGAGCCCATCCGTACGCATCTGCCGGATAACATGATGGAACTGGTCGAGGCGGGCATTCACACACGGGCCAGGCGGTTTATGCCCTTCGTTGTCATTCTGTTGTTCGTATCCGGTATCGCCCTGCTCTGGCGCGTATACTGGGAGGGTTGGTACCCCCCGTTTTCAAGTACGTTCTCAACCTTACTGACGGTAAAGGTTCTTTTGGCTATCAGTGTTCTGGTGCATTTCATCACCGCCATTCGGGCCTCGCTGTGCAACTGCATGACCTCCCGCCGCTTCAAACTGACCCACTACAGCGTCTTCACGCATATGGTGCTTATCGTGATCCTCGCCAAAGTCATGCTCTACGCTTAAGTGAGGAATGGTTTAGAAGCTTCGCCGGAGCAACAGGCTTATCTCGGTCTGTTCAAAACCGAAGGCCCAGTCCAGATTGCTGTCGTTAATACTGTGACGCACCTTTATTTCTGGTGTCATCCCGGCCACCTCCCAGTTGTTGGCCCCGGCACTGAGGATGTACAACTGTTGGCGATCTCGGCGACGATCCCCCAGAAAGAAATCATAGGCATCGTTATAGCTACTGCGGTAGACGCCCAGTCCATTGACGAACAGCCCCGCCCGGCCGGAAAAGGCGTGGTAGATACCTGCCCGCACGGCCCACTCTTTGCTACTGGCCTGATCCACCTCGTACTTGCGACGACCAAGAGTCAATCCACCATAAAAGCTGGTATTGGGCTGCGGCATGAACGAGGCGGAGAGCCCCCACTGATGCAATTCATAGTCTGCACCGGTGCGCTGCCCCTTTGAGCTGTACTCGTAACGTTTGGTATCCAGGCTGGTTCCGATTTGCCATTTCCGGTTGAACGAATGTCGCCATTCCAACTGCAGGCCATGGGCCAGATAGTCACTGACGCGGTTACGGTAGTAATGCTCCACGTAGGGCATAAAGCTGATGCTGTCTCGCGCATCCAGATACTGATAGCCCAACTGTAAACGCGCCAGGTTGGTACTGTAATCCTCAATAGTCGCAGTGTCTGAAGGATTGCTTTTTGAGTAATAGGTGCCATAACTTACCGGGCGAAGTTGCAGGTTATGGTTGCCGGACAGGTTGAAACGACGCTGCAGCGAGAGCTCATAATTCACCATTCCCGAATCCATTGGCTTTGGCATCCGTCGCTCGAACAGGCAAATTCCCGCAAACTCACTCAGACATGAGTAATACCCATTAGCCTGGTTGATGTTGTCGTTATAGCCGAAGCCAAAAGCCACACTGCCATGCCAGTCGGCACGAGCATCCAACGCCTGCCAATATTGCTGGATCAGCGTCTGCGCCTGAGGCGGTAATCCTGCCGCCTGCGCCTTCTTGAAGCCGTTTCGCGCTCGTTGATCCTGGTAGTCCTCAAACCACAGCCGCGCCAGCTCCAGTGAAATACGAGCATCTTCCGGTTCCAGGGTGCTGGCCTGCTCCATCCGTCGCAGAGCCAGCGGGTAGTTATTGTGAAATCGTGCCAGCAAGCTTTCCGCCATGGCTACCAATGCCGGGCGGTGATCAGGCAATTGCTGGTAGCGTTCAAGGAAGTCCGGCAACTGGGACCATTGATTGGTGTTGATGGCCACATAGATGGCGGGTGCCAAGGCCTCTAAGGTGGTGGGCACTTGGTATCGCCACCCTTCATACATCAGTGTCCCGGGCGGAGCGGCCAGTTCTTCCTCATCCCGACCTTGCTGTTCCAGGGTGCGGCGGGTCTGGTCCTGAAGAAAACGCATATCGTCGTCTGCCCAAGTGACGGGCGCAACAAGGCATGCCAGGACTAGCAGCCCCATGGCGGTGAAACGGCAAGACATAGAATATTTCCACAACGACTGTACGTGCATTAGAATGGAGACCGGCGAACCGGCCTCCGAAGGTGCTCCCGAA
>JBQCZX010000139.1:0-9820 GCA_052089485.1 Marinobacter sp. | reverse complement strand
TTCCTGCTTGATTTCGTCGCTATCCCCATCGGCGGTGACCAGGATGGGTTTGAGTTCTGCTGCAGTATCCGAAACGACGGATTCGTTTTGCTCGACGTTATCTGCCAGGGCTACTCCAGTACAGGTTATTGCCAAAGCCACGGTAATGAGGGGATGCCTCCAATGATATCTCTCGACTCTGAGCACGCTCTCGGAAGGGGGCATTAACTTCATGTGCATCTCTCTCCTAGGGGACAACTGTTATCAACGATGAGGTGGAAAACCGTACGGGCACGATAACCCATCTTAATGAGATTAATTCTCATTTCGTTATGATAATTGTCATCATTTTGGCTAGTGCGCTGAAAAAATGGGCTCAATGGAAGTAAGAATGGCTCAATCTCCTCTCAGTGAGATCTATCCAAAGAGGTAAACAAGCATTTGAAGAGGAATGGTTTAATACGAAGAAATTCTTCAGTCGCTGGAATCCAGATGGGAGCCACCTGGAGCCGTGCCCGGTGCTGTAGTCGCTGCCAATGTCCGTGCTCTTATTATTGTTTTCTGCTTTGGCGCTGAGGCCTCATAATATAGTTGGTAACAAAACGCCGGGCTGTCTCACATTTTACGCCATCAAGGCACCCCACTCCCATATCCGTTCGCCACCTTTAGCATGAATCACCACTGGCCCAATAAAGCTAATGGTAACGGTGCAACAACAGCAAGGCCCAGATAGAACTTCTTGATCGATATTTGGAATCGTTAAGTCAGAATAGCGTGCAGTTTTTCAGGGATTTTTGAAGCTATGGACCACAATATTGTTGTCAAAACAGTAGCCACAACAATAGCAGGACCTACAGGAACATCCTCGATCACAGAATAAACGATTGCTGCGATGTGACCAGTGATTGCGCAAACGGAAGCCACAATCGGCTTTTTACCTTGCAGCGTTCCCAGGATAAGCGGTGTGATAATGAGCGTCGCAAACACCACATAGATGCCAGCTAAAGACACTGAGTATGTCACTGCGATCGCAAAAGTGGGTATGAAAGCTGTTCCGGAAAGCCATCCTGGCACCCAGTGACCAAGAAACCAGATGAACAATGTCACAATAGCTGTCACGATTATCAGCTCACGACTCGCCCATAACAAATCGCCCGAAGCAGCACGCTGCAAGACTTGGGCACCATGAGGGTCGCCGCTAACCAGCAGTATGGCCAAACTCGCGCCCAACACATAGAGGATACCGATCCAAGCCTCTTTTGCCTCACTAAACCTACGAAAGATCAGATGCACGACCCACGCAGCGAGCAGCGCAAACACCAAGCTGCTGAACGGTGCACTCGTAAAATTTTGGCTTGGAAGAAAATAAAGCCCAGCCAAGGTACCCAACGACGCCCATTGAGCGATCGCCAGATCTGCAAATATTACACCTCTGGCAATCACTTGGTACCCCAAGGGCACCAGCAGGAAACAGAGCAGCACACTGCCTAACACCGGTAAGGCCAGCCACTCATAAGCGATCATCGGAAGTTTCCTGCATGGTTGCCTCAAGCGTTTTTACAATCGTTGAAATCAGCCCGGCCAGCGTTTCTGTTCCCTGTGAGTCCGTCACCGTTCCTGGCAACACCAAAACCGGCTTTTGCACCCGGCTCGCTAACCAATTAGCAGGCTTGGGATCTTGATGACTAGCGATCAGAATCGCATCCGCCATTTCCAGACCTGAGTTTGTCAATAACTGACTCAGGTGACCTGCGCTTGGCGGCAACCCCGGCTTGGGTTCCAGTTCGAACGTTGTTTCCACACCAAGCCAACTCAACAGATAACTAAAGGTCGCGTGCTGGATAACAATAGAGCGCCCTTGCAACACCTTTGCTTGCCGCCCCCATTCCGCACGATGCAGGCTCCAGCGCACCCGCCATTTTATATGCCGCGCAAAAATATCTGCTGAGGCTTCTGGCCTTAGCTGTCCGAGGCGCTTCGCGAGGGCTGTTGCGATTTTCGGTAACTGATCCGGCGATAGGTGCACATGGGGATTCCCTTCAGGGTGCACATCACCCATGCTGCGATCCACATGATCATGTGGCGCATGCAACTGAGCATGCTCCGCCGCAAAAAAAAGGCCCGCGCGCCCTGGCTGAACTGTTGGATTCGAGGCTCGCTGCAAGAGCGTTGGTAACCATCCCGCCTCAAGCGATGCCCCGGTGCAGACAGCGATGTCGGCACGGCGCATTGCTGCGATCAAACTGGGTCTAGCTTCGATGTAGTGGGGATCCTGTAGATAGCTGGTGGCTGTTGCAATCTTTGCATCTGGCAGGAACTCTTTTACCAAAGCTGCCCATTCAGGCTCACATGCAAACACCTGAAAATCTGCGCGAGCTGGCAAGGACGTCAGCCCCAAAACAAGGGTGATAAATAGCCATTGTGTATAACGCATATCAGTACCCATGTGCGCCGTGGGCACCAAGCGACATCACGTACTGCACCATAACGGTATTGTTCGCATGGCTAAAGCCGGTATCCGACTGACGGGTGTATTGCAGCCTGAGTGTCGAGAAATGCGACCGTGACCAGGCCAGCATCACATCGGTTTCCTGCAGGCTCTGGCTGTGAAAATGATCGCCATGAGGTGCGCGAAGATCCACCTCGCCATAGCGAACTCCCGTCGACCATTGCGGCGCGAACTGATAGACACCGGATACATACCAGCCTTCGTGGAAGTCAGCAGAAGTGGCGTATTCGTTCAGATCATCGACATAGAGGTATTCGCCGCTGAGCGTGATCTGCTGCTCCCTGGCATTGCCATTCGGCGACCACTTCCAGACCGCATCTGCGATGTATAGATTCTCGCCGGTGTATGACGCGCCATGGCTATGGTCATGATCGTCTTCATGGTCATGGTCGTGCTCCGCTTCTGTTTCACCAGAGCCGATATTACGGTTATTCAGGTAAGACAGCCCCACCTGCCAGCTCTGGGAAACCGACAGGTCCCCGCCAACACGGGTATTGAGCGTATAAACACCAATGCTTTCGTCACCTTCTGACAGCTGGTCACCTTCAAAAGCCTCTGCACCCACCTGCCAGAAAAAAGGCGTTGGCAGAAGAGCGTTCACACGCAAACCTGTGTCGTAGTAGTGGCTTCCCAAAAGGGCACGGTAAACGGCGGGACGCTCTACGAAGTCGTCTTCATGCATGTGCCGACTGTTCAGGTACCCCACCTGGGACAGGAAGCGACCACCGCGGACACCCAATCCGGCGGGCAAGCCGTTGGTCTGCAGGTATGCTTCTTCTATCAGTATTTCACTTTCACCGTGATGTTCTTCAAAAACGGTCGTCAGTCGTCCCGAAAACATATCGTCAATCGGGGCCGACAGGGAGAGTTCCGTGTGGCCCAGGCCAAAACCTTCCTCACGGTGAGACAGCGCAGTGTCATTCTGTTTGTAATACCCGTCCAGGGTCACACTCACATCGGGGTTTAATTCATTTGCAGCGGCGCCGCTTGCAAGCACAATCAAAGGAATCGCAGCAAAAGGTACAACACGGTTAAACATGGGAACTCCAGCATTAAAACAGCAGTACAAGCCAGCGAACACTGGCCGGAACTGCCGGAAAGAAGGGTTTAGTGAGAGTGTTCTTCGTGGTCGTGGCCGACCTCTACCAAACCCACCCAGGCGATACCCGAGGCGTTAAAGCCAAGATCAATAGTCCGGACAGTCTGGCCGTCGGTCGTATCAACCTCGATAACGGACTCACCATCAGGTGTCAGCACAAACAGACGATTCTGGGCAGCGGAGAGCGCGACAGCCGGCTTGTTACCCTCGCCTGTTACATCCATCACCTGAACAGTGCCCAGTGATACCCAGTCATTGAGCGGAGCAAATAACCGCAAGCCACCGTCGTCACCCAGCACGTAGAACACCTCACCATGGGTAGTGAAGCCTTGAACGACCGGTCCGACTCCTTCACCAAGATCCAGCTCAAGAAAAACCTGTGATTCGGATTCCGGATCGATCACGAACAACTGGTCACCGCCAAGGCCAACCAGCTCTTCAACATCATGGTTACCCAGCAGGGTTCCGATACGCGCGTCCTCAGCAAGACTCGCAGGATTCGCCAGTTTGGTGGTCGGGTAACCGGACTCATGCAGATCGATCACCAGCACACCGTCACTGCACCCAAACCCAAGGCTGTGTGCGCCCACCGCAGCGCCGTGGAGGGCCGGGCAGGTTTCGCTGTAACGCTCTTCGAACTCGAAGCTGCCGCCATCCAGGTGATAGCGTTCAACCATGGTCGGCAGTGTGGTGCCGGAAATAGAACTGTCCCGGTAGGTCACGAACAAATGACCATCAACCATCATGGCAACACCGTGCATGCTGGTTTCAAGGTCAAGGCTGGCAAGGGTACTGTTGCTTCCGAGAGTTTCGTCAGAAAAAACCGTCACTTTGGAGCTGGCAGCATCGCCCGCATCAAAGAAAACAACCCCGTAGGTATCGCCAACCGTGTAGTGCGTGGGCCTGTGGTCATTCAAAGTCAGTGACAACATGCTCGGGGTTTCTGCATAGTCGTGCATGTGATCGCCGTGATCTTCGGTATAAAGACCGCTATCAAAGAAGGAAACCAGATCATCATCTCTCTGGGTAGCAACGACATAGCGATTCCCGGGCGAGGCGTAAAGCGATGGGGCCTCGCCGCTCATTACCGTGGACGCCAACAGGTCGCCGCTATCGAGATCCACTATCTTCAACGCCGACTCACCCGTGTCGAATAGCGCCAATCGACCAGCGGTATCGATTTCAATATCGGTATGTGGATCGTCCGAACTGTTGCTGCTGCCTCCGCAAGCCGACAAAAGCATGGCTGAGGTCAACAGTGCCGAAGGCGCCAGCAGTCGTACGTGGAAGGGGAAAGATTTGCTTTCGTATTCCATCACAATCTCCATCTAATGTTATAACGTTATATTTTGATGCTAAGAAAGCCAGTCAAGACCTACCACCAGACGCGAACAAACCTCCGACGCTGGTGAGCGGTGAACTAAGCCCCGCCTCTCATTACCGATCCATCCCTCGCCCTTAAGTAACGACACAGCACCCAACGGCAGCACTTGTATATCGGATTCACTAACTTCTTGATCCGGTAACGGGCCTCCGCCGACGGCCCGTCGCACGCAATGCTCTGGCAACTACTCAGTACCGCGCCCGTGATAGGTGACCAGCAACCGTGCCGGAACCCGGTCGGTATGAAAGCGTGGACACATTGTCCCCGGTAGCACATGTAATCGAAGTCCAACGGCAGCGGGTTCAAACAGGCAACAGAACATCTCAACCGCCTCGCTCACGTCGGCTACCCAACCTTAGGCACCCGGGAGGCCCAGAGCCCACATTGGGAGGATGTTTTCCGCGCTCTCACCGGCTTCAAGGTTAATAAACTACTCAAAAGAGCCCACCTTCTCCGAAAACTGCTGCGCAAAAGCGCCGCACTCATCCTCCAGCGAGCGTTTCCAGACAGCCGAATTTACTTCGTTACGGAATATCCCCGTAAGGCATTCAGGTTTGGTGCCATGAACAGCAGTGACCAAAAAAGGCGAACTCTCCTGAGACATATCAGATGCTCCAGAAAGGGAAATCGGAATAGGTTGTACTTTTCAACCGGCAGAGATGTTATGTTATAACATTGCATAAGTAAACAAGAATAATGATTGATTTTCATCTGCCGGTTACCATCTTTCAGATTTTTCGATGTTGGAAAAGAAAAAGCGCCAAACCACGCCCTCAGCCATCGACAAGAAATAGGTATGCTGCACCTTACAAGTTCGGCACCAGTTGGGAAAAACAGTCAAATTTTGATCAAGCAATCGACGACCAAATATTTGCCCCGCGTTCGAATTCAGCGGCGTAGGGGTGCCTACCATGAACCAAAACACATTCTGTGTTATGAAGCTAGGACTCCATCCCAGCGCTCAGCCACCCCTTCAGTTGATTTTCCCAGGACAAAAAGAAAGAATGTTATAATATAACATTCTTCGCAAAAGGACAGAAATATGCTTTCTAAAAAACCACTCACACGCTCCATTCTCTCGGCACTCATCTTCTGCACGCCCGCCGCTATCGCCTCAGACAATCCCAGCTCACATCAGCACGGGCATGCCGAGCTGCAACTTGCTTTTAATGACAACCGGATTGATTTGCTGCTGGTCTCACCTGCCGATACTCTGTTTGGGTTCGAACATCTCCCGCGCACGCCGGAGCAGCGCCAAACGGCAGAGAGTGTCACCCAATGGCTGGGAGAAAACCCACTGGTCAACACTCCTGACTCAACCTGCACAGTACAGGCCGGCACAGTTCAACATGAGACTGAAAGCCATAACGATCATGACGGGCACGATCACGGTGATCGGGAGCAGCATACAGACATTGAAGTGACCCAGATTCTGGTTTGCCCCGGGTTGAGTACCTCAACATCATTGACGACGCCGCTCACCAACCGTTTTCCCGCTTTAGAGCACCTCAATATAGCTTGGGCGGGCCCGGACGGCCAAGGCGCAGCCCGCCTGAAATTGCGAGAGAGCTCTTTCAAACTCAGGCGTTGAGGCTATTCTTCATAGGGCTCAACTGCAGTGGCCACCATGGAATAGGAGGAGGTGCCAACGTCTGTTTCCGTGCGATCAATCACCAGCCGCCCTTCAACCCAAACAGGATCGTACAGGGCTTCGAGTTTGAACCCTTGCTTATACTTGATGTGGATAATCTGGTTAGGAGGTGGTGGTGGCACATGAATGCAGGCACCGTAATAAGGCACTAAGAAAAACTCAAGAATGCGCATATCTTTGGTTGTTTTAAGCGGCACCACAAAGCCGGGGATTCGGCCGTCAACATTGCCCATTTCCGGAACAACCCGGCCGGTCATGATCTCGTCCGGCAACAACGGCGGGCCATCGCCCTCATGGTCCAGTTCTGGCATATTTTCCAGAAAAACCAGATCTTCGGCAGGCATCAGTTCCAGCCAGTCGATTTCACGCAATTCTGCGTGCGCTGATGGGGAAACGCTCAGCAAAAATGCCAATAAAACAGGTAACAACACCCCGACAGGGCAACGAAAAAAATGGAACATCAGCAAAGCTCTCCGGAAAACCAACAGCCAGACAATTGCCGTCGAATACGGCCCAAGCATAATAGAGGGGACAGGTACCCTACCAACATGATCAGCCAACCAACAGCCAATTCTAACCTTTCTCAAGGCAGCCCGGCGGCACTTGAAGTGACAGATCTCTCCTTCCGTTGGGACAGCCAACAGCCGGCACTCACCTTCCCTGATACAAGTCTGCCCTGGGGAGAGCACCTTTTTATTCAAGGTCCAAGTGGTGCCGGGAAAAGCACATTTCTAAGCCTTCTCGCCGGCATGCTTACACCGGCCAGTGGCAGTGTGCAACTGCTGGGTACCCGCATCCACCGGCTAAGCGCAGGCCGGCGTGACCGCTTTCGGGCGAACCATATGGGCGTCATTTTCCAGCAGTTCAACCTGGTGCCATACCTCACAGCCGAGGCCAACGTGACTTTACCCTGCAGGCTCTCTCCACTCCGGAGAGCTGCGACAGATGGGGCGCCCACGGCAGCGGCTCAGCGACTGCTATCCGCCCTGGCAATTCCGCAAAGCCTCTGGCAACACAAGGTCACACAGCTCAGCATTGGCCAACAGCAACGTATTGCCGCCGCCCGAGCGTTGATCGGAGCCCCGGAGATTATTCTGGCGGACGAGCCCACATCGGCACTGGATAGCGACAACCGCAACCGCTTTATTAACCTCCTGCGTACGATGGCCGAAGCAGGCAATACGTCCGTGGTGTTTGTCAGCCATGACCGCTCTCTGGCCCATCACTTTCACCACCAAATCCAACTTAGGCAGGTACCAGCATGAAGTTCCGTCTGGCAGTTTCACTGGCAACGGCAAGTCTCTGGCACCGGCGCAAGGTGCTGGCTCTTGTGTGCCTCACGCTAACTTTGAGCGTTACCTTGCTGCTGGGCATCCAGTATCTGCGCACCGAGGTAAAGCAATCTTTCACCAGCACCATCAGCGATACCGACTTGATCATCGGTGCTCGCAGTGGCCAGCTCAATTTATTGCTGTACACGGTGTTTCATATTGGCGACGCCACCAACAACATTCGATGGTCTACGTATCAAGACCTCAAACAGGATACGCGCATTGACTGGCTGATTCCCATTTCTCTGGGGGACAGCTACAAAGGGTTCCGGGTTGTCGGCACTGATGAAGGATTTGGCAAGCATTTTCGCTTTGGCCGCGATCAGGCCCTGACGCTGGCCGATGGTCAATGGTTCGCCGGGATTTTCGACGTAGTGCTGGGCGCAGGGGTTGCCGGCACACTGAACCATGCTATTGACGACAAAATCATACTGTCCCATGGCGGTGGCCGTACCAGTTTTTCCAATCATAAAGACACTCCGTTCACGGTAACCGGCATTCTTGAAACCACCGGCACACCCGTGGACCAGGCGGTTTACATCAGTCTGCAGGGCATGGAAGCCATACACGTAGGCTGGGAGTCGGGCATTGCCATTCCCGGCCGCACACTAACACCGGAGCAGGCGCAAAACCGGGACTTCACGCCCAGCGCAATTACTGCGGTTTTCGCCGGACTGGATCGTAAAATACTGACGTTTCGCGTGCAGCGGGACCTTAATCAGTACACGGGCGAGCCGCTTTCTGCCATTTTGCCCGGTGTCGCCCTAAGCGAACTTTGGCGGCTGATGAGCCAGTTTGAACAGGCACTGCTTGGCATCACCGGCTTCGTGGTGATTACCAGCCTAATCGGGTTGATTGCAGTATTGCTCACGCTGCAAACCCAGCGAGCGCATGAAATAGCGATTCTGCGCGCCACGGGCGCTTCACCCGGTTTGATCGCAAGCCTCTATGTTATTGAGTGCCTGGCCCTCACAGTGGTGGCCTGCCTACTCGCGCTTTTGCTGAGCGCGTTTGCGGTTTCCGCTCTGAGCCCCTGGATACTCGCAAATTATGGAATTCAGCTTCCTCTGCGACCCCTGAATAGTACAGAGTGGGGTCTGCTGGCTTCTGTTCCCCTGGCCGCAGTTCTGGTAGCTCTGGTTCCGGCACTCAGTGCCTGGCGTCAAAGTCGTGCTCAAGGTTTTGGAAGCTCCAGTGAATCCTGACGCACATTTCACCGGGTAGGGTCGGGCAAATTAAACTGTTGCAACACATGGTGGGCGCAGATACTCCCGGAAAAATGGGAGCCCTGTTACCCTGGAACACTGAGTTACCGGCTTCGACCAAAGTGACTCTGTACCATTAGGGCAAGTAGGTCAGCGGAATCTGCTGCGCCAATAACATTGAACCAATCTTGAGTGAAGTCAGCGCAGGTTAAATCTGACAGGCAGTGCGTATCTAAAGGTGCGGCCTGACATATCAGCGGGCACGGGAGGTAAGGGGGCAGCTTGCTCGAGCATGACAAGGGCTGCAGCATCCAGTAGCGGGTGGCCAGATTCGGTACGCAGGCTGTGACCGACAAGTGAGCCGTCCCGACGAAACTCGAAGGTTATAACCGGAGCGCCCTCTTGCCCCAGCCGGCGGGCTCGGCGAGGATACTCATAAAATTGGGAAAGATGCCTACTGAGCCTCGCCAGGTAATTATCAACCGCTGACGGGTTGCCGGCATTCTGCAATGGTACTGATGATTGCGACTGGGACTCACCATTTTCGGGCGCCGGCTCGGAAGAGCTGCTGGTGGCAGCCTCTGCTGGAGGGTTGTCTGCCTGTTCCGAGGAGGTTGTTTCGAACGTCTCAGGTTCCGCTATCATTTCTGGCTCTGGCTCTG
>JBQCZX010000138.1:0-9902 GCA_052089485.1 Marinobacter sp. | reverse complement strand
ATAACTTCGTACCAATAAACATTGAACCTACGGCAAAACTTGCATAGAATGCCGCTCCTGTTTTGGCTATTAATTTTTCAGCCAACTCCTGAATGTCCAACACACGAATTGTGAGATAGTCACCATGAAAAGAACGTTTCAACCAAGCGTCCTGAAGCGTAAGCGCGTTCACGGTTTCCGTGCTCGTATGGCAACTGCCAACGGTCGCAAAGTGATTTCCCGTCGCCGTGCCAAAGGCCGTGCACGTCTGTCTGCGTAATCTGTCGTTCGCCTCATGAAGGCTTTGAATTTCCCGAAGTCGCATCGCCTCCTACGGCCTGCTGATTACGGCAAAGTCTTCGACGACGTACAGATTAAGGTTCCGCATCGGAATTTTCTGATCCTGGCTACTCCGAATAATCTCGGACACGCTAGGGTCGGTCTGATTTTTGCGAAAAAAAATCTTAAACTTGCTGTACAGCGAAACCGGATAAAACGTCAGGTACGAGAGACTTTCCGGCATCAGCCTGACCTTCCCGGAATGGATATTATTGTTCTCGGGCGGCAAGGACTTGCCAATTTGGATAACCAAGCGGTTAGCCAATCTCTGAATGGTCTCTGGCACCGGCTTAAGAAAAAGTATTATCAGCTATCGCCATCTCAATCAGCAGGAACGTCGTCTGCTGCAGAGGGAACGGGTTAATGCGCAACTTACTGCTTCTTCCTATCCGCGTATATCAGTATGCCATCAGCCCGCTAATGGCCAGTCATTGCCGTCACTATCCAACCTGTTCACAATACGCTGTGGAAGCCATCTCCCATCACGGTTCATTCAAAGGCCTGTATCTTTCAGTAAAGCGCCTGCTGAGATGTCACCCATGGGCAGAAGGTGGTTACGATCCGGTACCGGGTACCGTACAATCGCGGCAAACAGACACAAGGTTCTGTTGCCCTCAGGCTGACCATTCCCCAATAACCACCCAGACCAGACAGTAACTTTATGGATATTCAACGCATCGTATTATTTGCCGGCCTGGCTATTGTCAGTTATTTGATGGTGCTTGCCTGGAACGAAGATTATCACCAGCCAGTCCCTACTGAGCAGGTAGTAGAGTCTACGCGCGTTCAAGCAGATAAAAGTTCGTCTGGTTCTGATGCCATGGTGCTTCCGGGTGAAACATCTCAGGCAACCACAACCAAAAATGGTGAAAACGAGGAATTCGCAACGCCTGAAAGTGGCCAATCAGTTTCGAGTTCTTCCAACTCCGATGTCAGCGTAAGCGACCAATACATTCAAGTTCGCACCGATGTTCTGGATTTGGTTATTGATCGTGTGAACGGCAACCTGGTAAAAAGCTCTCTACGTACCTACGACGACTCACTGAATAGCGACAAGTCGTTAGCACTACTGAGCAATACAGACGACCGTTTTTACGTATTGGAAAGTGGGCTTATCGGAAAGAATGGGCCAGATAGCGCAAAAAACGGCCAAGCACCCGTATACGATACTGATGCGACAAGCTATGAGTTGGCTGAAGGTGAAAACGAACTAACGGTTAACCTGGTGCATACCATGGAAAATGGTGTTCGCATTACTAAACGGTATCAGTTTACCCGCGACAGCTATGAAATGGACGTTAGGTACCTGATAGACAACCAGTCCAATGCAAACTGGCAAGCCAACTTTACCGGTAAAATCGTGCGCGATAAGGCCCCAGATCCCACATCTGGGCCCAGCATGGGCATTAAAGCATTCTTAGGTCTGGTAACCAGCTCTCCGGAAAATCCTTACGAAAAATTTGATTTTGATGACCTGGAAGATAAACGTATCAACGAGACCGTCACTAACGGCTGGATTGCGTTTCTACAGCATTACTTTCTTGCAGCCTGGGTCCCAGAACGAGATCAACCAGCACAGTTTCAGACAACTCGCCGCGGCCAGTTACATGTGATGGGGTTTGTTTATCCAGCAACGACCGTAGCGCCTGGCGAAACCACGGAAATTGGTGCTCGTGCCTATGTCGGCCCGAAGGTCATCGATCGTCTTGAAGCGGTTGCACCAAGCCTGGACCGCACCGTGGATTTCGGTTGGCTGTTCTTTATTTCACTACCTTTGTTCATCGTTCTGGAATGGTTCCACAGCATAGTGGGCAACTGGGGCGTTTCCATTATCCTGCTAACAGTGTTGGTTAAAGGCCTATTCTTCAAACTTTCTGCGACCAGCTACCGCTCCATGGGTCGTATGCGAGCAGTGGCTCCACAGCTGACCAGGCTAAAAGAGTTATATGGCGATGATCGCCAGCGCATGTCTCAGGAAATGATGGCTCTGTACAAGAAAGAAAAGATCAATCCTCTTGGTGGTTGTTTGCCTATCCTGGTTCAGATGCCAGTGTTCATTTCCCTATACTGGGTACTGTTCGAGAGTGTGCAACTACGCCATGCGCCCTTCATGCTCTGGATTCACGACCTTTCAGTGATGGATCCTTACTTCATCCTGCCGATCCTGATGGGTGCCAGCATGATGTTGCAGATGAGCCTGAACCCAACGCCGCCAGACCCTATGCAGGCTAAGATCATGAAGCTGATGCCAGTGGTGTTCACTATATTCTTCCTCTGGTTCCCGGCCGGTTTGGTACTGTACTGGTTGGTTAACAACATTCTGTCCATCAGCCAGCAGTGGTATATTACCCGCAAGATCGAATCAGAAATGGCCGATAGAAAACACTGATTAGTCATCGGTTAAGTGTTCAGTAAAGGCTCCGTTACGGGGCCTTTACTGTTTCAGGAATGCGAAAAATGCTGTGTAAGAGGTACGAGTGATGAGCGCTGCCCCCCATACGCCCGAGACTATTGCTGCCATAGCCACGGCTCCTGGCCAAGCTGGAGTAGGTATTGTTCGGGTTTCCGGCCCGCTGGCAAAGGCTATTGCTATTGCAATGTTGGGGTATACACCAAAACCCCGATACGCTCATTACGGCGCATTTTTAGATCATCAAAGTGAGCTTATTGATGAAGGCATTGGACTGTTTTTCCCCAATCCCAATTCTTTTACCGGTGAAGATGTATTTGAACTGCAGGGACACGGCGGCACTGTCATTCTGGATTTACTGCTGCGAGAAGTTTGTGTTCTTGGTGCGCGTTTAGCACGCCCCGGTGAGTTCTCAGAGCGAGCTTTTCTCAACGACAAACTGGACCTGGCTCAGGCAGAAGCCATCGCCGACCTTATTGAAAGCAGTTCAGAACAGGCCGCACGCTGTGCTGTACGATCCATGCAGGGGGTGTTCTCAAGACGTATTGAAACCCTGGTGGAGGCGGTGACACGCCTACGGATTTATGTGGAAGCCGCCATTGATTTTCCGGAGGAGGAAATCGATTTTCTAGCCGATGGCCACGTCGCCACAGACCTGAAGGCCTTGCTTGCGCAGCTTCATAACATACTGGGTGAAGCTCAACAAGGAACCATCCTTCGGGATGGCATGAAAGTGGTGATCGCCGGTCGCCCCAATGCCGGCAAATCCAGCCTCCTAAACGCACTCGCTGGACGGGATGCGGCCATAGTAACAGCCATTGAAGGCACAACCCGGGATGTCTTGCGTGAACACATTCACATTGATGGTATGCCGCTGCACATTATCGACACCGCAGGCCTACGGGATAGCCCGAACGAAGTGGAACAGATTGGTATTGCTCGAGCCTGGGAGGAAATCCGCCATGCGGACCGCATCCTGCTGATGGTGGATGCCACCACCACAGATAAAACCACTCCCCATGAGATCTGGCCGGATTTCATCGACCAGTTGCCTGCCTCGGCTCCTGTTACCGTGATTCGTAACAAAGTAGACCTGAGCGGCGAAACCGTGGGTCTTTCAGAGCTATCGCCAGAACACGCACCGGTGATACGCCTGGCAGCAAAATCCACCCATGGCCTGGACATTCTGCGCGATCACCTCAAACAGTGCATGGGGTTTGCCAGTACCACAGAAGGCGGCTTCCTGGCTCGCCGCAGGCATTTAGATGCACTTGAGCGGGCCATGGAGTTAATGCTCCAAGGCCAAGCCCAGCTAGAAGGCTATGGCGCTGGCGAGCTGCTGGCTGAAGATCTGCGAGCCGCTCAGGATGCGTTGGGTGAAATTACCGGGCAGCTCACGCCGGATGAACTATTGGGTAAGATTTTCGGATCATTCTGCATTGGGAAATAACCGTATACAGCCAGAGTAATCAGTATGCGCAAAAGGTTGTAATGCGTTACAGGCAACAGGCTTTAAACTTTCTGCCGCTGCCACAAGGGCAGGGTTCATTGCGCCCGGGTTTCAGAACGCCTTCGTGGGGCTTGCCGTGCAGGTAATACCAGCGCCCATCCTCCCGTATAAATTCTGAGTTTTCCTGCAAGTAACCCCAACCGGATTCCAGTCGGTAAATGGCTTGAAAGTGCACCTGGCCGGTATTACCGGTTTCCCCGCTATCAAGAATTCGAAGAGAAACCCACTCTGGTGAGCCGTCCAGGTTCAGCGCTGAAGGCCGGGTGCTGGTATGCCAGCTGGTAAGCAGGTAGTCCTCGAGTTTCAGCACAAACGCGGTGAATCGCGAACGCATCAGTGCCTCGGGCGTGGGGGCCTTTTGGCCGGCATGATAACGCTTGCAACAATCTGCGTAGTAGCTCTGGCTGCCACAGGGGCAGTATGGGATAGTAGTTTTCTCAGGCATTGATCTGTGGTGTTTGCGTCATGGGTTTAAGCTTGCAGTATAACAACCGCACTCAAACACAAAAGGATTGATTCCAGCCATGTCCACACAGCCCATTCTGTCTCCCGCCATTACCCGACTAATCGGCCTGTTCTGCTTGCTGCTAGTATTTAGTGGCTGCAGCTCAGTTTACTACGGTGCCATGGAAAAATTCGGTGTTGAAAAGCGCGATATTCTGGTAGATCGGGTTGGTGAGGCGCGAGATGCTCAGAGCGAGGCTCGGGAAACGTTTCGTTCGTCGCTGGAACGATTCCAGAGCGTGGTGGACACACCCAACACCGGGTTGCAGGAAAAATACGATGTTATCAGTGGCGCCTACGACAGTAGTCTGAAGTCGGCAGAGCAGGTGCGGGATCGCATAGAAGCGGTGGAGGATGTATCCGGAGCGCTGTTTGATGAGTGGGAAGACGAACTGGATCTATACGAAAGTGCGTCGTTACGGAAAACCAGTAAGCGCAGGCTTGATGAAACCCGTGAACTCTATAGCAGCCTGATTACCCGCATGCATCAGGTAGAGAAGCGCATGGATCCGGTCTTAGGGGCATTTGAGGACCAGGTACTGTTTTTGAAGCACAACCTGAATGCTCAGGCTATCGGCGCCCTGGAAGATGAACTGGTGCAAATCCGACAGAACGTCGACAACCTGATTCGCGATATGGAAGCGTCCATTGCAGAATCGGAGGCGTTTATACAGCGGTTCCGTGAGTGATCGGCATAGCCAATGCTATTACAGGACTAGTGACGGATTTTAGCTGACTTCCGAGTTGGCACCGTTAAACATGATTATCATTGCTATTTGTAAACGATAAGTAATATCATCCAAAACCTTTAGACATCGGTCAAAAGGAAAGATGGTATGTCGTTTTACCGGATAGCGATGGGCGCGGCGTGTAGCGCTCTTGTTTTCAACTCGTCTGCACAAGCACAACCTACGGAGCTTGGGGAGCTGGTGGTAACCGCTTCTGGCTTTGAGCAGAGTCAGTCTGCTGCGCCTGCCAGTATCACCGTTATTTCTGGCGAGCAGATCCGCAACAAACAAGCGTTTAGCCTCACGGATATTCTGGATGATGTGGAAGGTTTGGACGTCAGTGGCTCTGCGGGCAAAACCGGCGGGTTTGATATCCGGATGCGTGGAATGCCGTCTGAGTACACGCTGATTCTGATCGACGGCCGCCGGCAGAATACCGCTGGCAGTGTTACCCCCAATGGATTTGGTCAGACAGCCACCAGTTTTTTGCCGCCGCCTGCCGCTATTGAGCGTATTGAAGTTGTGCGCGGGCCCATGTCGACCCTTTATGGTTCTGATGCCATGGGTGGTGTTATTAACATCATTACCCGAAAAGTCAGCCCTGAATGGGCGTCTTCACTCACGGCAGAAACCACCCTTAATCAGGACAGAGACTTCGGTAACAGCCGTGCCTACAGCGCCTATACCACCGGCCCCCTTGTGGATAACCTGATCGGCCTGCAGCTGCGTGGTCGCTGGTTTGAACGGGATGAATCCGAACTGGAATTTCTGGATCTGAACGGCGATCCGATCGAAGTCAGCACCCGTGGGCCCAGCCCGGTGAAGTCTGAACAGTATACGGTTGGCGGCCGGTTCACCGTCACGCCTGGTGAGTCGAACGATTTCTGGCTGGATATTGAAAGCAGCAGGCAGGATTACGATAACGCGGAAGGTCAATTGGGTACTTTGGGGGTACGCGGTTACGGTCCAGAGTTGGAATTTGATCGTGATCAGTTTGCCGTTGGCCACACTGGCCGGTTTTCGATTGGTACGCTGGAAACCAGCATTATGAGAAACGTCACTGAAACCAGTGGCCGGGTGGTTCCAGAGGGTGTGCCCGGAAAAGCGCCTGGTTCTGACCGGGAACTGAAAACGGAAAACCGCGTGATCGACAGCAAGTTGGTTATGCCCGTCGCCAATCATGTGGTGACTGTGGGTGGCCAATGGTTTGACGCGCGGATGACTGATGGTGTTGCCGTGGAGGAGTTTAAACAGAAAACCAAGGCACTGTTTATTGAAGACGAGTGGTTTTTGGCCGACGATCTTGCGCTAACGCTTGGTGGGCGGTACGACCATCACGATTCCTTCGGGGGCCAGTTCAGCCCACGGGCCTATTTGGTGTGGAACTCTACGCCGGAACTGACCATCAAGGGTGGTGTAAGCCGTGGTTATAAAACACCAGGGCTTGAGCAGCTTGCGCCCGGCGTTGTAGGTTTCACCGGGCAGGGTACCATCCCCTTGTTTGGTAACCCGGATTTGAAACCTGAGAAATCAACCTCTACTGAATTGGCAGTGATTTATGAAAAGCCCGCCAGTTACCGCGTGGGTGCAACGGTCTTTTACAACGAGTTCACTGACAAGATTGCCGAAGGGCCAGACCTGCTGAATTGCAGTTATGCAGAGGAACCCAACCGCCCGGGTTGTTCAGATAGAGGCGACTGGCCTTTGGCGGACGTATTCGGTCAGGATCTGAACATTAATGAGGCTGTCACTCAAGGTGTCGAGTTGCATGGTTCAGTGCCTTTCGCTCAGAACTGGCGTCTGGCTGCAAACTATACTTATACTGACAGCGAACAGAAATCCGGAGAGAATGAGGGCGAGCCTCTTACCGATACCCCGGAACATATGGCCAATGTTTCTTTGCGCTGGGTTCCTTCCGCACGCTGGTCCGCATTTGTAAAAGCCCAGTATGAGAGCGAGCGTTACCGTGCGCGGGATCGGATTCGTGGTGCCGCTTCCTTTGCGGATCTCGGAGACTTCAAATCCGTTACCCTTGTGCACCTAGGCGGTCAGTTCCAAGCTTCAGAAAACCTCGGATTCAGTGCCACCATCTATAATCTTATGGACGAAGATTTCATCGAGTACCGTGCGTATGACAATGGTGCCGAGTATGGGAACTTGTACGCGAATGCGGAAGAAGGCCGACGTCTGTGGCTTTCTGCAACCTACTCGTTTTAGTCTCGATACGATGTTGAAGAGGGAAAAGAAAACCTCCCGGCTGGCGAAAGGCACTATTGATGCAACCCTAAGCCTGCTCTTACGAAAACAAACAGTTTATTTGTAAAATAATGGCGATGGCTCCGGTAAGCTCCTGCGCAGCATGTCCCGATGACGGTTCATGCTGTTGATAAAATGGCGAAAAGCTATCAGTGATAAAGGAGATTATCCGTGTACAAGTTTGTTCATTTAACAGTGTTAGTTCTCGCACTTGCCGGAGCCTTGGGGTCGGCGTCTGTATCCGCATCAGAAAAACTGTACATCTACACTGAGAACTTTCCACCATACAACATGAGTGCTACTGGCCGTGCCTTTGAGCACAAAGGGAAAAGTATTGATGGTCTGTGTACTGAAATGGTGAAATCCGTTTTAGACGCTGCGGATCTGGATTACGTCATCAAGCTGCGTAACTGGGACTATGGTTACAATCGCGCCCTGAACAAGCGCAACCACGGCATTTACTGTACCACCCATACCGAAAGTCGGGCGTCGCGCTTTAAATGGGTTGGCCCCCTGACCAAAAACTTATGGACCATTTTTGCGGCCGCTGGCTCGGATCTGAAAATTAATAAATTGGAAGACACCAAAGGGCTGACGTACGGGGGGTATCGTAATGATGTTATGACCGAGTACCTACTGGAGCGCGGTTACAATGTATCTGCTATCGATAGCGACGATCTAAACCCGAAACGTTTGGAACTGGGTCAGATCGATGTGTGGATTGCTGATCGCCTGGCTGGCCCTTATTTCGCCGCTCAGCAAGATGTGGAAGGGCTGAAAGTGGTATACACATTCAACGATACCGAGCTTTACCTTGCTATGAACCCGGATACCTCGGACGAGGTTATCCAGAAGCTCAACAAAGGACTTGAAACGATCAAGAACAACGGAATGTACGAAGCCATTGAGACCAAGTACGGTTTGTAGTCGTTTATTACGGTATTTCCAATAATAGGCGGTCAAAAAATCCCGGGTAATCACTACCCGGGATATAAAATCACCGGATCCCTTTACCCGGTGAAGGCCATATCTTCCACATGCAGTTGCATCAAGTTTTTACTAGGGCTGAGCATGGTGCTGGCGTGAGCCTGAGCCCTGGGCAGCAGCCGTTCATAGTAGAATTCCGCCGTGGCCAGCCTGGCTTTATAGAACGCTTCTGATTCCTCGCCCCCGCTTTTCAGCGATGCGTCGTGTTTTGGGTAGTCAAATACATCGTTGATCAGAAACTTCATGTCACGCAGGGGCGCTTTGTATACCGGCATAATCCAAACCTCTGTACCTGTTCGAAAACCTGGATGCGGGAACGTTCACCGCCAAGTTGCCTGCTGTTTTACGGCATTCCACTCAAGGTTCCATTGACGAAAAGCGTTTCTAGTGATGTCAGTAAAGACAGTCAGTGAGGTGCTCAGACAGCAACCGCTGATCGAAGAACCCCATTTTGGCGTATTCAGGTAAAAGCATTTAACTGAAAATTTTGGTTGCGCCTATGAATAGAGAAGCCCTGTGGAGAGCCCTATGGACAATGTAAAAAACATGCAAAACCTGTGTTCTGTGATTCCCAAAGCCGGCCGGCACTCTATACTCTTGCTGGTAGCGGCGTTAACGCTTTTGAGCGGCTGCTCCGGACCCGCACTGACCGACTACGCCGATCGTGGCCCCAAGCTGGTTCCTGAACAGTTTTTCAGCGGTGAACTTACCGCCCGTGGTGTGGTCAAGGATATGTCTGGAGAAGTGATCCGCACCTTTGATGCAGATATTTCGGCGTCTTGGAACAGCGCCGGTGTGGGCACTCTGGACGAAGAGTTTCGCTTTGACGATGATGAAGTGCAGACCCGGATCTGGACGCTGACACCATCCGATGCCGCCGACAGTTACCACGCCGATGCAGGCGATGTAACTGAGCCTGGAACCATGCGCTGGAGCGGTAACGCCATTCATATGAATTATGTGCTTCAAGTTGCCTATGGTGATGAAACCCTCGATGTACGAATGGATGACTGGATGTATCTGGTGACACCGGACACGCTCATTAATCAGACCACCATGAGTAAATGGGGTGTTGATGTGGGTGAGATCGTTTTAGTGATCCAGAAACGTTAATGACTAAATAACCTAACTTGACGGGCAGTGGAAGATCTATGTGGAAGCAATGGCTAATTGGACTGGTACTGGTTGT
>JBQCZX010000137.1:5889-9937 GCA_052089485.1 Marinobacter sp. | reverse complement strand
GGCCCCCGCAACATTTATAAGCTGGTGAACCAGATGGAAATCACCGGCAGCGAGAAGCGCATTCCCGATGCGGTGCTTTACATCAATGGCCTGCCGCTGGTGGTGTTTGAGTTCAAAAGCGCGGTGCGCGAAGAAGCCACCCTTCACGATGCCTATGTGCAACTAACCACCCGCTATGCCCGGGATATCCCCCAGTTGATGAAGTACAACGCCCTGTGTGTGATCAGCGATGGGGTGAATAGCAAGATGGGCTCGCTGTTTGCGCCCTATGAGTTTTTCTATACCTGGCGCAAGGTAACCGGCAACGAAATTATTGGCCAAGATGGCATAAATAGCCTGCACACCATGATTGAGGGCCTGTTCAATCAGGACCGGCTGCGGCAGGTGATTCGCCACTTCATCTATTTTCCAGATGTGTCTAATCAGGACGTAAAAGTGGTGTGCCGTTACCCGCAGTTTTACGCCGCCAACAAGCTGTATGCCAATATCCTGCAACACCGTAAGCCGGAAGGCGATGGCAAGGGCGGCACCTACTTTGGCGCGACCGGCTGTGGCAAGAGTTTTACCATGCTATTTTTAGCGCGCTTGCTAATGAAAAGCCTGGCCTTTGAAAGCCCCACGCTGGTGCTGATTACTGACCGCACAGATTTAGACGATCAACTGTCTCGCGAATTTACCAACGCCAAAAACTACGTGGGTGATCAGGCCATTGTGAGCGTAGAAAGCCGTGCCGATTTGCGTGAGTTGCTCAAAGGGCGAAGCAGTGGCGGGGTGTTTCTGACCACCATCCACAAGTTTACCGAAGACACGCAACTGCTCACCGATCGCACCAACGTGATTGTGATTTCAGACGAAGCCCACCGCAGTCAGATCAACCTGGATCAGAAAGTGCGTGTAACCGAACAAGGTGTGCAGCGCACTTATGGCTTCGCCAAATACCTGCACGACTCTCTGCCCAACGCGACCTACGTGGGCTTCACCGGCACCCCTATTGATGCCACGTTGGATGTATTCGGCGAGGTGGTCGACAGCTACACCATGACCGAATCGGTACACGACGAAATTACCGTACGCATTGTTTACGAAGGCCGGGCGGCCAAAGTGATTCTGGATAACAGCAAGCTGGAGGAAATAGAGGCCTATTACGCCCGGTGTGCTGACGATGGCGCCAGTGATTATCAGATAGAGGAAAGCAAGAAAGCCAGCGCACAGATGAACGCCATTCTGGGTGACCCAGACAGGCTAAGAGCGCTGGCACGGGATTTTGTGCACCATTACGAACGCCGGATTGACGAGGGTTCCTCGGTTAAAGGCAAGGCGATGTTTGTGTGTAGCAAACGGGATATTGCCTGGGCGTTGTTTCAGGAAGTGATTGCCCTGCGGCCGCAATGGAACGAGGTGCTGGTGTGTGAAGCCGGCGCTGAGTTGAGCAGCCAGGAGCGAAAGGCGCTTAAACCTCTGGAACGGGTCAAAATGATCATGACCCGTGGCCAGGACGACCCCAAAGCGCTTTACGACCTGTTGGGTACCAAAGAATACCGCAAGGACTTGGCCAGTCAGTTCAAAGACCCCAAGTCCAACTTCAAAATTGCCATTGTGGTGGATATGTGGCTAACCGGGTTTGATGTGCCGTTTCTGGATACTTTGTACATTGATAAACCCATTCAGCGCCACAACCTCATTCAGACTATCTCACGGGTAAATCGCAAGTTTGAGGGCAAGGATAAGGGCCTGGTGGTGGATTACATCGGCATCAAAAAGCAGATGAACCTGGCACTGGCGCACTACAACAAAGCGGATCAGCAGAATATTGAAGAGATTAATCAGTCCATTGTGGTGGTGAAAGACCACCTCGACCTGCTCAACAAATTGTTTCACCCGTTCGACAGCCAGCCTTATTACCGCGGCAGCCCGGTGGAGCAACTGCACTGCCTGAACAAGGCGGCTGAGTTTGCCCAAACCACTGATAAGTTTGAGAAGCGCTTCATGCACTTGGTGAAGCGCCTGAAAGCCGCCTACGACATTTGCAGCGGCTCGGAAGGTGTTAGCCAGGGCGAGCGTGACCAGATTCATTTTTACCTGGCGGTGCGCTCCATTGTGTTCAAGCTAACCCGTGGCAACGCGCCAGACAGCGCCCAGATGAATGCCAAAGTGCGGCAAATGGTGGCCGAAGCCCTGAAAAGTGACGGCGTGGAAGAAATTTTCAAGATGGGCAATGAGAGCCAGGGCGAAACCGACATTTTTGATGACGACTACCTGGCAAAAATCGACAAGATCAAACTGCCGAATACCAAAATCAAGCTGCTGCAACAGTTGTTGGCGAAAGCCATTGATGATTTCAAGAAAGTAAACAAAACCAAGGGTGTGGATTTCTCCAAGAAGCTCAAAACGTTGGTGGAGCACTATAACGAACGCAAGGAAGACGATGTGTTAGTCAGCACTGTGCTGGACGATTTCACCGATAACATCATCGATCGCTATATAGATTTGATTCAATCGCTGAAGCAGGAGCTAGGATCGTTTGAAGAGCTGGGCATTGACCTTGAAGAGAAAGCCTTTTACGACATCTTGAAAGACCTGGCCATTAAATACGATTTCAGCTATCCGGAAGACAAGCTGTTACCGCTGGCGAAAGCCGTCAAAGTGGTGGTGCAGGAAAAAGTAAAATACACCGACTGGAACCAGCGTGACGACATTAAGGCCGAATTGAAAGTCGGCCTGATTCTTCTGCTGGCGAAGCACGGCTACCCGCCGGTGGACCGTGATGAGGTATACAAGGAAATTTTTGAGCAGGCAGAGAATTTTAAGCAACACCAGCTCAGCGGCGTATCTCAAAGCGAGTAAACTCTCCGGTCGCCTTCTGATGTTCCACCGCAACTGAGCCCACAACAGACGCTGGCGGGCCTTTCCGGCACCAGGATTCCAGCTTGTTGAGCTGGACTTCGCTGCCTTCAGCGATAATTTCCACCCTGCCGTCAGCAAGATTTCTGGTGTAGCCGAGAATATTGAGCTCGTTGGCTTGAGCTTCTGCTGAAGCGCGGTAGGAAACACCCTGAACACGACCCGAGATAATCAGTTTCCAGCGTTTAACGTTCATGTTTTTCCTCGTTCATGCTGGCACCCTGAGCGCCATTTAATGGTTAAAATCCAGTGTCACCCCCCCCCAGGCCAGAGAACACGGTAATCGGTCAATTGAGGCAATGTTGCCCATTATTCAACATTTGAAATAACCGCCTAAACCCCCAACAACAGCACCAGCTCACAAAACACCACGCTCGCCCCCAGTGCGTCGCCGGTGTAACCGCCTAATTGCCGCTGTAAATACCAACCCCACAGTAAGGCTACGATGAGCACGGCTGTTAAGGCGCTAAGCCAAAGCCCCGGCAACCAAGCGCTAAACACCAGCGCGATAAACGCAGTAAACGCGCAGCTAACCAGCAAGCGTTGGCGGGAAAAGGCTTCTGCAACTGGCTTGCTTTTGCTTTTATCCGGGTCTGTTACATACGGCATAAACGCCATCAGTAGCAGCGGTGTTACACGGCTGATCGCGGGCACTACCAATAACGCCAGCCAGATGCTTTTTGCGTCCATCAGCAGCGCAGCCTTCAGGCCCAAAGCCATCACCAGTGCAACCGTGCCGTAGGTGCCAATTCGGCTGTCTTTCATGATCTCCAGGCGTTTTTCTACGGTGTACCCGCCGCCCAGTGCATCCACACTATCGGCAAGGCCATCTTCGTGAAAGGCACCGGTAATAAACAGGTGAAAACACAGCACCAGCATTACACAGACCAAGGGGCTCCATGCCAGGCTGAGCAGTGCAAACAGCCCGGCATACAGCGCGCCCAACAACAGACCCACCAGCGGAAAATACATGCTGCACTGGTTCATCAGCTTCTGGGAGTAATCAATACGCACCAGCATGGGAATGCGGGTGAGAAACCCGATGGCCAACCAGAAGGCCTGCCATTCATGTTGGATCAGCGCATTGCGGGGCGTGTATTGCGGGTCGTGATTATTCGTCATGGCATGCTTTCTTGTTGCGGTGCGC
>JBQCZX010000137.1:0-5789 GCA_052089485.1 Marinobacter sp. | reverse complement strand
TAGAAGGTTGCGAGTATGCGTTGGTGGGCTTCATAGAACACTGCATTGCGGGTGGGGAAAACCAGTACCATGGCGGCGATGACTGCCATCATCATGTCGGATGGCTGCATGACCGCATAAAGCCAGAATGTGAGGCCCATAAGCACGGTTGCGCGGATAGCCGCACCCAGGGTGACATTGCCGTCTGTGGGCACAGGTTCATCCACATGCTGCTCTGTTGTTTTCGCAGGGAAGAGCGCATACACAATCGGCCCCAGCACAAGCCCCACCAGCGAAGCCTGAACAAAACCGTCGCGCATGGTTTCTACCGTGGCTGTGCCATGCATGCCCATCACAGACATTAGCACCGCTACAATAATGATCAGCATGCCGGCCTGGGCGCCAGACTGCAGAATCATGTGAAAGCCCGCAAAGTAGGTCAGCCACATGGCGCCCACATAAACCAATGGCATGGGGCGCAGAGTTTCCACAAACCACGTCATGATATACACCAGTATGATCATCACGATGGGGCCGGCAATGGCTTTGCCCGGGTTGAAGGCTTTGCGCTGCGCGGCAATTAACCCTACCGGAAGAGCTGCAATAATGGGCGGCAGCGCCGGGTTGATCAGCGGGATGGCGGCATAAGCCAGCATGCCTGTAACACCCAGGCGCACCGCATAGAGCGGGTCGTCTGCAACACTGGGGCGAGGGGTTATATACATGGTAAGCCCCTCAATACAGGTAGCTGAACCAGGATCTTACACGCTGTAACCCGCGAGCGATTAAGGCAATCGGGTTGCCGGTGCCTCCGGCAAACACCACGGCGTGTACCTTGCCGCCTACGCGCACTTGCCGTGGCCAGTCATCCTGCGTGCCTGTCAATTCGATTCTCACCGGAATGCGCCGTGCAGGCTCAAACCAGCGGTTGGATGCCTCGTTTACCACCAGGCCACCTTGAACGTTGCGCCCTGGGTTGATGCCCCAGGCAACGCTTTGTACGCGACCTTCGAAGATGGTGCCAGGTACGGCATCAAACAGCAGGTGAGCCGTGTCGCCTGATTCGATGCCTTGTAGCTGGTTTTCTCGCAGGTCTACTGTGATCCATGCGGCTTTGGCATCAATGAAGGTTAATGCCGGGTTGCCTGCACTGATAAACTGGCCTTTGGCTAAGGTCATGTTGGTTACCACACCGAAGTGGGGTGCCCGCACGACAGTTGAAGCCAAGTCGTACTGTGCGTTTTCCAGCTGTGCTTGTGCGGCGAGAATGGATGGATTGTCAGCCCCCCTGGGGCCGAGTTGTTTGCGGGCGCTTTCTAGGTTGGCCTCGGCTGTACTCAGCTGTGCTTTCGCATCCTCTACTTTGGCCCGGGCGGTATCACCTTGGGCAACCGGCACTATGCCGCGTTTCTCCAGGCGCAACGTGCGGTCTGCGTCTGTGCGAGCTGTATTGAGACCCGTTCTGGCCTGGGTAACGCCGGCTTGGGCTGCTACCAAGGAAGCGGCCGAGGCATCTATGCCCTGAACCGTGCTGGCCAGGTTGGCCTCCGCTTGCTGAACCGCCAGCTCAAAAGGCCGGGCATCAAGAGAAAAAAGTGGATCGCCTGCCTGTACTACTGCATCGTCTTGAACCATAACGTCGGTAATATCACCGGAAACCCGAGGCGCAACCTGTACTACGTGGGCGGAAACGAATCCCCGTGACGAGGCCGGTGCTAACCGGTCGGCCAATGCGTAGGTAACCGCGAGAATAACGAGGAGCAGAACGACACCGATGGCGATGGTTTTTGCCGGGCTCGAGCTCGGTTTATTTTCGTCGGCTTCGCTCATTGAGTGGTTTCCTAGGGATAGTCTGGATTTTCAGCGATTTTTGGTTGTAGTAAAACGATGGTATCACTTGGCTAAAACCGGGGCGAGAAGCGCATGGAAAATGCATACTCGGGGATGGAATGGCCGCGTTGGACGCTTTAGACTACACTCCCTAAAAAGGTGGGTTCAAGGCTAGGGAGTGAGCGGCACATGACAAAGCAGTCCAGCCAAATGGAGCCGCTTGCAGACTTTGATTATCTTTTCAGACAGCTAGCTTCGGGCATTCCCGGTATCGTCTCCACATACTGGGTTAGTGCCGATAGCAAGTCCCATCGGTTTTTGTTTGTCAGTGAACAGGTGCAAGACATCCTGGGCATTAAAAGCGACGAGTTGCGTGAAAATGCGGCGGCGATGTTTGCGACGATTCATCCGGATGATATTGCGGGTGTTTACGCAAGTATCGCAGAGTCTGCGACGGCCCTCACGGCTTGGCGGTATCAAGCCCGTTTAAAGTTGAAAACAGGGCACTTTGAATGGTTTGAGGCGCACTCCAGCCCTGAGCGTCTGGCCGACGATAGCACCGTCTGGTATGGCCAGGTTTACAATATCCAGCACTACAAAGACCTCGAGCGCACATTTCGAGAGAGCGAGGCGGAGTCTGCGTTTCACGCGGCTTTTCAAAGGGTGATTGCAAGGCTGTCGACCGAGTTCATCAATCTGGGTTTCGGTGCCATTGATGAGAGCATTCGCGAGCTACTGAAAGAGGTCGGTGGCTTTTTCGATGTCGATCGCGCCTATTTGTATGAGTTTTCGCCCGACTTCCGGTTTATGAATAACACCCATGAATGGTGCTCGCCCGGTGTATCGCCCCTCATTGACGACCAGCGCAATGTATCGATTGATGGTTTTGACTGGTGGCATAAAAAAATTTCCGAGATGGTGAGTGATAACCGGGTTATTTTTGTTAAAAGCCTAAAACAAATGTCCCCAGGGCCTGAGCGGGACATGCTGGGGCAGCAGGGCGTCTGCTCCATGTTCTGTGTACCGGTTCGAGTGAATGGTATTGTCGCCGGATTTTTTGGTGTGGACTCTCTTCGTAAGCGCGCTTGGCGTGACGATCAGGCAGACCTCCTGATTATCGTATCAGGGCTGCTTTCGGGCTCACTGGAGCGCCACCGACTGGAGAGTGAGCTTCTTAGTCAGTCTATTAGCGACCCATTGACCACGTTGCATAATCGCCGGTACCTGATGCCCAGGTTGAACGAAATGCTGAGCCGCTCTAACCGCTACGGTGAGGACCTCACACTGGCGGTGCTTGATCTTGACCGGTTCAAGCATATTAATGATTCCATCGGCCATCTGGGAGGAGACCTCTGCTTGCGCGAGTTTGCGAATATTCTTCTGGAGCAGACCCGAGATGCCGATGTGGTAGCACGGTTTGGCGGGGAAGAGTTTGTTGTCGCATTCAGTGATGTGGCGCCAGCCGATGTGCGACGCACGGTGAACCGGATTATCCGTTCGGTGCGTGATCACGATTTCGTTTTTGAAGGCAGCGCTGTGCCGCTTACGGTCAGTGCGTGTGTTGCTGCCATTGGGGAGCTAGGTAGTATTCCTGCAACACCGGACCCTCTTATCCGGCTGGCAGATGACCGGCTTTATAACGCAAAGCAAGCGGGGCGGGACTGCCTTGTTGATGCATCAGGGGTGTCGCGCATATAAGGAAAGAGAATTTCACCTCATATTCCCTTTTGGTATATCCTTAGAATTAAAGCTAAGAATCCACCCAAGCGGAGGTGAATGCCGTGAGCAATCCGATGGTCCAACACTTTTTTGATGAACCCACGAATACGTTCAGTTATGTGGTTCGTGATCCTGCCAGCCAAGCCTGCGCCATTCTCGATTCGGTGCTGGATTTTGACTATGCCGCAGGTACCACCGATGTGCGCTCTGCAGATGAGATAGTTGAGTATGTTCGGTCAAATGAGCTGAAAGTTGAGTGGGTTTTAGAAACTCACGTTCATGCAGATCACCTGTCAGCCGCGCCTTACCTCCACGAAAAGCTCGGTGGCAAAACCGGCATTGGCGCCTATATTCGGGATGTTCAGGAGATTTTTGGCAAAGCGTTTAATGCCGGAACAGATTTCGCCCGCGATGGCAGCCAGTTTGATCGCCTGTTCCACGACGGCGATACTTTCCTCCTTGGTGGCCTAGAAGGCCGCGTAATGCACACCCCTGGCCACACCCCCGCGTGCCTGACGTATGTAATTGGCAACGCTGCATTTGTAGGCGACACCTTGTTTATGCCGGACTTTGGAACCGCCCGCTGTGATTTCCCAGGTGGCGATGCCCGAGAGCTGTATCAGTCAATCCGCAAGGTGCTATCGCTGCCCGCAGAAACCCGTATTTTTCTTTGTCATGATTACAAAGCACCGGGGCGGGAGGAATATGCCCACCAGACAACTGTGGCGGAGCAACGTGCGGCCAATGTTCACGTGCACGACGGCATCAGCGAAGACGAATTTGTGCAGATGCGCACCGAGCGCGACGCTACTCTCGATATGCCCCGGCTGATTCTTCCGTCTGTGCAGGTCAATATGCGTGCGGGAGAAATGCCACCGGCAGAGGGCAATGGCCAGGTATATTTGAAAATACCGGTTAACCTGTTCCGGGTTTCTGCGAGCGATGATCACTATGGGCATGACCGATAACCTACTATCAACCGGGCAATGGCTGGTAACTCTCGCACTGTTCGTGCTGATTCTGGTGCAGGCGGCTCGTTCAGTAAGGTGGAGTTCGCTGCGCCGCGATAATGCGTTGCAACATTCCTTTTTTGGCGCCGCTGTGGTGCTGGGCCTTCTCTGGCAAATGCGGGCGGGTATCTATCCCGGGCTTGCCATTCATATTTTTGGCATGACTGCGGTTACCCTGATGTTGGGTTGGGGGTTGGCGGTGTTTGCCGGCCTGCTCGCCTTGATTTTTACGGTGGCAATCGGTCGTGAACCAGTGGCGATGTTCGCAGCCAACGGTGTGGTAACCGTTATGATTCCTGCCCTCGTTACCCAGGGCATTATGCTGTGGGAGCGACACCAAAACTTCCGCAATTTCTTTGCTTACATCTTTTTCTGCGGCTTTTTCGGGGCGGGCATTTCGGTGGTTGCGTCAGGTTTGGTGATGTGCCTGATGCTTTGGTTGAGCGGTGTGTATGAGTTTTCAGAACTGGTTCACGATTATCTGCGGTACCTTCCGTTATTCGTGGTGCCCGAGGGCTTTGTAAACGGAGTCTTTGTCACTGGCCTGATGGTATTTCATCCGGATCGGCTGACAACGCTGGATCAGCGTCGTTATCGCTAAGGGCCTTTGGCGCCTCACTGTGCGCTTGTCTTAACCGATATGCATCGATTCCAAAGCATCGTTGCTGCCACTTCTGGTGGCTTTCTCTTGCCATTGCTGTAGCCAGTCTTGTATCTCACCAGCTGGCATTGGGCGGGCAACGCCATAGCCCTGAATATACTCGCAGCCTAGCTGTCGCAGGGCGCGGGCGTGATCCATGGTTTCAACGCCTTCCGCCAGAACAGGGTGCGCAAACCTCTGGCCCAGAAAAATCACACTTTCCACAATAGCTCGGTCGCTGGCATCGTTGAGCATGTTGCGCACAAAGCTTCGGTCAATTTTCACCAAGTTGACCGGTAAGGTCTGCAGATAGGTCAGCGACGAAAAGCCTGTTCCGAAATCATCTAGCGCAATACGGAAGCCTAATTCTTGGCACCGGGCAAGTACGTTGCTGGCGCGCCGGGTATCGTCCAGTGAGGTAGATTCGAGCACTTCAAGAGTGATTCGGTCGGGCCTTATCGCTGGGTGGCTGTGCAGGTAGCTTTCTAAGTAGGGAGTAAAACTTATATCCATCAGGTGCCGTGCGCTGATGTTGATGCTAACGGACAAATCTTCACCTAGGAGTCTGCGCGCCAGAAACTTTTTGAACTCTCGTTTCCGCCAGACCGGAT
>JBQCZX010000136.1:9358-10027 GCA_052089485.1 Marinobacter sp. | reverse complement strand
GTTTGCTTATAGCTTTGGAACACCACCAAAAAATATCTTACTTTGTTGTTTTTAAACTTTTTTATTACGTTGGCACGCCCCTTGTATTAAGTAAACACGTCCAGGGAACACCCCGGGGACGACTATTCACTTAAACGTCATGGAGCAGACTATGCCAACCCCTTGTTATATCTCTATCGAAGGTAAAACCCAGGGCAATATCACCGCTGGTGCATTTACATCCGATTCCGTTGGTAACATCTACGTTGAAGGTCACGAAGACGAAGTGCTGGTTCAGGAATTCAGCCACGTTGTCACCGTTCCTACAGATCCCCAGTCCGGCCAGCCTTCCGGCCAACGTGTTCACAAGCCATTCAAGTTCACATCCGCACTGAACAAATCCACACCGCTGATGTACAACTCCCTGGCTTCCGGCGAAATGCTGCCGAAAGTTGAGCTGAAGTGGTACCGCACCTCTGTTGAGGGCAAGCAGGAGCACTTCTTCTCTACCATTTTGGAAGATGCCACCATCATCGACATTGACTGCAACATGCCACACTGCCAGGACAACGCCAGCGCTGACTTCACACAGCTGGTTACCGTGTCCCTGTCCTACCGCAAAGTGACCTGGGAGCACACTGTTGCCGGCACTTCCGGTGCAGACGACTGGCGTTCGCCAATCGAGGCGTA
>JBQCZX010000136.1:0-9348 GCA_052089485.1 Marinobacter sp. | reverse complement strand
AAGGGCGTGCGTAAAGCCTCGGTGAAAACTTATGTAAAAAATGGTCTTTTTGGTGCAAAAATGGCATCTTTGAACATCAGTTAACGGTGCACCTCTGGCCTATACTTACGCTCCTCTTAGCCCAAGCGTTCCTATTGATCAACATGACCATACTCAGAACACACGCGCACAACCTTGGCTGGCTGATGTGTGAAGTCACACAACGTATTCTCTGGCAACCTGCTGCGGACTGGGTTCAGAAAAAAGCTCCCAGCAGCACTCTGCTATGCCGGGTAGGTTCTGGTCAGGCCACTTATCATCGTTTCGATCCGCAATACAAACAACACCAGATCACCTACGGCATTCGTATGATTCAGGCCAAGCACCACCCAGATACGGCCAGTGGCTGGCTCTCTGCCCGGGAGATCCACAAGCGGGGTTATTTCGACGGTGAGCTGAGCGCTCTTAACCTGTTGGCGCACACTTGCTGTCACGAATTCGCGCATTTGTTGCAACACAGTGCCGGGCAAAGATATCGCGGTTCGGTTCATAACCGGCATTTTTACAACATACTTGATGAACTGCATGAAAGTGGTAGTGCAAAAACAGCCCGGGAGGCACTGGCAAATCGGGCCAGTGAATACCAGGTCCCGTTATCCAGTGTACCTTTCCAACTTCCCGATCCGGCGTTCCAGCCTTCGCCCTGGCAAGTGGATGACACGGTTGTTTTCGACTCAGGTACTCGGGAGTTTCACGGAGAGATCATCCGAGTCAACCGGAAAACGTGCACTGTGGACGGGACGGGGCAATTCCGAGGTCGGCGCTACCGCGTCCCCATATCGATGCTACGCAGGACACACTGACGTAAGCACGGAAACAACATCACTCTGGCGGCGCGGGTGTAAGCGGGTTGTCTATTTCAGCACATCAGCCATCGACACCAGTGCCCGGGCAACCTCGGGTAGCTTCTTACCCTGATCCATAGCCAGCTTTCGCAGAACCCGGTGGGCCTCATCATTACTAATTCTGCGGTGGCCCATCAACAACAAAACCGCTTTTTCCTGGGTTTTCCGATCCTCCAGTGCTTCCTTGGCACTTTGTAAATCCTCACTCATCTGTTGAAGCCGGCGCGACTGCTCTCGCACAAGGTCAAAAATCGACCGTCCAAACTGTTGCCCAATACCATCACTGTTCCAAGCTTTACCTGGCTGGGGCTCTCCGTTACGGCTTGATTCACACAGAACCAACAGGGGCTGCGCTGGATTTTCTGGCTGATCGAGTGAGGCAATCAGTGCCTCGTGATGCGCCAACGAACTCCGGGCCTCAGCATACCGTTCTACGCAACGCCCATGAAAGCTGCCTTCTACCGACTCTTCCACCTTTTTAAGCTCATCCATACGCTCACTCATCAGCGCAAACCAGTGATCGGCAAGCTCCGAATCCAATCGCTTATAGCGGCCAACCGAGCATCCGAACTGCCGAAGGCGCTCGATTTCCTTTTCTCTCTCATTTGCAAGGAGACTCTGCAACTGCCAACAACTTTGCTCATCAGCAAACCCGAGAAACACCTCAAAACACCGCTCCTGTGCCTCAACAAGGTGCGTCATGCGCTGGGTCTGTGCAATATCAAAGCTCCCACTGGAGAACCCTGCGGAGCCTGTTGCACGCTCCTGACCGCAGAACTCCTTACCGTTCATCAAATGCACCATGGCCACCAGCAAACGCGCAAGCGAAGGATCTACTGCGGTATCCGCCGCCTCGAAAACCACAGCAATCAGTCGGTGAATGAGCATGCTGTAGGATTCCGTTGCCTCTGATACCGACACTGCTCGGGCTTTCATCCTCGATCGCAGCTCCGCCAAGCTCTCCAACCCGTGAAGGGCGCTGGCAATATGGGCCAGCAGGTGACTACTAATGGGATGAGTCGTTAGCTCTTCATGGATCTCAGCCAGAGCTCGCTCAAAAACGATGTACAAGCACGTCGACTCTGCGACCATTGTCTTTCGCTCAGGGCCAAATTTTTCCCCATCAGACCCCAGAAAAATGGTCGACGCGCCGCGCTCCCGCTGCAGACCGTGCACGAGGTTGCCGATGCTCTGCACCAGCTTCCCCATCTGTAAAAAGTACTGCAGGTTCATGAGCTCGCATCGCCTGGATGCGATCAGATAGCCTTTAGCTGAGGATTGGGCAGGGATGTGTCTATGTCTACTGATATTCATTTCAAGGCTCCGGGCACGTGGCCAGACAATTGCGTTACAGAAAACCTGAGCAATTACCACGCCAGCAAAAAGCCTCAAAGTCGTGCAACCTGCCCCAGCAAAGGGCAAAAAGGCCGCACCCCTTAACAAAAAATCGATAAATATTATTATAACCAACTGATTTAAAATGTAAATTTAAGTTGGCGCGATAATCGCTTATAAAACTTAAGGACGACGATCCTGGCCAAGGATTCGGCCGACTTACCAGATTACTAATGTTGGCATTGGCGCCGGACCATCAACTCCCTTCGGGAACGAGATGCTCCGGCTTTTTTGGCTTTAAAAGGAGCGAAGGAGCAGAGATGATCCGAAAAATGGAACCTACATTGATCGTCTGTGGCCATGGAGAGAGGACATCACTATGAGCAAGAAAACCCTGATCGTTATTGGCAATGGCATGGTAGGCCACCATTTCCTGGAACAATTTGTCGCCAGCCCAGCCGCTTCAGACTACGACATTCTGGTGTTTGGTGAAGAGAAACAGTTGGCTTATGACCGGGTACATCTGTCGGAATATTTCACCGGATCCTCTCACGCAGATCTCGCCATGAGTACCGCCGACTGGTACACAATCCATGGCATTCAGCTGTGTTTGAATGAGCCGGTAACCGTACTGAACCGTGATCAACTTACCGTCACCACACCCAAGGGTGAATATGGCTATGATGAGCTGGTACTGGCAACCGGGTCCTATCCGTTTGTGCCGCCCATTGTGGGTCAGGAAAACCCCCACTGCTTCGTATACCGAACCCTGGAAGATCTCGATGCCATCCGTGCCAGCGCTCAGGAAGGCAAATCCGGGGTGGTTGTGGGTGGTGGCCTGCTCGGTCTGGAAGCTGCCAACGCATTGAAAAGCCTGGGTTTGAAAGCCCACGTGGTGGAGTTTGCACCCAGGCTGATGCCGGTGCAGCTGGACACCGACGGCGGCGCATTGCTGCGCCACAAGATTGAGGAACTGGGCGTCCAGATTCACACCGAAAAAGCCACTGCCGCCATCGTTGCCGGTGAGGAATCTCGTCTGCGCATGAACTTCAGCGATGACAGCCATCTGGAAACCGACCTGATTGTATTTTCCGCCGGTATCCGCCCGCAGGATAGCCTGGCCCGGGCCAGTGGCCTGGAATTAGGCGAGCGCGGTGGCATCGTCATTAACGATCAGTGCACCACGTCAGACACGCACATTCATGCCATTGGCGAGTGTGCGCTCTGGAGCCAGCGCATTTTCGGCCTGGTTGCTCCTGGCTATACCATGGCCCGAACCCTGGTTTCGGTTCTGAACAACGATAGCAACGCCGCCTTTACCGGCGCCGACATGAGCACCAAGCTCAAGCTCTTAGGCGTCGACGTAGGCTCCATCGGCGACGCTCAGTGCCACACTCCTGGTGCGCGCAACATCCGCTTTAACGACGAGCAGGCAGGCCACTACCGCCGCATGGTGATCAGCGAAGACGGCAAGACGCTGCTGGGCGCTATTCTGGTGGGCGACAACAGCCATTACGATACCCTGCTGCAATACGCCCTGAATGGCATGGCCCTGCCGGACAACCCGGAAACCCTGATCCTGCCGGAAGGCCTGGGCGGCGCCCCGGCCCTGGGACCGGATGCGCTGCCAGAGACGGCTTCGATCTGTTCCTGCCACAACGTGACCAAGGGCGATATTTGCGGCGTTATTGACGCCGGCTGTTGTGATCTTGCCGGCGTTAAGGCCGAGACCAAGGCCAGCACGGGGTGTGGCGGCTGTACCTCGCTACTCAAGAATGTGGTCGATAACGAGCTGGAAAGGCGCGGAGTGGAGGTAAACAAGGATCTGTGCGAGCACTTCCCATACAACCGCCAGGAGCTGTTTCATCTGGTTAAGGTTAACGGCATCCGTACCTTCCGCACCCTGATCAGCCAGCATGGCAAGGGTCAGGGCTGCGACATCTGCAAGCCGGCGGTCGGCTCCATTCTGGCCACCTGCTGGAACGAACACATTTTGACCACCGACCACGTGCCGTTGCAGGACACCAACGACACCTTCATGGCCAACATGCAGAAAAACGGTACCTATTCCATCGTGCCGCGTATTCCCGGTGGCGAGATCACCCCAGACAAGCTGATAGTGCTAGGCGAAGTGGCTAAACAGTACGATTTGTACACCAAGATTACCGGCGGCCAGCGGGTTGATCTGTTCGGTGCCACTTTGAGCGAGTTGCCGGAAATTTGGGAGAAGCTTATTGCCGCTGGTTTCGAGACCGGCCATGCCTACGGTAAGTCCCTGCGCACGGTGAAATCCTGCGTTGGCAACACTTGGTGCCGCTATGGCGTGCAGGACAGCGTAGGCATGGCCATCCATCTGGAGAACCGCTACAAAGGCCTGCGCGCGCCGCACAAGGTCAAGATGGCGGTGTCTGGCTGCACCCGCGAGTGCGCCGAGGCTCAGAGTAAGGATTTCGGGGTGATCGCCACGGAGAATGGCTGGAATCTTTATGTCTGCGGTAATGGTGGCATGCGTCCACGCCACGCCGATCTGTTTGCCACCGACCTTTCCGATGAAGAACTGATCCGCACCATCGACCGGGTGGTGATGTTCTATGTGCGTACTGCCGACCGGCTGCAGCGCACCAGTGTGTGGATGGAGAATCTGGAGGGTGGCCTGGACTATCTGAAGCAGGTGGTTCTGGAAGACAGTCTGGACATTTGTGCAGAGCTGGAGGAGCACATGAACGGTATTGCAGATACTTACCAGTGTGAGTGGAAAACGGCGGTGGAAGATCCCGAGAAGCGCAAGCGATTCCGGGAGTTTGTGAATGTGCCGGAGCAGAAGGATCCGGTGCAGCAGTGGACGACTGAGCGGGGGCAGAGGCGGCCTGTTTTGGAGTCTGCGTAGCCTGTTTGCTTGGGTGCGAGAGCGCGGCGGCACGGGGGTGCTTTTCCTCTGGGAAAAACAACTCGCTGCGCTCAGACATTTTTTCCCGACGGAAAAGCACCCCCATACCACCTCACTCACAAATCTCTCGAATATCGAAAGTTAAAAATTTAGGAGCATACAAATGAAAACTCGGACGTGTTGGAATGCGGTTTGTACTGTTGAAGATTTGGTGCCGGAATCCGGTATTGCGGTTTGGACGGAAGACGGGCCGGTGGCGGTGTTTTATCTGCCACACCGGTTGCCGGCGCTGTTTGCCATCAGTCATACCGATCCGTTCAGTGGCATTAATGTTCTGGCTCGTGGTATCACGGGGGATCTTAAAGGGGAGCCAGTCGTGGCTTCGCCGCTGTATAAACAACATTTCAACCTGAAAACCGGCGCCTGCCAGGAAGACAATTCGGTTATGGTTAAAACTTACCCTGCTCTCCTCGACGGCAATCGGATTCTCTTGGAAATTCCCGAAAGTCAAAGTGCAGCCGTGGCAGCTTAATCACACAATAGGTGGCATCAATCAATATTGACGGCTCGGAATCTACCTGGGGGCACCCACTGCCAGACAACCTGAGGTAAGATCACGAAAACACCTATAAAAAGGATGCTGCCCGTGAAGCCCCTCAACCCCACCGACCAGCTTTTCCTCTGGTTGGAGAAGCGTCAGCAACCCATGCATGTAGCTGGGCTGCAGATTTTCTCGTTTCCTGAGGATGCACCGGACGATTACGTGGCCAGGCTTGCCGAACAGCTTCGCGAGAATACGGGAGTGACGGCGCCTTTTGATCGGCGCTTAGACAGTCGGCTGGCGCAACCGGTTTGGGTGCACGATAGCCACCTGGATTTGGAGCATCACTTCCGCTTCGAGGCTCTGCCTACACCCGGCCGAATCCGTGAACTGCTCACTTTTGTGTCTACCGAGCACTCACATCTTATGGATCGGGAACGACCACTGTGGGAGTTTCATCTTATAGAGGGGCTAGGGCACAGGCAGTTTGCGGTTTATATCAAAATCCACCATTCCTTGGTGGATGGCATTTCGGCCATGCGAATGGCCCAGCGAATGCTGTCCGCAGACCCCACAAAGCGCGATATGCCACCAATCTGGGATTTACCCACACGTTCGGCATGGACCCAGGGTGTGAACGAGCCTTCTCTTTGGCAAAGCATTGGGCATTTGCTGGGAACATCGGGAAAACAGTTGGGTACGGTGCCGACCGTCGCCCGGGAGCTATTGCGTACCATTAACACCGCCCGAAAAGATCCCGCATACAATTCTCTCTTCCAGGCGCCGCGCAGTGTTTTGAACCAAAAAATTACCGGCTCCCGCCGTTTTGCGGCTCAATCCTACTGCCTGAAACGAATTAAAGCGGTTTGCCATGCATACGGCGCCACGGTCAACGATGTGGTTACAGCCATGTGCGCCAGTGCCCTGCGTACGTTTCTGATGAATCTGGACGCGCTTCCCGAGAAACCATTAATTGCGATGGTGCCTGTTTCGCTGCACAAGCATGTGCGCTCTGCAGACGGTAATGCAGAGGATGGCCAGTCTAAAGGCAATCAGGTGGGGGTTATTCTGGCCAACCTACATACGGATGAGAACCACGCAGGCACCCGGTTGCGGAGAATTCACCAAGGCATTCAGCAAGCCAAAGACCGCTACGCCCAAATGTCGCCTGAAGAAATCGTCAACTACACCGCTCTGAGCTTGGCGCCCGCGGCGTTTCACCTGCTGACCGGCATGTCTCCCAAGTGGCAGACATTCAACGTGGTGATTTCCAACATACCCGGTCCGAAAGAGCCCTGTTACTGGAACGGCGCCAAGCTGGAGGGTATGTACCCGGTGTCCATCGCCATGGATCGGTTAGCGCTGAATATGACACTAACCAGCTACAATGATCAGGTAGAATTTGGGCTAATCGGCTGCCGCCGCACGCTTCCAAGCTTACAGCGTATGCTGGATTACCTGGAAGACGGGCTAGTAGAGCTGGAGCAGGATGCCGTTAGCTAAACCTCACTTCGCTGTTACGCTCCGAAATCTGGTCATTCAGTGTCCAGAAGTCATAAAGAACACCAAGCAGGAACAGGCCACCGGTCAGCAGGTAAATAATCCCGGTGATCCACTTGCCCATGTACATCCGGTGCAAGCCAAAAATACCGGTAAAGGTTAGCAGCAACCAGCCAAAGCTGTAATTGACATCGCCCTCACGAAACCGGTTGTCTGCCTCCTCATCCATAGACGGAATCAAGAACAGGTCGATAATCCAGCCGATGAAAAACAAGCCAAAGGTGAAAAACCAGATCGTTCCCGTAATGGGTTTGCCGTAGTAAAAACGATGGGAGCCAAGAAACCCGAAGATCCAGATCAGGTATCCCAACAGTACGCTGTGAGTATTCTGTCGATTAGCCATAAAGCGTTCCGATAATGATTAAATTCGAAGTTTTTAATATGAGGTCGGTGTCCTAATTCCACAAGGTCGGCGAGTATGGCGAGATTAATCCGGCTCGCTCACGGCTATGCCTTTCGCCTCCACAATGCCCTTGCGCCATAGCCGCCACTCGCCGGGCTGGTAAATATCCCATTCCTCATCGGTGGTCAGCGGCTCGGTTACGATCACGCTAACAATGTCGTTCGGCGTGGTTTCGGATTCAAAATCCACAATAACGTCTGCATCTTTCAGTCTTGCCGGGCCAAAAGGCGCTCGGCGGGTAATGCTGGCCATTTTGGTAGTGCAGTAGGTGAACAGCCAGTCGCCGTTACTCAACAAAAGGTTGAAAACACCCTGGTTGGCAAACGCTTTTGAGAGCCGAATCAAGTGCTCAGTCATAGCCTCCACTGAATCATCGCGATCACAGTGGTTGCGCAGATGGTTGAGAATATCGCAGAACAGAGCTTCACTGTCTGTGCCGCCCACCGGCTCGTAAAATCCAGCCGATGGCTGAAAGCTGGAAAGCTGCCCGTTATGGGCAAACACCCAGTATCGGCCCCAAAGTTCACGCATAAACGGGTGGGTGTTGGCCAAGCAGATTTCGCCTACGTTGGCCTGACGAATATGGCAGATTGCCACTTCGCTCTTGATCGGATGAGTTTGAACCACCTCTGCAAGCCGGGAGTTGGCACTGGCATCCACATCGTGGAACGCCCGCACGCCTTTGCCCTCGTAAAAAGCCACGCCCCAGCCATCTTTGTGAGGCCCGGTATCACCGCCTCTGCGGGTCAGCCCGGTGAAGCTGAAGCAGAGATCGGTTGGTGTGTTGGCGCTCATAGCCAGTAGTTCACACATAGAACAAAGGGGCTCCTTGCAGGATTCGGAATTCTACTGCAAGAATACCGGAATTAAGCGGGTAGGCCAGTACATGATCGCTGAATATAACTATGGCAATCTACCTCACATAACACCCTGGGCGCTCTGACTCCGCCCCGTCTTTTGGGTACAATCCTCAATCTCCGGGTGGTTTGAACCACCCGGGCTTCTTTCACCCTGAACCTGCGGATTTCTGTATGGAATGGAGTCTTACGCATTTCTGGCTGATTTTGGCCCTCATATTGGGCCTGGCTGAGCTAACATCCGGCGTGTTACTGCTACTGGCGCTGGGTATTGCCGCTGCTTTGACGGCATTGCTGGCCTTCACCGGCCTGTCGTTCGAATGGCAGCTTATCGGCATGGGCGTGTTTTCGGGCCTGCTGGTGCCCATCGCGATCCGCTGGATTCGCCCTCGTTTTTCCCCCAAAGGCGTGGCCTACGGCACCACCGGCACCGGCGTTGAGCAGGGCAGGCGTTATCGCACACTGAAGCGAGGTTTCGACGGCGCGACAGGCATCAAAGTTAACGGCGACTTTTATCGCTTGAGAGACGAAACAACCGGTGCCACTGACTTTCCGGAAGGAACCGACGTCACTTTCAAACAATTCGATGGCACCACCGCCATTGTTCAATCAGTCACACACAAGGAACTGTAAGCATGGAATCCTATCTCACACCTGGGCTGATCATTAGCCTGATTATTGTTGCCATCGGCGTTTTCATCATCGCCAAAGGGCTGGTGATCATTCGTCAGTCTGAAGTGATGGTTATTGAGCGCCTGGGCTCGTTCAATCGCGTTCTGGAAAGCGGCGTGAACATCATCATTCCCTTTGTCGAGCGGCCCCGCCCTATCACCATGATTCGCTACATGCGCATGGGCGAGGAGTACCACCCGATGACCAGC
>JBQCZX010000135.1:0-10068 GCA_052089485.1 Marinobacter sp. | reverse complement strand
GCCGTACCAGACACCTATCGGGTCGTTTACCCGTAAATCAACCTTTTTCTGGGCCGCAGTGGGCGCAACTGTGGGGCTGGCTAATCTGTGGCAGTTTCCATACCTGGCAAGCCTGCACGGCGGCGGGCTGTTTATCCTACTGTATCTCGGCTGTCTGTTGCTGGTTACGTTGCCGTTAATGGTAACCGAAGCCGCTGTTGGTCGCTACGCCCGCCATGGCATTGTGCTGGCGATGGACAGCTTGATTCGCAGAGCAAAACGCTCGAGAGCGTGGATGGCTGTAGGCCGGTTCAGCATACTGGGCGCTTTTCTGGTGCTGTCCTTTACCGCGGTCTTCGGCGCGATTGCACTGGCTTATGTGTTCTTTGGTGCGACGGATCGGTTTTCGGGAGCGGGTCAGGCGGAAGCCACTGGCGTTCTTGCTGAGTTGGTTTCCGACCCAGGACAGGTGCGCGAGTTCATGGGCTGGCATGCTTTCTTCCTGGTCATGGTGCTGTGGGTATCCGGGCAGGGTGTGGTCGGCGGCCTTGAGCGAGCGTTCAGAATTGTTGTTCCGGGCACCCTGGTGCTTTTTTTGGCGCTGTTTGGGCTTGCTGTTTGGTATGGCCGCATTGACGGAGCCATCAGTCACATTCTTCAGATGCATCCGCAGGATCTTTCATGGGCCAGCCTGAGCGAGGCACTGTTCCATGCGTTTTATACTCTGGGTTTGGGTATGGGTGTATGGGCCGTTCTGGGGGCGTACACCACACCGGACACGCAGCTTAAACGATCGATTCTTGCTGTTGTGTTGATTGATACGGTGGTCGCGATTTTGGCCGGATTGATGGTTTTCTCCATGGCGACGGAAGCCAATATATTTGATGGCCAGCGTGGGATCGGCCTGTTGTTTGTTTCGCTTCCGGTCACACTTGCAGAGTTTCCCGCAAGCCAGTTTGTTATTGCGACCGTCTTTGCAATGGTGGTCATGATCGTATGGGCAACGGCACTGGCGTTGTTGGAGCCGATTGTTGGTTGGTTTCGTGAGTGGACAGGTGCCCCTCGGGGGCTCTCAGTCTTTCTTGTGGGCATAGCGGTATGGATCGCTGGGCTGGGCTCTCTGTTTTCGTTTAATGTTTGGGCTGATTATCGGGTAGGCGGCGCGACGGCTTTTCGCTGGCTGGAGTTGGCAACCGGTGGTTTGATGATTCCTTTGGTGGCGATTCTGATCGCGGTCTTCACAGGCTGGTACCTAACCCGCCATCTCTCCAAAACCATAGTTGGAACTGTGCCCAAGCTCTTTGGCGCAATATGGTTTTGGGTCATGCGCTTGGTGCTGCCGCTGGTTGTTGCGTATATCTGTATTCATTATACCGCAGCCTCGTTGGTGAGTCTGTGCGACAGCGGCAGTAGGGCGTTCTGGTGCCAGCCTGCGCCAGGTTTGGATTTTCGCGGCGAGGGTGAGGAATCAAAAGAGTTACTCCCAGCGGAGCGGATGCCTGCAAGAGAGCGCATTAAGCGGCAATCGTCCCACGAAAGTGCCCCTAATGACGGCGATATCCTTTATCATAGCGTCTGATTGTAGCTGCATAAGTGTATTAAAAGCCTGCAGTCAGTCTTAACGCGCATTTGTAAGCAGGACAACCGGTTCCAATGCCTCATCAGATTGATAAAACAGCCCTGGTTATGCACTCTGCCGAGCGCATGTTCCACTTGGTTAACGATATTGCCCGTTATCCGGAGTTTCTTCCTTGGTGTGCAGGTGCCGAGGTTCACCAGCAGGATCCGGAACAGATTATGGCTTCGCTGGAAATAGCCAAGGGTGGAGTGCGTCACAAGCTCACTACCCGTAACCAGCTGCTGAAACCGGAGGCCATTGAAATGAGCCTGGTAGACGGGCCGTTTCGCAATCTTACGGGGCGCTGGCACTTCAAGGCGTTGGATGAAAATGCCTGCAAAGTCATCTTAACGCTGGATTTTGAATTTTCGGGCACTTTGTCGCGGATGACATTCGGACCGGTATTCAATCAGGCGGCCACAACCATGGTGGATGCATTCTGTCGTCGTGCTGATGATATCTACCCCGGAGTTGCCTGATGCCCCAAGTTGAAGTGGCTTACGCCCGGCCAGACAAACAGGAAATTGTTCCTGTGCAGGTGCCAGAAGGCACAACAGCCGTCGAGGCCGTCAAGTTGTCAGGCATTGCCGCGATTTTTCCAGAGATAGATGCAGAAGCTATTGATATGGGTATATTTGGCAAGGTCATTAAAAAGCCCGCGGATCACGAATTGCGTGATGGGGATAGAGTAGAGCTGTATCGCCCGCTTCAGATTGACCCGAAACAGGCGCGCCTGAACCGGGCCAATAAAAAAACCGGGCCGGATCAGTAGGCGGGAGTTTCTTCCAGAAGTTGCGCTTCGTGGTGGGTGTAGCGATCCTCCTTATAGTGCACGATGATACGCTGTTCTTCTATATCGCCACCGCGGCGCTGGAACGTATAAACGTAGTATTCGCGTGAGCGATCAACTGGGTTTAGCATCAAAGGACTGCCAAGTAGAGCCTGAACCTGGCTGCGAGGCATTCCTTCGTTGAGTTTGGTCAGCTCTTCATCGGTAACAATATTGCCTTGCTGAACGTTGATCTTGTAAACGCCAGGGAAAGCACAACCGGATAGAACCAGGGTGAGTATGAGAGCTGTGAGCTTTTGCATCGCCGGAGGAAATCCTCTATCTTGAAATCGCCTGCCAAGGGCAGGTGTGGCACGGGTTAACCGTTAAAAGGCGGCTTCATCATACCGGAAGCCGTGAGGCACACCAAAGAGTGAATAGTAACATGTCATCTGAAAACGCCGAATTACGAAAAGTCGGTCTCAAAGTAACTCTGCCAAGAGTGAAAATCTTCAACATCTTGGAAAACGCCAAGGATCACCACCTCAGCGCTGAAGATGTTTACAAGCGGCTTCTGGATCAGAACGATGATGTGGGGCTGGCCACCGTATACCGGGTGCTCACCCAGTTTGAGACAGCGGGGCTGGTGTTGCGTCATAACTTTGAGGGTGGTCATGCTGTATTCGAGATGGCGAGCGAGGATCACCATGATCACATGGTTTGTACCCAGACAGGTCAGGTGATTGAGTTTGTTGATGAGATAATCGAAGAGCGGCAGCAGCAAATCGCAAAAGAGCACGGCTACGAAATTGTCGAGCACAGCCTGATTCTTTACGTTAAGCCTATTAAGTCGTAAGCGCGCAGCGTTGATAACGAAATAAAAAAAGGGGGCAGACCGAGAAGCCTGCCCCCAACAGCTCTCAGGGTCGAGAGGGGGAAACGGTTGTCGCCATCAAATCAGTGATGGGTAGCCTGTCCTTTGGAAAACATTTCTGTAGCGTGGGCGATGGTGTGTTCGGTCATATCTACGCCGCCCAGCATTCTTGCTACTTCACTGATTCTTCCTTGGTCGTCCAGAGATTCGATTTTTGAGAAGGTAGCGTCCTGCTGGGTGAATTTGCTGACAAACAGATGCTGATGGCACTGGGCTGCAACCTGTGGCAAGTGGGTTACACAGATAACCTGGCCATTGTCTCCCAGCGAGCGCAGTAGCTTGCCAACCACCTCGGCGGTTCCGCCGCCAATGCCCACATCAACTTCGTCGAAGATCAGAGTTGGTGTTGTGGATGTCTGTGCGACGACCACCTGGATGGCCAAGCTGATGCGTGACAGCTCGCCACCGGAAGCAACCTTGGCAAGCGGCCTTGCCGGCTGACCGGGGTTAGCGCTTACCAAAAACTCAACTTCTTCCAGCCCATGGGGCGTTGGTTCGCCTTGGCCGTTGCGGTTCAGGTGGGTAACAAACTGAACTGACGGCATGCTCAGCTGTGCCAGTTCGCCAGCAATGCGCTGGTCCAGCTCCCCTGCGGCTTTGGCTCGGACTTCTGAAAGTTTGCCCGCCAGCTCGTCAAAGTCTTTGCGCAGGCTTTCCAGTTCCTCTTCTAGTTTCTCTAGGCTGCCTTCGCCACCATCCAGCTCTGCCAACTCTGCGCTTTGTCGTTTATGAAACTCCGGCAGCTCCTCCGCACTGATGCGGTGTTTGCGTGCCATTTGGTAAATGGCGCTGAGCCTTTCTTCAACTTCGGTCAGGCGTGCTGGGTCTGCTTCGTAATCGTCGACAAAATGGCGAAGGTTATCGCCTGCTTCACTTACCTGAATCTGGGCTTCTCTCAGCATCTGAATGGTGTCGGCCAGCGCGGATACTTCAACCGGAAGCTGCTCCAGTTGCTGCAATGCTTGGCGCACCAGTCCTGAGGCGCTGGTTTCGTCTTCAGTGCACAGCAGCGCTGCCTGATGGCTGCTGTGAAGAATTGCGTCAGCCTGGCTTAGTTGAGCCTGCTCCTGCTCTAGCTGTTCTTGCTCGCCGGTATCAAGCGCCAGGCGATCAAGTTCTTCTACCTGATAGCGCAGCAGTTGCAGCCTGGCTTCAGACTCTTCTGCGTTCTGCTGGCGTTCGATCAGCTTCGTACGGATCTGGTTCCAGGCTTTCCAGGCCTCACGGGTCTGGTCGGCGAGTTCTTCTGCACCGGCAAATTCATCAACCAGTTTACGATGGGTTTCTTTGCGCAGGAGCGACTGGTGTTGATGCTGGCTGTGAATATCCATCAGCAGTCCGCCCAAGTCTTTCAGATGGGCGAGGGGGCACGGTTGACCATTAATATAGGCCCGTGAACGCCCATCTTTGCCGATTGCCCGACGCAGAATGCAGTCGCTGTCGTCATCTAATTCGTGGCTTTCCAGCCACTGTAGTGCCTCTGGGATGCCGGAAACCTCAAAGGTAGCGGTGATGTCTGCACGTTTGGCGCCGTGGCGAACGGCGCCTGCATCGGCACGACCGCCCATGGCCAGGCCCAACGCATCCAGCACGATGGACTTGCCTGCACCGGTTTCACCGGTGAGAGCCGTCATGCCTTTATTAAATTGCAGTTCTACGCGCTCGGCAATCGCGTAGTTGGAAACTGTGAGCTGTGTGAGCATGCAGATAACCTCCGCCTTCAAAATATACTGTTTGTTCATACAGTGACTGTGAATATATACAGGGATTTTCCGGTTTGCAAATACATAGGTGGGATTTTCTTCGGGAATGCACGCTTTGATGGTTGAAACTTTAGGTGCGAACCCCATATCGGTTCGCAATAACATTCTTCCGGCACCGGGTGGCCGGAGCCTATGTTCAATTGGTCGCGTTTTAACCGACCACCGAAGATCTGGCAGGAGTAGTCATGAGCACCGAAGAAAACCGCAATGAGCAGGTAGATGAGTTGAATGAGGCCGCTGAGGCGTCTGCGGAAGAAGCGCAGGCAGGCGAGCAAGAGGCTGAGCAAGAAGAGGAGGTTTCTGAGTTGGATGCCCTAAGCGCGCAGCTGCAGGATTCCCAAGAACAGATGCTCCGTATCCAGGCCGAGATGCAAAATGTGCGTCGCCGGGCAGAGATGGACGTTCAGAAGGCGCACAAGTTTGCGCTGGAAAAGTTTGTTAAAGAGCTGCTTCCGGTAGCAGACAGTCTCGAGAAGGCAGTTGAAAGTACGGAAGGCCAGGAGAGCTCGGGTGAGCTGGTAACGTCGATTCGCCAAGGTATGGAAATGACGCTCAACCTGTTCGTGTCGAGCCTTAAAAAATTCAACGTTGAGCCGGTAAACCCGGTGGGTGAACCATTCGATCCCCAGCAACATGAAGCTATGTCGATGGTGCCAGCTCCGAATGCTGAGCCGAACAGCGTGGTGGCGGTGGTGCAAAAAGGCTACCTGTTGAATGGGCGTGTGGTGCGGCCGGCAATGGTAATGGTCGCAAAAGCTCAAGATGCACCAAAAGTTGATGAGCAGGCTTGAAAAGTCAGCCAAAGCGCCAATATAGCCAGTAACCAGTATTATCCGGGTTCAATTTTTCCGGACAACTATTAAGTACAGCATTCAGAAGAATGGGAGCGAATCAATGAGCAAGATTATCGGTATCGACCTTGGAACAACCAACTCCTGTGTTGCCATTATGGATGGCGACAAGGTTAGAGTTATTGAAAACGCTGAGGGTGACCGCACCACTCCGTCTATCATCGCCTACACAGACGAAAGTGAAATTCTGGTTGGTCAGTCGGCCAAGCGTCAGGCGGTTACCAATCCTGAGAACACTATTTATGCCATCAAGCGTCTGATTGGTCGTCGCTTTAAAGATGACGTTGTTCAGAAAGACATCAAGATGGTTCCTTACAAGATCTCTGGTGCGGATAACGGCGATGCGTGGGTAGAAGTGAAAGGCGAAAAAATGGCGCCGCCTCAGGTGTCTGCAGAAATTCTGAAAAAGATGAAGAAGACTGCGGAAGATTATCTGGGCGAGAAAGTTACGGAAGCGGTTATCACCGTGCCGGCTTACTTTAACGACAGCCAGCGCCAGGCGACCAAAGATGCTGGCAAGATTGCCGGCCTGGAAGTAAAGCGTATTATCAATGAGCCGACTGCTGCTGCTCTGGCCTATGGTCTGGACAAGAAAGGCGGCGATCGCACCGTAGCTGTATATGACTTGGGTGGTGGTACCTTCGATCTTTCCATCATCGAAATTGCAGATGTCGACGGCGAGCACCAGTTTGAAGTGCTGGCGACCAATGGCGACACCTTCCTCGGTGGCGAAGACTTCGATATGAAAATCATCGAATTCCTGGCCGATCAGTTCAAGAAAGACAGCGGTATTGATCTGCGCGGCGACTCCCTGGCTATGCAGCGCCTGAAAGAAGCCGGTGAGAAAGCCAAGATTGAGCTTTCCAGCAGCCAGCAGACCGACGTTAACTTGCCGTACATTACAGCAGATGCCGCCGGCCCCAAGCACATGAACGTCAAGCTGACTCGCGCCAAGCTAGAGTCGCTGGTTGAAGATTTGGTTCAGCGCAGCCTGGAGCCGTGTAAGGTTGCCCTGAAGGATTCAGGCTTGAAAACGGCTGAAATCGACGAGGTTATCCTGGTTGGTGGTCAGACCCGTATGCCGCTGGTTCAGGAAAAAGTGAAGGAGTTCTTTGGCAAAGAAGCCCGTAAGGACGTTAACCCGGACGAAGCCGTTGCAATGGGTGCTGCGATTCAGGCAGCCGTGCTTTCTGGTGATGTGAAAGACGTCTTGCTACTGGACGTGACTCCGCTGACTCTGGGTATTGAAACCATGGGTGGTGTTGCCACACCGGTCATCGATAAGAACACAACGATTCCGACCAAAAAGTCGCAGACCTTCTCCACGGCAGAAGATAACCAGACGGCGGTCACCATCCACGTTGTTCAGGGCGAGCGTAAGCAGGCGACGCAGAACAAGTCGCTGGGTCGCTTCGATCTGGCTGACATTCCGCCGGCTTCACGCGGTGTGCCACAAATCGAAGTAACCTTCGATATCGATGCTAACGGTATTCTGAACGTGTCTGCGAAAGACAAGGCTACTGGCAAAGAGCAGTCCATCGTGATCAAGGCCTCTTCCGGCCTGAACGACGACGAAATCGAGAAGATGGTGCAGGACGCTGAGGCAAACGCCGAAGAAGATCGCAAGTTCGAAGAGCTGGTTCAGGTTCGTAACCAGGGTGATGCTATGGTTCACGCCGTACGCAAAACTCTGACAGAAGCTGCCGACAAGGTTAGCGAGAGCGAGAAAGAGTCTATCGAAACGTCCATCAAAGAGCTTGAAGAAGCACTTGCTGGTTCCGATAAAGACGACATTGAAGCCAAGACTCAAAAGCTGACCGAAGCTTCTTCAGAGCTGGCTCAGAAGATGTACGCAGAAGAGGAAGGCCAGGCTGAGCAAGCTGGTGGGCAGGAAGAGGCCCAGTCCGCTGATGATGCAGTGGATGCCGAGTTCGAAGAAGTCAAAGACGACGAAAAGAAGTAATTCTGACGTACATCAGGTAGTTGGAAAACGCGGAGCTACTCCGCGTTTTCCTCGTTTAAAAAACAGGGTTTTAAAGCATGGCCAAGCGCGATTATTACGATATTCTCGGAGTTTCCCGGGACGCGGACGATAAAGAAGTTAAGCGGGCATACCGAAAGCTCGCAATGAAATACCATCCCGACCGTAACCCGGAAGACACAGACGCCGAGAACAAGTTCAAAGATGCCAGCGAAGCCTATGAAGTGCTGGCCGATCAGTCGAAGCGAGCGGCTTATGATCAGTTCGGTCATGCCGGAGTGGATGGCCAGGCTGGTGGCGGTTTCGGCGGTGGCGGCGGAGGCAACTTCTCCGATATCTTTGGTGACGTGTTTGGCGATATTTTTGGTGGCGGCGGCCGCGGTGGTCGAAACACTCGTGGCTCGGATCTGCGCTACACCCTGGAGCTGGATCTTGAGGAAGCGGTGAAAGGAAGAACCGTCGAGATTACAATTCCCGGGCATCGGGAATGTGAAACTTGCGATGGCAGTGGTGCTGAAAAAGGCTCTCGCCCTGAAGCCTGCGGAACCTGCAAAGGTATGGGTCAGGTTCGTATGCAGCAGGGCTTTTTTGCCGTGCAGCAGGCATGCCCAACATGCCGTGGCTCCGGCCAAATTATCAAAAACCCCTGCAGGTCTTGCCAGGGTCAGGGTAGGGTGCGGGAAGAAAAGACCCTCTCCGTTAAAGTGCCGCCGGGTGTAGATACTGGTGATCGCATTCGGCTCTCCGGCGAAGGTGAAATGGGAGTAGAAGGTGGTCCCCCTGGCGACCTGTATGTGCAGATGTCCGTGCGGGAGCACTCAATTTTCACCCGCGATGGCCGCAATCTTTATTGCGAAGTGCCCATTAGTATTATTGATGCCGCTCTCGGCGGCGAGTTGGAAGTGCCAACATTGGATGGCCGCGTAAAGCTTAGGATTCCGGCAGAAACTCAGACCGGCAAGCTGTTCCGGCTGCGCAACAAAGGTGTGAGCCCGGTTCGCGGAGGCCCCTCCGGCGACCTCTTGTGCCGAGTGATTGTGGAAACGCCTGTTAGCCTGACCAAGCGCCAGAAGGAACTGCTTGAGGAGTTTCAGACAACCCTCGATAACAGCAACGGAACAAACCATGCGCCGAAGAAAACATCCTGGTTTGAGGGTGTTAAGACCTTCTTCGATGAAATGAAATTCTGATCCGTTTCACATAAGGAGTAGGTCATGAGGGTAGCAATCATCGGCGCCGCCGGGCGCATGGGTAAAGTGCTGATTGAAGCAGTTGACGGCACAGAAGGCCTAGAGCTGGGCGCCGCTGTGGTTGATCCGGGTAGCAGCCTGGTAGGCGCCGATGCTGGCGAAATGAGCAGCATTGGAAAAACCGGCGTCAAAATGGCGGGTGCTCTGGCGGATGTTAAGGATGATTTTGACGTGCTCGTCGACTTTACCTTCCCGGACTTAACCCTGGAAAATGCAGAGTTCTGTAAGGCCAACGGCAAAATGCTCATTGTCGGCACCACCGGTCTGTCCGATGCCGAAAAGCAGCAACTAGCGCTCGCCGCAGAATCTACTCAGGTGGTGTTTGCGCCCAACATGAGCGTAGGTGTGAACGTTGTTCTTAATCTCCTGCATACTGCCGCAGCTGCGTTAGGCGATGATTACGATGTCGAAATCATCGAAGCTCACCACCGCCACAAAAAAGACGCGCCCTCCGGCACGGCCTTGCGTATGGGTGAAGTGGTTGCCGATGCGCTCGGGCGTGATCTTAAAGAGTGTGCGGTTTATGGTCGTGAAGGTTTCACTGGCGAGCGTACCCGCAAAGAGATTGGCTTCGAAACCATTCGTGCAGGTGATGTAGTCGGCGATCACACCGTACTTTTCGCTACCGAAGGTGAGCGCATAGAGATCACTCATAAGGCGAGTAGTCGCATGACCTTTGCCAAAGGCGCTATGCGAGCGGCCCTGTGGTTAAAAGACAAGCCTGCAGGCTTGTATGATATGCAGGATGTGTTGAGTTTGAAGTGAGTTTTAGATAACTCTGAGGCAGTGTGCTGGGCTCTTTTCCGGGAATGTTGGAGGCCATGGATGGCCGGAGGCAAGCGCCCATGGATGTGCTTGTAGCGCGTCCCGGACAAGAGCCCCGCACACTGCCGTCGCCCGAGCGATATTCGAATTTAAAGGGA
>JBQCZX010000134.1:0-10139 GCA_052089485.1 Marinobacter sp. | reverse complement strand
AGGAAAGCTCGCCAATGTCTGATGATCAGAAACAATCGTTTGATTTTATGGGGTACCGGAAGATAGCTACCGTAATCTCCATTATTCTGGTAGTTGCATCTATCGCTCTTTTGGGGATTCGTGGCCTTAACTTCGGCATGGACTTTACCGGCGGTACGTCGGTAGAACTGGAGTATGTACAAGCGCCGCAACTGGATGAGGTGCGCTCCACCCTCACAGAGGCCGGGTACGAACAGTTTGTAGTGCAGAACTTTGGCGCTGATACGATTGTTCTTGTGCGCTTGTCTGAAGCTGGCAATGACCAACTGGCACAAGAAATTGTCGGTGCTTTGACTGCAAATGGTGACGATCTGAAGCTGATAAGCTCCGAGTTTGTGGGGTCGCAAGTTGGTACTGAGCTAAAAGAAGATAGTGGTCTCGCGCTTCTAATCGCACTTGCGATTGTACTCATCTATGTGGGTATGCGGTTTCAGTTCAAGTTTGGTATTGCGTCGGTGGTGCCTTTGGCCCACGACGTTATTATTGTTCTCGGGATTTTCGCGCTTTTCCAGTGGACCTTTGATCTTACTGTTCTTGCCGCACTGTTGGCTATTATCGGCTACTCGCTCAACGACACCATTGTTGTGGCAGATCGTATCCGTGAGAACTTTCGAAAAATGCGGGTGGGTGAATCTTGGGATATTATCAATGAGTCTATCCATCAGACCATTGCTCGTACCATAAACACCTCGGGTACCACGTTGGTGGTTCTGTTGTCCCTGTATTTCTTGGGGGGCGAGGCCATCAACAAATTTGCTCTGGCATTGATTATTGGCGTGGTGGTGGGTACCTACTCCTCCATCTATGTATCCGCCAACCTGCTGATGGTAATGGGCGTTTCCCGAGAGGATCTTATGGTGCCGACGAAGGAGGGCGCTGCAGATTCTGAAGAAGAGGAGGAAGCTCCACCGGAATGGCTCAACCGTATGTAGCTGTATTTCGGGGTGTTCCGGGGTTAATCCCCGGGCACAAAAAAACCGCCACTTTTCAGTTGGCGGTTTTTTTGTGCCTGAGCTTTGGCTTTAGCCAGGTATGCGTCCACGGAACGGGTGCAGAATTTTCAGAACCTCCCGGAACAGCTTCGGGTTCGCGACCACCAGTTGGCGGGCTTTGTCTGTTGACGGGTTGCCTGAGAAATCGGCAGTAAGCGCGCCAGACTCCATTGCCAGGGTTACGCCAAGATCCAGATCCGCCGCTTCTGGGCGGAATATAACCGCAGCATCCATAAGGCCTGCAGATACCCGCGCAATATCAAGAACGACGCAGCCGGATGTGCGGAACATGGAAGAGTTTTGGGCCAGCACTGCAGCCATTTCACCCCAAAGGAGCGGGTTGTCGCTTTTGCGTGCCTGATCTAACAGGTTGGTTGCAAACGCGGCTTTTTCAGCGTGCCTGATCTCAGACGCTCTTACTCTGCGACTGTTCAGTGCGGCACCACGACCACGGCTGGCTGAGTATTCCTCGCCAGTAACCGGGTTAACCAGAAGAAGGTTTTCCGTGCGGTTGTTCTTCTTCTGGGCCAGAGCCAGAGCGAACTCAGGAATGCCTCTGAGGAAGTTTTCTCGACCCATAACCGGAAAAATATGCCAGCTTCTTTCGCTGGTTCCGGCATCTGCCTCGTTAAGCGGCGCGATGGTGTGGTCTTTGTAGGCTTTTTCGAGTTGCTCGGCAAAGTTGTCGTAAATGGATTGCTCGACCCGGTCCAACTGGAAGCGACGTTCGTCGTCGTCTTTTCCGGTAGGCTCCTGGCGCTCGAAGTGGGCTTTCAGGTAATCCGACCCCTGACGCGCGACGCGCAGGGCCATTTTAATAGCTGGTTGCATCTGAGTGATCGTTATCCGGGTGTGTGAAGGCCGGGCATAATAGCAAAGATCAGCCCCTCTTGTACGTTTTTTGACTTAGGAAAAGCACGGACGTCATGATATCAGGGGTTTACCGGGGGCGCGGAAAGTGGCTGCTTTCTGATATCATTGCCGCCCTTAAATTTATAACCTTGGGCCTGTCGCAATGCATAAACCATCTCCGCCACTGGAAGGGCCGGACGCGTTTGGGGATCATATCCGAATCGTTCTCGTTGAGACTTCCCATTCAGGGAATATCGGTGCCGTTGCCAGGGCCATGAAGAATATGCAACTCGCCAACCTGTGGCTGGTAAATCCGAACTCTTTTCCAGATGAGGCGTCGTACGCTCGTGCTGCGGGAGCCTCCGATATACTCGATAGGGCGCAGGTTGTGGAAACGCTGGACGAAGCCTTGGAAGATTGCGTGATGGTTCTGGGCACCAGTGCACGGGGGCGTAAGATACCCTGGCCGGTTGTGCCGCCACCGGAAGCGGCCGCAATTGCTGCAGAAAATAGCCAGGCTGGGCCGGTAGCATTGGTTTTTGGGCGGGAGAATCACGGGCTGAGCAATGATGAGCTTCACCGTTGCCACTATCACATTCATATTCCGTCTAACCCAGATTACAGTTCGCTGAACTTGGCAATGGCGGTTCAGATTATGTGCTATGAATTGCGCATGCTGTATCTGCGCAGCCTTGAAGATGGCGAGGGCAGCCCTTATTTAGAACCCATGACGTCCCCGGGCGATGCGGGTTGGGATGTGCCTCCCGCCAAGGTGGGAGATGTTGAGGGCTTTTTCGGTCACCTTGAGCAAACATTACACGACGTGGATTTTCATCGCCGAGATAACCCGAGGCAGTTGATGTCTCGTTTGCGTCGGCTGTTTCAGCGAGCAAAGCTTGATCAGATGGAAATCAATATTCTGCGCGGAGTTTTGAGCGCCGTACAGAAAGCTGCAGGGGCGGCAGGAAATAAAAAACCGACCCAGGACGGCTCTGAAACCGAACAGGAAAAAGGCCATGTTTAAGCATTTGCGCGAGGATATTGACAGTGTTTTTCACCGGGATCCTGCGGCCAGGAATACCTTTGAGGTTCTGACCAACTATCCGGGGCTACATGCGCTACTTATTCACCGGTTTTCCCACTGGCTGTGGAATGCGGGCCTCAAATGGCTGGCCCGCACTATCTCCACACTGGCACGATGGTTTACCGGTATTGAGATACACCCAGGCGCCACCATTGGTCGGCGGTTTTTTATTGATCACGGCATGGGCGTGGTTGTGGGTGAAACAACGATTATAGGTGACGATGTTACCCTATATCAGGGCGTTACTCTTGGCGGGACAAGCTGGAATAAGGGTAAGCGCCACCCTACGATCGGCGACGGCGTTGTGGTAGGTGCCGGAGCAAAGATACTGGGGCCTTTTGAGGTGGGCGAGGGTGCCAAGGTTGGTTCCAACTCCGTGGTTACCAAGGCAGTTCCCGCCGGCGCTACCGTTGTGGGGATCCCGGGCCGAATTATTGTTATGCAAAAATCGGAAGACAATGCGCGTCGCAAGTTGATGGAAGAGCGCATGGGCTTTGACGCTTACGGTGTAACTGAGGAAATGCCAGATCCAGTCGCGCGCTCCGTGCGTGCGCTGCTTGATCATATGCATGCGGTGGATGAGCGCCTGGAAAACATGTGCCAAGCGCTCCGGAAGGTCAACAGCGAATACCAGAACGGCGACCTTCCGGTGCTGGATGAGGACGACTTTGATTGCGTGCGTGACGAAAGTGAGGATCGCGGCTGAATACTTGACTGAATTACTGGGTCAATTCATACTCGTCCCTTTATACCGAGATTCAATCCCATCACGGGGCTGATGCCATGAAGTTGACTACAAAAGGCCGCTACGCTGTTACGGCAATGCTGGATCTTGCCCTTCACGGGGGGCAAAAGCCGGTGACTCTTGCGGATATCTCAGCCCGTCAGGAAATATCGCTTTCTTATCTTGAGCAGCTTTTTTCCCGGCTCAGACGCAGGGAGCTGGTGGCCAGTATCCGTGGGCCAGGCGGTGGATACCACTTAACTCGTGGCGCAGCCGACATTTACATCTCCGATGTTGTCGATGCGGTCAGCGAGTCTCTCGATACCACCCGATGTGGAAATAAAGGTGATTGCCAAAACGGTGAAAAATGCCTGACACATCACTTGTGGTCTGATCTGAGCGATCAAATTCATCAGTTTCTCAGCGAGATCAGCCTCGGTGATCTGATGGAAAGACATGAAATCCGCCAGGTTGCGGACAGGCAGAACCGCCGTCAGTCTGAAAGCGGTTCTGACACGATTAATACCGAGCGTCTGATCGATCAGGCGCCCGCCTGAATCAAGCCTCTGTATTTTATGAAAAAGCCTATATACCTCGATTACGCAGCAACGACACCTGTTGACCCAGCTGTCGCTGATGAAATGGTCAAATATCTGACTCCGGATGGTTTTTTTGGCAATCCGGCGTCCCGCTCTCACGGTTTTGGCTGGCAAGCCGAAGCTGCTGTGGAGTCCGCGCGAAATCAAGTAGCAAGTTTGATTCACGCCGATCCCCGTGAAATTGTCTGGACATCTGGCGCAACCGAATCCGACAACCTGGCCATCAAGGGCGCTGTAGCCGGTCGTGATAAGGCGCACCTCATAACGTCAACCATTGAACATAAAGCAGTTGTGGATACCTGCAAGTGGTTAGAGGCGCATGGCACTGACATTACCTGGTTAGAGCCAGGTCGCGATGGCCGTATAAAGCCAGAGCAGGTATTTGAGGCACTTAAGCCCGAAACTGTTTTAGTCAGCCTGATGCTTGTGAACAATGAGCTGGGTTGCGTGACCGACACGGCCACCATTGGCGCAGAGCTGCGCAGTCGGGGCGTTTTGTTTCATGTTGATGCCGCCCAAGCTGCTGGCAAACTCCCCATTGATGTGACTGTCATGCCTGTCGACCTAATGTCTCTGTCTGGCCATAAAGTATACGGCCCCAAAGGTGTGGGGGCGCTTTATGTGCGGCGCTCTGCGGATGTGCGTATAGAGGCGCAGATTCATGGCGGTGGTCATGAGCGCGGTATGCGTTCCGGAACTCTGCCAACCCACCAAGTTGTCGGTATGGGTAAGGCGTTCGCAGTTGCTGAAGCGTCTCTTGAAGCTGAGACCGAACAATTGGAGGGTTTACGCGCTGCTTTTCTGGGAGGTTTGGACGAGTTGCGTGGGATAACCCTGAACGGCTCGGAAACGTACCGTGTGCCGGGGATTATCAACCTTTCGGTTGAAGGTGTGGATGCCGAATCTTTGATGTTGGGGCTTAGGGAGTTGGCCGTATCGTCTGGGTCCGCCTGTGCTTCTGCAGCAGTTGAACCGTCGTATGTGCTCCGTGGTATCGGTTTGAGCGATGAGTCGGCCCATCGCGCACTGCGTTTTTCAATTGGACGCTACACAACCGCTGAAGAAATTGCCTTTGCCAGCGCGCAAATTGTTGATGTTGTTACTCGTCTTCGTGCAGTGCGGTAGGCAGTGGGCCTTTGACTGCGTATAATGTCAGGCCTGAAATTTACCCGTACCTTTTTAACCCAACCCCTACCGGAGAAATACCATGGCTAATGAACGTACGCTTTCCATCATCAAACCCGATGCAGTTGCGAAGAATGTAATCGGTGAAATCTACAGCCGTTTTGAGAAGGCAGGCCTGAACATTGTGGCTTCACGCATGATGCATCTGACCCAAGAGCAGGCTGAGGGCTTTTACGCCGAGCACAAAGAGCGTCCGTTCTTCAACGATCTGGTTGCGTTCATGACTTCGGGCCCAGTTGTCGTCCAGGTTCTGGAAGGCGAAGGTGCCATCCTGAAAAACCGTGACCTGATGGGTGCTACCAACCCGAAGGAAGCTGAAGCTGGAACAATTCGCGCTGATTTCGCTACATCAATCGATGCCAACGCGGCTCACGGTTCTGATTCTGCAGAGTCTGCAGAGCGTGAGATCGCCTATTTTTTCAATGACAGCGAAATCTGCCCACGCGGCTAATTTAGTTGGTCGGGAGCTGCCGTTGGCAGTTCCCGCATTGGTTATCTGATCGAGGTTATAAAATGACAGCGGCCGCTGAAAAAACCAATCTTCTGGGGATGCCGAGAGAAAAGCTTGAGGCTTACTTTGAAACCTTGGGGGAAAAGCGTTTTCGCGCCACTCAGTTGCTGCAGTGGATGCACCAGCGCGGCGTGGATGACTTCGATCAAATGACTAATGTGAGCAAATCCCTGCGGGAGAAGCTCAAGCAGGTAGCGGTGATTCGTGGCCCGGAAGTTGTCTATGACGAAACGTCAAAAGACGGCACCCGTAAATGGGTCATGCGGATGGATAACGGCAACAGCGTTGAAACTGTACTAATTCCAGACGGCGAGCGAGGCACTTTGTGTGTCTCTTCGCAAATCGGTTGCACCCTTGATTGTACTTTCTGCTCAACGGGCAAGCGTGGCTTTAACCGTAACTTGACCGCTGCAGAAATTATTGGACAGGTATGGGTTGCGCGCAAGGCGTTCATGCCGTTTGAGCCAGGCCCGGATCGGCCAATCACCAACGTTGTCATGATGGGGATGGGAGAGCCTCTGATGAACTTCGACAACGTGGTAGATGCGATGAATCTGATGATGGAAGATCTCGCATATGGCATCTCCAAGCGCAGGGTTACGTTGAGTACCTCCGGCGTTGTGCCAGCCATTGATAAGCTTGCCGAAGTTACCGATGTTTCACTGGCCATTTCGCTGCATGCCCCCAATGATGAATTGAGGAACAAGCTGGTGCCGCTCAATAAGAAGTACCCGATTGCGGAACTTCTGGCAGCAACAAAGCGCTATTTCAGCCGTTTGCCCGAAAAGCGCAAAGCAACCATTGAATACACGGTTATTGAGGGTATGAACGATAAACCAGAGCACGCCCAAGAGCTTGCTGTGCTGCTGCGGGATCTTCCATGTAAGATCAATCTTATCCCCTTTAACCCGTTTCCTGAGAGTGATTTCCGTCGGCCTAGCACAAATGCTACCCGGCGCTTTCAGGCCGTGCTGAACGAAGCTGGTTACATTGCGACAATCAGAACACCCCGTGGCGATGATATTGATGCTGCCTGTGGCCAACTGGTCGGTCAGGTAGAGGATCGCACCCGTAGAAGTCAACGATATATTAATGTTCAGCAGGTCAATCCCTGAGCGGATGCTTGCAATGTCTAACCCGCGAGGAATGCAATCTGTGGCTATGAGATCGTTAAATGGACGTTTTGCTGCGGTAGCAACCTTGCTGGTCGCTTTTCTTATTACTGGGTGTGTCACCACAACCGACAGCCGGTTTTCCCGTGAAGCCGACCGACAAAAAGCCGTCGATAATTACGTTCAGCTTGCTACGGCCTATATCGGTCAAGGCAGTACTGAGCGGGCACGGGATCACCTGGATCGTGCGCTTGAGCTTGAGCCAGATAGCTCGCAGGCTCTTGCGGCATTCGGCTTAATCTACAACAGTGATGGTGATGCGGAGCTTGCAGAAGAGAGCTTTAAGCAAGCAATCTCCAGTGACTCCAGCTACACCCGTGCCAAGGTGTATTATGGTGCATTTCTGTACTCTCAGGGACGGATGAAAGAATCTCGCAACCAGTTTCGTGCTGCCTCCAAGGATACCGATTACAAAGATCGTGGCTCCGTTTTCTACAATCTTGGTATGACACAGGAACGTCTTGGGCTTCAGGACGAAGCCACTGTCTCTTACCGTCGCGCGTCTGAGTTGACCCGCGGCGACGCTCGTTCGTTGCTTTCACTTTCCCGGGTTATGGTGGAATCTGGCGATATTGCTGGCGCTGCGCGTCATTACGATCGGCTAACGCAGATCATGGCTAGAAACGAACGCCTGCAGCACTCTCCCGAGAGTCTGTTCACAGGCATTCGTATTGCGCGATACTTTGGAAATCAAAACCAGGAAGCCAGTCTGGTATTGCAGTTGAAGAATAATTTCCCGGAGTCAGTAGAGTACCAACAATACAAGGCGCTGATTTCTAATGACAAGTGATGACAACCAACAAACCGTGTCGAATGAACCCGTTGGCGAGCAACTGAAGCAAGCGAGGGAAAAGCATGGATTAAGTGTTTCCCAGATTGCGAATGCACAGCATTTGAGAAACGGTATTATCCATTCCATTGAGAACGGCGATTACGGGCAAATCGATAGCGAACTCTTTCTGAAGGGTTACGTGCGCGCATATGCGAAACAGGTTGGTCTGGATAGTGACGCAATGATTGCGAGCCTGAATCACGAGCTTGAACCGGCGCGCCTGCAGAAAGAGCGTGAACTGGAGGCCAACCCGTTAATTGATATTGAGCGCCGCAGACGTAAAAAACGCAGGGTTGCTAAACTGCTTCTTCTGATCGCGGCGATTGTTCTTATTGCTGCTTTTGTTGTCATGTTTGTTATGCCAAAGTTCGGCTTTGGAGAAGCGGGCGTTGAAACTTCCGCGGCGGCGAAAATTGACCAGCAGACTAGTGAACAATCGTCACCAGATGACGCAGATATGCAGGTAGTTCCGGGCAGTGAGTCTGAAGCCAACTTTGCCGGCTCAGCCACGGCAGCGGCCGATGCGCAGCAGAGCCAGGCTACTGACGCTGGGGCGGGTGACTCTGTGCCGCCCGACGAAGATCAAATACCGGTTGTGACTCAAGTCACTGAGCCGGTTTTAGCTGAGTCGCCTGAGGGTGAAGAACCCGACTCTGCAATCGGTAAACTGGAAATAGCGTTCACCGGTGACTGTTGGGTACAGGTTCGGGATGCCACCGGGAATCGTCTGGTAAGCTCGATGAAGAGAGCGGGTGAGCGGCTTGAAGTGTCAGGTGAGGCGCCTTTGAATGTGGTTATAGGCGCCGTGAATACTGTTAAAACAATCCGCTTTCAGGGCGAGATCGTCGACATGGGCGATTTTCCGGCGGTGAACAACCGCGCTGAGTTCACACTTACAATCTGAACATTTTTTGCATTTATCTATTGCGGTCATAAGCAAATGAAACAGGAATCCCCGATCAAAAGACGCAAATCCCGCCAGATTATGGTCGGGAATGTACCCGTTGGCGGCGATGCGCCAATCGCGGTACAGAGCATGACCAATACTAACACCTGTGACGTAGATGCCACGGTGGGTCAGATCACTGCGTTGCAAGAGGCTGGCGCCGATATAGTCAGAGTGTCAGTGCCGGACATGGAAGCCGCCGATGCTTTTGGAAAGATACGCGAGCAGGTGTCACTGCCCCTGGTTGCAGATATCCACTTTGATCACAAAATCGCGCTACGGGTCGCCGAGTTGGGCGTCGACTGCCTACGTATCAACCCGGGCAACATAGGTCGCGAGGACCGAGTGAGCGCCGTGATCAGCGCATGTCGTGATCGCAATATACCTATGCGTATCGGTGTAAATGCCGGTTCATTGGAGAAAGATCTCCAGCGCAAGTACGGAGAGCCTACGCACGAGGCGCTGGTTGAGTCGGCGATGCGTCATATCGACATCCTGGATCGGCATGATTTTCAGAACTTTAAAGTGAGCCTGAAAGCGTCAGAAGTCTTTATGACTGTGGCTGCGTATCGACAAATTGCGTCCCAGATTGACCAGCCTCTGCACCTGGGTATCACCGAAGCCGGAGGGTTCCGCTCAGGTACGGTGAAGTCATCGATTGGGCTTGGCATGCTGTTGATGGACGGTATTGGCGATACTATTCGGGTTTCCTTGGCGGCAGATCCGGTTCAGGAAATCAAAGTCGGTTTTGATATTCTCAAAAGCCTGCGCTTGCGTAGCCGGGGCATTAATTTCATTGCTTGCCCAAGCTGTTCGCGCCAGAACTTTGATGTGATACAGACCATGAATGATCTGGAAGTTCGCCTTGAAGATGTGAACGAGTCCCTCGACGTTGCCATTATTGGCTGCATTGTGAATGGCCCAGGCGAAGCAAAAGTGGCTGATGTCGGGCTCACTGGTGGAAGCCCGAAAAACCTGTTTTACATGGACGGTAAGCCGAACCAGAAACTTGATAATGCCAACCTTACCGATGATCTGGAACGGCTCATTCGAGAACAAATTACACGTCGTAAAGAGCAAGAAGATGCCATTATTGCGCGTTCCGATAAGTGAACGGATCATTCGGTCAGGCACGACTATCCAGAGAAGACTAAGGGTTTACATTGGCTAAGATTCAGGCAATACGCGGGATGAACGATATCC
>JBQCZX010000133.1:0-10296 GCA_052089485.1 Marinobacter sp. | reverse complement strand
GTGTTAAGCGTGGCGTGGTTGCACGTCGTCGTCATAAGAAGGTTTTAAAGCAGGCAAAGGGTTACTACGGTGCTCGTAGCCGTGTATTTCGCGTTGCCAAGCAAGCGGTTATCAAGGCTGGTCAGTATGCGTATCGCGACCGTCGTAACCGCAAGCGCTCGTTCCGCGCACTGTGGATTGCTCGTATCAACGCTGGCGCTCGCGCCAATGGCTTGTCGTACAGCCGCTTGATCGCTGGTATGAAAAAGGCAAACGTTGAAATCGATCGTAAGGTTCTGGCAGATCTGGCCATGAACGAGCAGCAAGCATTTGCCGCTGTTGTTGATACAGCAAAAGCGTCTCTTTGATCGCTTAGCTCTTTCATCGATTATGAATCGATCCGGTGCCCAGTGTTGACTAGTCAGCTCAGTAGGCATCGCTTAATAGGGGAAGGGTACGCTCTTCCCCTATTTTTGTTTAAAGATTTCAATTTTTGAAATCCTCACTTCTGGTTTGGAGCAGGGTCAATGGAAAACCTGGAGCAACTGGTTCAGGACGGTTTAACGGCGGTCGAAAAAGCCGACAGCTTGCAGGCGCTTGATCAAATTCGTGTGGAATACCTCGGCAAAAAGGGCGCAATCACCCAGCAGGCTAAAACCCTGGGCAAACTTTCAGCAGAGGAGCGCCCTGCAGCCGGTCAGAAGATTAATGAGGCAAAAGGACAGGTTGAGCAGGCGATTAACGCGAAGCGTAGTGGCCTCGAGAGAATTGCCATAGAGCAAAAGCTTGCCAGTGAGTCTATTGATGTAAGTCTGCCTGGTCGCGGCCAGGATCTTGGTGGCTTGCACCCGGTTACCCGTACACTTCAGCGTATCGAAGAGTTCTTTTCCCGTGCCGGCTACACCGTAGAGCAAGGGCCGGAGATTGAAGACGACTATCACAACTTCGAGGCGCTCAATATCCCGGGCCACCACCCCGCCCGGGCTATGCACGACACGTTCTATTTCAATCCGGGCACGTTGCTGCGCACTCACACCTCGCCGGTTCAGATCCGCACCATGGCAGCGGCAAAGCCTCCGTTTCGCATGATCTGCCCTGGGCGCGTGTATCGCTGTGATTCCGACATGACCCACACCCCTATGTTCCACCAGATTGAGGGGTTGTTGGTCGAGAAAAATGTCAGCTTCGCGGATCTGAAGAGCACGGTAGAAGAGTTTCTGAGGGTGTTTTTTGAGCGTGATCTTCAGGTACGTTTCCGTCCATCTTACTTCCCATTTACCGAGCCCTCTGCGGAGGTGGATATCGAGTGGGGTCGTGAAGCCGACGGCAGCATAAAATGGTTGGAAATTATGGGGTGCGGCATGGTTCACCCGAAAGTGTTTGGATACTGCGGTATCGATGCCGAGGAGTATCGCGGCTTTGCATTCGGCATGGGCGCAGAGCGCCTGGCCATGCTCCGCTATGGCGTAAACGATCTGCGCATGTTCTTTGAGAACGATCTGCGCTTTTTGCGCCAGTTCCGTTAATACGACGTTTTACGGCATCTAAATCAACAGTCGAAACCGCATCAGGACAAGGCAATAACCATGAAATTCAGTGAACAATGGCTGCGCGAGTGGGTTAACCCGAAAATCAATTCTCAGGAATTGATGGATCAAATTACGATGGCCGGGCTGGAAGTAGATGGCTTCGAGCCTGTGGCCGGAAAATTCCAAGGCGTGGTGGTTGGCGAAGTTCAATCGGTTGAGCCTCATCCTGATGCCGACAAGCTGCGTGTATGTCAGGTTAATGATGGCAGTCAGGTTGTTCAGGTTGTCTGTGGTGCGCCCAACGTTCGTGAGGGGCTGAAAGTGCCTTTCGCTGTGGTCGGCGCTGTACTGCCGGGCGATTTCAAAATCCGCGAAGCTAAACTTCGTGGCCAGCCTTCTGAGGGCATGCTGTGTTCTGAATTCGAGTTGGGTTTGTCCGACAGCCACGAAGGCCTTATGGAATTGCCTGCTGAGGCGCCAGTTGGCACCGCGCTGACCGATTATCTCAAACTGAATGATGTCGCCATCGACGTAGACCTGACCCCCAACCGAAGCGATTGCCTGTCCGTCAAAGGTATTGCTCGCGAAGTGGGTGTTCTGAATAGCCTGGTTCCAGAAGCACCGCAAATTGATCCTGTGGAAGCCGTACACTCAGAAGTGCCGGATATCCGGGTGGATGCTCCGGAAGGCTGCCCGCGTTACCTGGGCCGCATACTTCGCAACGTAAACCTGCAGGCTGAAACACCCTTGTGGATGCAGGAAAAACTTCGTCGTTCTGGTGTTCGGTCGATTGATGCGGCGGTGGATGTGACCAATTACGTGATGTTGGAGCAGGGCCAGCCCATGCATGCGTTTGATCGTGATGAAGTCAGCACCGGTATTGTGGTGCGCATGGCAAAGCCGGCAGAGAAGCTGGTGTTGTTGGATGGCCAGGAAGTAGAGCTGACTGATAAAACCCTCGTAATTGCCGATCATGAAAAACCCATTGCCATTGCCGGTATTATGGGCGGCGAGCATTCAGGTGTTAGCGTGAAAACCCGCGATTTAGTGCTTGAGTCTGCCTACTTTGAGCCCATCTCTCTTGCGGGTAAGGCCCGTCATTACGGCCTGCACACAGATGCCTCTCATCGCTTCGAACGCGGCGTGGACTATGAACTTCCCCGCTACGCCATGGAACGCGCCACACGGCTGCTGATGGACATCGTAGGCGGTGAGCCGGGCGAAATTGTTGAAGTGGCCAGTGCCGAGCACCTACCCAAAGAGCGCACAATTGATTTGCGTTCAAAGCGCCTTGCTGATGTGCTGGGCTTGAACATCGACCGCACCACGGTTGAGGAAATTCTCACCCGACTTGGCTTGCCCGTCGATAAATTGCTTAAGGATGGCTGGCGCATTCTTGTACCCAGCTTTCGCCCCGATATTTCGATCGAAGAAGACCTGATTGAAGAAGTGGGCCGCATCTATGGCTACAACAACTTGCCAGTTACTGAGCCGACAGGCGCCTTGGGCCTCAGAGTAAACGACGAAGCGACTCGCCCGCTATCTGCGATACAGAATTATTTTGTGTCTCACGGCTACCAGGAAGCGATCACCTACAGCTTTGTGGATCCGAAGGTACAGGCACAGGTAGACCCGGAGCGTGAAGGGATTGCCCTGGCAAACCCGATTTCGTCAGACCTGTCCGTTATGCGGACAAGCCTTTGGAGTGGCCTGCTGAAAACGGTCGCCCACAACCAGAATCGGCAGCAATCGCGCATTCGCTTGTTCGAGACGGGTTTGCGTTTTTTGCAGGATGATCAGCGTATTGATCAGCAGCCCATGCTCGCGGGCGTGGTTGTTGGTCCACAAACGCCTGAAAATTGGGTAAACGGTCGCAGAACTGCCGATTTCTTTGATGTAAAAGGAGAGTTGGAAGGCCTGTTTAGCTTGCTGGGTATTGAAGTTGGTTTTTTGGGCAGCAAACATCCGGCATTGCATCCAGGCCAGACAGCTGAGCTCGTGCGGGATGGAGAACATGTAGGGTGGCTGGGCACACTGCACCCACAAGTTCAGAAAAATCTTGAACTTAATGGCACGATCCTTATGTTTGAGCTATCCTTGAATTCAATCGTTACTGGATATGTGCCTAATTTCAAAGAAATTTCAAAATTTCCGGAAGTTCGTCGGGATTTGGCAATCATTATTGGTGGCGATGTCGCGTTTGCCGACGTAGAGCGTGTAGCCCGAAAACATGCCGGCGAGCGCCTGACAGCGCTGCGTGCGTTCGATGTCTACGAAGGAGAAAGTCTGGGTGAGGGTAACCGGAGCCTGGCGCTCAGTTTGTTCTGGCAGCATCCTGAACGTACGTTGAATGAAGATGAAGTGCATTCGCTCTTCAACGGTGTTATCGACGCACTGAAGGACGAGCTGGAGGCAACACTAAGGAGTTGAGAGATGGCGGCTTTGACGAAAGCGGAAATGGCAGAGCGCTTGTATGAGGAATTGGGCCTGAACAAACGCGAAGCCAAGGAAATGGTGGAAGCTTTCTTCGATGAAATCAGAGGCGCACTCAGCCACAATGAACAGGTAAAATTATCGGGTTTCGGCAATTTTGATCTGCGAGATAAAAAGCAGCGTCCGGGGCGAAACCCAAAAACTGGCGAAGAGATTCCGATAAGCGCAAGACGCGTTGTTACGTTTCGCCCGGGACAGAAACTGAAGCAAAAAGTAGAAGCGTATGTTGGAACCCAGTCATAACAACGAACTCCCCGCTATACCCGGGAAACGCTATTTTACAATAGGTGAGGTTGCAGAGCTGTGCGCAGTGAAGGCTCACGTTCTGCGCTATTGGGAGCAGGAGTTTCCGCAGTTGTCACCGGTAAAGCGCCGGGGTAACCGCCGCTATTATCAGCGTGCTGATGTAATTACCATCCGCCAGATACGCAGTTTGCTGTACGAGCAGGGTTATACCATTGGTGGCGCCAAGCAGAAGCTTAGCAGCCATGAAATTAAAGATGACACAACTCAGTACAAACAGCTTATCCGGCAGATGATCACCGAACTGGAAGAGGTTCTGGACGTACTTAACGCGCCAGCTAAATAGACCACCTCTTCAAACAAAAAAGCCGAAGCAATTACCAATCGCTTCGGCTTTTTTGTGTCTGGATTAACCTACTCTCATCGTTGATAACTAGCTCTCCCGTGCAGGAGGTTTTTCGCCGGCCACAATCGCTTTCGGTGTGATTTCCACATAAAGCGTCATAATGTTGTTGGCAACAAGCTCATCGATATATTTCATTAGCGATGACAGGTGCACCTCTGCCGCTGTTTCTTCTGATTGGCCAAATTTGCAATCGAACCCCCAGTATGTGGCACCGGAAGGTAAGGGTTTGTTACGTTCTTTTTTCAAGAATTTCCGGATGTCATGCTTCACCGAATCGACGACGCGAGGCACTTTGATTTTCGGGTGGTCTAACTGATAGGTCTTTTTCATTGGGATCCTGCTGGGATGGACTGCAACTGTGCGCTGGAAAATGTCTAATGATACCCGAAGCCTGAGGCAAACAGACTAGCGCCTCCGGTTTCGGGTATTGCGAGTAAATGAGGCGGCTTACCAGTCAGTGACGGATTTAACTTCCAGGAACTCTTCCAGGCCCCAAACGCCACCTTCACGGCTACCATTGCCAGATTGCTTCATGCCGCCAAACGGGAAGCCGGCCGAGCCAGACTTGCCGTTGACTTCCACCATGCCCGATCTGACCTGCTTGGCGAGCCTGCGAGCTCTTTCTTTATCAGAGGTTTGGATGTAGTTAGTAAGTCCGTAGAGAGTATCGTTAGCCAGCTTTACAGCCTCCTCTTCGGTTTCAAAAGGCGTGATGGCCAGAACCGGACCGAAAATCTCTTCGCTCCAGATAGTCATGCTAGGTGTGACATCCGCGAAAACGGTTGGCTTTACGAAATACCCTTTTTCATGGTCTTCTGGCCGACCTTCACCGCCGGCGGTCAGTGTAGCGCCTTCCTCTATGCCCTGTTTGATCAGCCCCTGAACCTTCAGGAACTGCTGCTCGGAGACCACGGGCCCAATGTGTCGGCCTTCAGCACTGGCCTGGCCCACGTCGGTTTTGTTAGCGATCATTGTTGCGGTTTCAACAGCCTGCTGATAAATAGACTTTTCAACCAGCATTCGCGTGGGTGCGTTGCAGGACTGGCCCGAGTTGGCAAAACAGTGGCGTACACCGCGAGTGACTGCTTTTTCATCGGCGTCGGCAAAGATAATGTTGGCGCCCTTGCCGCCTAGCTCTAGACCGACTCGCTTCATAGTGTCAGCCGCTGCAATTGTGATTGCTTTGCCAGCACGGGTTGAGCCTGTGAAGCTGACCAGATCAACGTCCGGATGTTTGGAGAGTTGTGAGCCAACGCCTGCGCCGTCGCCGTTGATCAGGTTGAACACACCTGCTGGGAAGCCAACACTATTGATCATTTCTGCCAAAAGCATGGCCGATAGAGGCGAGATTTCCGATGGCTTGAGCACCACTGTGCAACCCGCCGCCAGCGCAGGCGCTACTTTCAGCATCACCTGGTTCATCGGCCAGTTCCAAGGCGTTATCAGCGCACAAACACCGACTGGTTCGTGAACAATGATGTTGTCCGGTGCGTGATCGCCAAGGGGATGCTCAAAGTTGAAAGACTTTAGCGCGCGGAGGGTGTTTTTCAGGTGGGCCGCGCCTGCGCCAACCTGGGCAGTTTTGGCAAGATCAATGGGCGCGCCCATTTCCTGGCTGATGGTTTGTGCCATCTCGTCTGCCCGCGCCTTATAGGTTTCGAACAAGCGCTCCAGCAGCTCAATACGCTGCTCTTTAGTGGAGGCCGACCAAGCCGGGAAAGCCTTTTTTGCTGCACTAACGGCGTTGTCTGTATCGGCCTGGGAACCTAGTGTGATTTGGGAAAAACCCTTCTCGTCAGAGGGGTTGATGACCTCTAGGTGCTGGGTTCCCGAAGGTGTGACCCATTCCCCATTAATGTAAAACTTGGTTGAATCCATCATGGCTCAGCTCTTTGTTGGGAATTTGGTTTATGGTAACAGATTGTTCGCTTTTTTGAGTTTGAGCCCTCGAGTTTTGCTTTTAGGGGCCGTTAAATATATAGGGCAGACGTTTTTCTGCCGCCATGTCAGCTCAGTTCTATAATTTTCAGGATCACACAATGCTGTTTAGTAATAAAAAACTGCAAACCAAAATCGCGGGCTTGGAAGCTGAGTTGGCGATTTTTAAAGAAATACAAAGCAACCTGCAAGCGGAGATGATCTGTTTTTCGCTGGATCAGCAGGGAAAGTTTCTCGACGCCAACGAGCAATTTCTGCAGTCTTCCGGGTATTCATCCGGTGAAATTATTCATGCAGACTTTAAAGCGTTTGTTGTGGATAAATCTCTCAACAGAGATTATTGCAAACAAATGTTTGAGGCGATCCGAACGGGAAATCACTGGCATGGAGCGTTGCAATTCGAGACTAAGAGCGGTGCTCATATTTGGTACCGGACAATTGTGCAGCCCAAAAGTCGGCTCGATGGTGAACCAGCGGAATTGGCCGTTTTCTCGATAGAGCTGACCAAAACGATATCAAAGACCCGCGAACATGAAGACCTGATGACTGCCCTGGATCGCTCATTGGCCATTATTGAATTCAGTTTGAATGGCACGATCTTGCATGCAAATGACAACTTCCTTAAAAGTGTGGATTACACCAAAAGTCAGATAATTGGTAAGCATCACCAGATTTTTTGTGAGCCGGAAGTGGCGAATTCCCGAGCCTATGTGGATTTTTGGAAAACCCTGTCAGCTGGGGAGCATGTGTCCGACAGGTTTAAACGTATCGATAGCAGGGGAAACGTTGTTTGGCTAGAGGCTAGCTATAACCCTGTACACGACGACAATGGTGATCTCTATAAGGTGGTTAAATTTGCGACGGTCATCACGAAGCAAATGAATCAGCAGCTAGAGGTGTCGCAGACCGCAGAGATTGCCCACGATATTTCCAGGAAGACCGACGAAGATGCCGCAACGGGAATTCGTGTCATTGAATCAACCGTTCAGACTATGAATGAGCTGTCTAAAGAAATGGATAGCGCCAGCAAGGGTATCTTTGCATTGGATGCCCAGTCAGCGAAGGTGTTTGCGTTGGTAGAGAGCATACGTGGTATAGCGGATCAGACAAATCTACTGGCGCTCAATGCAGCGATCGAAGCTGCCAGGGCCGGTGAGCAGGGTAGGGGGTTTGCCGTTGTTGCGGACGAAGTTCGCCAACTTGCTTCCCGAACCAGTTCAGCAACAGCTCAAATTGTAGAGGTTGTATCTGAGAATAAAAAGCTAACAGAAGAGGCTGTTGCGTTAATTGAGGAAAGTCTGACGAAGGCTAACAAAGCACTCGCATTTTCAAGCGAAGCTGGGCAAGTAATGAATGAAATTCAAGATGGGGCTCGACAAGTTGTCGACGCGGTAAGTCAGTTTAAGGGTAACTTGTAGTACTTACCAATGTAGGACAGCTTGGCTGACCGGGGGTGACTCGGATTGCAGGAACTCTATGTCAAATTTTGCTTTCCTGAGCCAAGGCAACCAGATCTGCCCGGATGTCTTCAACGCTTAGGTCAGGCCTGAACAGAAGGCGGGCATTGCCCTCGCGGTCGAATACATAGACGGCGCCGCTGTGCGACACATTGTAGTCGCCCTCTGCATCAGGATCGTCGTAGCCAAAGGTGGTGCGGTAGCGTTTACTTAGCTCCCGTAGTGCTTTTTCTTCACCAGTGAGGCCGATGGCTTTGTCGCTGAAGAAATCCACATAGTTTTTGATTCTTTCCGGCGTGTCCCTTCGAGGGTCAACGCTGACGAAGACAATTCGGGTGTCGTCCTGCCATTGTTCAGGCATGTCCTTCACGGCGCGTGATAGCTTTTGGAGGGTAGCGGGGCAGACGTCGGGGCAGGAGGTGAAGCCGAAGAACAGCATCCGGATCTTACCGTCGGTTTCCTTGGCACTTATGGTATCGCCGGATGTGCCTGTCAACTCGAAAGCCAGTTCCGGCATCAGGCTGCTGATGTCCTTGCCGCGCCAGGACTTGTCGTTGCCGAAACAGCCGACCAGGATTACCGTTGCGATGGCCACGACAGTGATCGACAGCATTCCTGGCAGACGCGAACGGAACGGATTATTCATGAATGGGTTGCCTTCAGTTTTTCGGAATAAGGGGATACCTTGCCGTCTTCCCGCATGGCGCGGCGAAGGATAATCAGTATGGCAAGAATACTCATCATGGCAGGCGGGATCCAGGTGATTAGCCCGCCCAGGAGCTGATCCGTCTCCGGTGGCATCGGCCAGGCACGACCGCACACTTTGTAAACGTCATAAACCATGCCCCGGGAGAAAACAATGATAGCGCCAAGGATTATCTGCGGAACCGCCACCAGAGCCAGCAGCAGGATCCGCTTGCCATACCCCAGAGCGTTGCCGGACACCGGTGAACGCGGGTCCAGGATAAGCCACCAGAACAGCAAGCCATCCAGCAGCATGCTCCAGTTCATGATCCAGTACAGGTCGCGGCTGAGCATGGCATTAAAATGGATGGGCGGCCATAGCCAGAAGTAAATTAGCCCTACGAACAGAAAAGATGCAAAAGCAGGGTGCTGCAGAAACCGGTATATCCAGCCCAGAGGAGCCAGTGCCTGCCTGATCCCGGGTTTGATTCGGCTGTAGAGAAAACGCATCACCGGTAGAGGATTGGAGAGCGCGATCAGGAACGGCCCCAAGTGGTGAAGAATCAGGTGCTGGCCTCGGTGAATGAAGAACATGTATTGAGAGTAGTAATCAAACTGGGTTTGCATAACGCCGTAGCAAATCATCACGCCCACCACGAACACCAGTATCTGAACGCTGCCTGGCTGATTTTCTTCAGGCATTTTTAGCAGCCCGTAGCCATAGAGCCCCAGTAGGAGCATGCAGCCTATTATCGTCGCTAGCGAAAAGTCATAAGGTGTCAGGTAGTCTGCAACGGACATAGGGCGTGCCTTAAAGCTCTGGTGCGGAATTATGGAATTGAACCGGCATCGCTGACATTGATTCGTAATTCATGTGGATGCCTCCTGACGACCTGATCTTGGAGCACAAGTGTAGCGGGTGTAAAGAATCTCACAGCTAGACGGCTATCAGAGTGTGTTGGCCACCCAAACATTTCCCCAGCCAGAAACGAAAAAGGGCACATCCGAAGACGTGCCCTGAATCATTTGTATATGGTCGGGACGGTAGGATTTGAACCTACGACCCCTTGCACCCCATGTATGGGCGGCACCGCCAGCAGCGTCATGATTTAAAAAGAAAACCGGCATTTTGTGCAGGCTGGAAAACAAGGAAAACCGCCCGTTAAATATCAAAGGGTTGCATTGCCGTTTTGGATTGCTTTAGGTGCAGAAGTAAGGCTGAAGATCTTACGTCTGCACAAAATCCGGATAGCCCGGATAGGCATGACTAGGGCGGGATAGAGGCAAGTAATGAGCGGTCAGAAGATGCATAAATGTTCAAATTGATTTGCTCAGAAAATTGATGCCGGGAAATCTCTCTGAAACCGTTTGGGATGCCTTCATTGTTGCTGGTTATGCGATAGTGTATTAAATTTTTGGCCCCGAAGACCGTCAAAGTTCTGTTTGACAACTGAACGGCGAGGATCCCCCACTCGGTGTAAGTTGGATCACCAAAAGAATTATACCCGGTAGATGTTTCTTGCAAATAAGGCAAGTCAACAACAGCAGAAATCATTGCGCCTGAAGG
>JBQCZX010000132.1:0-10463 GCA_052089485.1 Marinobacter sp. | reverse complement strand
TTTCCCAGGAAGTGGCCAAGCGCCGCACCTTTGCAATCATTTCTCACCCAGACGCTGGTAAAACCACGATTACCGAAAAAGTTCTCTTATTCGGACACGCTCTGCAAAAAGCAGGGACGGTCAAGGGTAAGAAGTCTGGTCAGCACGCAAAATCTGACTGGATGGAAATGGAGAAAGAGCGGGGAATCTCGGTTACCACGTCGGTGATGCAGTTTCCCTACGAGGGTAAGCTGGTGAACCTGCTGGATACGCCGGGCCACGAGGATTTCTCGGAAGATACCTATCGTACTCTGACCGCTGTCGACTCCTGCCTGATGGTCATCGACAGCGCCAAAGGCGTTGAAGAGCGCACAATCAAGCTGATGGAAGTGACGCGGCTCAGGGACACGCCTATTCTGACCTTCATGAACAAGCTCGATCGCGATACTCGTGATCCCGTTGAGCTCATGGATGAGGTGGAAGATGTTCTGAAAATTGCCTGTGCGCCGATAACCTGGCCGATTGGGATGGGTAAGAGCTTTAAGGGTGTTTATCACCTGCTGCGGGATGAAGTAGTTTTATACCAGAGCGGGCAGGGCCATACGATTCAAGACGTTCGGGTCATTAACGGGTTGGATAATCCGGAGCTTGATACTGTTCTCGGTGAGTATGCCGGCGAACTGCGGGATGAGGTGGAGCTGGTTAAGGGTGCCTCCCACGAGTTCGATCATGAGGCATTTTTGGCGGGAGAGCTCACCCCAGTGTTTTTTGGTACGGCACTGGGTAACTTCGGCGTTGACCATATGCTGGACGGCTTGGTGGATTGGGCCCCTAAGCCTCAGCCCCGTGAAACCGACCAAAGGCTGGTGCAGCCTGATGACGAGGGCTTCTCCGGCTTTGTTTTTAAAATTCAGGCGAACATGGACCCCCAGCATCGGGATAGAGTTGCGTTCATGCGTCTTGTGTCGGGTAAGTACAAACAGGGTATGAAAGCTCGTCACGTGCGGATCGGCAAGGACGTACGCTTTTCCGATGCGTTGACGTTTATGGCCGGCGATCGTGCGCATGCAGAGGAGGCCTATGCGGGTGACATTATTGGGCTGCATAACCACGGCACTATTCAATTAGGCGATACGTTTACGGCCGGCGAAGATATTAAATTCACCGGCATTCCAAACTTCGCACCTGAGCTGTTCCGTCGCATCCGACTGAAAGACCCCCTGAAAGCTAAGCAACTCCAGAAGGGGCTGATTCAGCTCTCGGAAGAGGGCGCTGTGCAAGTCTTCCGGCCGTTGCGCAACAATGATTTAATTGTTGGGGCTGTTGGTGTTCTGCAGTTTGATGTGGTGGTTAGTCGTCTCAAGACTGAGTACAAGGTTGAGGCTATTTATGAGCCGATCAACGTGGCAACAGCGCGCTGGGTAACCTGTGCTGACGATCGCAAGCTGGACGAGTTCCAGCGCAAGAACAACGACAACATAGCGCTCGATGGTGGTGATCGATTGGCGTATATCGCGCCAACCATGGTGAATCTCAACCTGGCTCAGGAGCGCTATCCAGACGTCGAGTTCCATAAAACCCGGGAGCACTGACCCGGTAACGGTAGGAGACCGTTGTGAAGCTGGTTGATGCTCACTGTCACTTTGACTTTTCCTGGTTCGATGGGCGCCGGTTTAGTGAGCTTGAGATTGCATCAAGTCACGGTGTTGTCGGACTGGTCATTCCTGGCGTTCGGCGCCCGGACTGGCAGCGCGTGCGGGATACGGCTCTCGCTCACTCTGGCTTGTATTACTGCCTGGGCATCCATCCGTGGTTTGTCGGGGAACACTCCACCGGGGATCTGGAGAGCCTGGAGCGGGCTCTGAGCGCACGGCCTGAGCGCTGTGTGGCTGTTGGGGAGTGTGGGCTGGATCGCTTGCATGGCGATATGAGTGCCCAGCAGCCTTGGTTTGAAGCCCAGGTTGAGCTCGCATCTAAGCTGAGCCTTCCCCTGATTATTCATTCGGTGAAAGCCCATGACGACGTTCATGCCACGTTAAGGCGTGAAGAGTGGACGGGCAGGGCGCTGGTGCACGGCTTTTCCGGTAGCTATCAGCAAGCAATAAAACTGGTCGGTCAGGGGTGTTTTATTGGCATAGGTGGTGTCATTACGCATCCCCGCGCGCGAAAGACCCGGGATGCCGTTGCACGTTTGCCGTTGGAATCCCTGGTGCTTGAGACGGATGCACCAGATATGGCGCCGGAGGGTGTTGAAGCAGGTGCTAACTCCCCAGTATACCTTTGCAGAATTTTAGAATGCTTGTCTGAACTACGGGGCGAGCAGCCGGACTATCTGGCGTCTGTGTTACTTGCCAATACCCGCCTGCTATACGGCGAATCTCTATGGCGATAATTGAGTAACAAAACAATGCGAGGCAGGGTTGGTTTTCATTAATCGTTCGAGTATACTTCGCGCCCTGGCTTTTCAAGACGATGTCACTATCTCAGCCCCGAATAGTGTCACTGTCAATCAAATTACAGGTACAGAACCTCCTCCGGGTGTATTACACGTTCCGGTGGCGGTTTTTAACGTTTCTTTTTATAGCGTTCAAGGCGGAATCAATGAAGACTCTGAGTGCGAAACCAGAAACCGTAAAACGTGACTGGTACGTTGTAGACGCAGCCGGCAAGACGCTGGGTCGTCTGTCAACCGAAATCGCCCGTCGTCTGCGGGGCAAGCATAAGCCTGAGTATACCCCTCATGTAGACACTGGCGATTACATTGTTGTGATCAATGCGGGCCAAGTGCGGGTTACGGGCAATAAGTCATCTGACAAGATGTACTACAGTCATACCGGCTTTCCGGGTGGGATCAAGTCCATCAGCTTCGAGAAGCTGGTAGATAAGGCGCCTGAGCAAGTTATTCAGAAGTCTGTTAAAGGCATGCTTCCGAAGGGCCCGCTTGGTCGCGCCATGTTCAAAAAGATGAAAGTCTATGCCGGCGCTGAGCATCCTCATACAGCCCAGCAGCCCAAAGAACTCGACATTTAACGGAAGGCGGATATGTCTGTAGCACAAAATTACGGTACTGGTCGCCGCAAAACGTCCACGGCTCGGGTGTTTATCAAGCCGGGAAGCGGTAACATTTCTATCAACGGTCGCACAATCGAAGAATTTTTCGGTCGTGAGACGCTTCGCATGATCGTGCGCCAGCCTCTGGTTGTTTCAGAATCTGCGGATCGGTTTGATATCAATATCACCGTAAAAGGTGGTGGCAGCAGTGGTCAGGCGGGTGCAATTCGCCACGGTCTGACTCGCGCGCTGATGGATTACGACGAGACCTTGCGTCCGTCGATGCGTGCAGCGGGTTACGTGACCCGTGATGCTCGTGCAGTCGAGCGTAAGAAAGTGGGTCTGCGTAAAGCGCGTAAGCGTCCTCAGTTCTCCAAGCGTTAAGTTACGCTGGCGCAGGTCTCAGAAAAACCCGGCTTTTGGTCGGGTTTTTTTGTTTCAGGGTCAATACTGTTCGAATTGATCCGGGGCAGAGAGCGAGCGCTGGCTGCGGCTTTCCGACTTGTAAGGGCAAGGTAATTTTATTACTATTTGGTCGCTTATAATTTTGGGTTGTGAAGTTCTTTTTGATGCGCATTGCCGGCTTTCTTGCGGGCTGTGACATCGCCTGATGGGAGAAAACCATAATGAATAATGGCGACGTGAGCCAAGGTCGACGCCGATTTCTGATCGGTGCTACGGCCGCGGTCGGTGGAGTCGGCGTCGTCGGTGCGGCAGTTCCTTTCGTGGCATCCTGGAATCCCAGTGCCAAAGCGGAAGCGGCTGGTGCGCCGGTAACCGTCAATATCAGCAAGATTGAACCGGGTCAGCAGATCACCGTTGCGTGGCGGGGTATGCCAGTGTGGCTGATCCGCCGTACAGATGAGATGGTGAGCAACATAAAGAAGCTCAACGACAAGGTGAAAGATCCCCAGTCTGAAACTCCGCAGCAGCCGCCTTACATTGAGGGTGCTTTGCGTTCACTCAAGCCAGAGATGGCTGTTCTTGTTGGTCTGTGCACCCATCTTGGCTGCGTGCCATCCTATCGGCCGGAAGTAGCTCCGGCAGACTTGGGTGACGAGTGGCTGGGTGGCCTGTTCTGTCCTTGTCACGGGTCACGTTACGACATGGCCGGGCGAGTCTACACCGCGCAGCCTGCTCCGCTGAATTTGCAGGTTCCGCCTTATCGTTACGACGATGATGAGACTCTCACCATTGGTCTTGATCCGGAGGCAGCGTAATGCGAAAGCTTCTTAATTGGGTAGACGAGCGTCTGCCAGTTGTTGATGCCTGGAATAATCACCTGGCAAAATACTACGCGCCGAAAAACTTCAACTTCTGGTATTTCTTCGGCTCTTTGGCAATGCTTGTACTGGTCAACCAGTTGGTGACCGGTATCTGGCTTACCATGAGTTACAACCCGACGGGTGAGGGTGCGTTCGCTTCCGTTGAGTACATCATGCGTGATGTACAGTGGGGCTGGCTCTTGCGCTATCTGCACTCCACGGGTGCCTCGGCTTTTTTCATTGTGGTTTACCTTCACATGTTCCGGGGGCTGATGTATGGCTCATACAAAAAGCCGCGGGAGTTGATCTGGCTGTTTGGCATGCTGATCTACCTGGTGCTGATGGCAGAGGCTTTCATGGGGTATTTGCTGCCTTGGGGGCAAATGTCCTACTGGGGTGCACAGGTAATCGTTAACCTGTTTGGCGCAATTCCTGTTATTGGCGACGATCTGTCTCTGTGGATTCGTGGTGATTACCTGATTTCGGGTATAACCCTTAACCGTTTCTTTGCTCTGCACGTTGTGGCGCTGCCCATCGTTCTTCTGGGGCTTGTGGTTCTGCATATTCTTGCGCTGCACGAAGTGGGTTCCAACAACCCGGACGGCATCGACATCAAGAAGAACAAGGACGAAAACGGCATTCCAAAAGACGGTATTCCGTTCCACCCGTACTACTCAGTGCACGACCTTGTGGGCGTCGCGGTATTCTTCTTCATCTTCTTTATTGTGGTGTTTTTCTTCCCGGAAATGGGTGGCATGTTTATTGAGAGGCCGAACTTCGAGCCTGCAAATGCTCTGAAAACACCAGAACATATTGCGCCTGTTTGGTACTTCACGCCGTTCTACGCCATGTTGCGAGCGGTAACGGTTGACCTGTTCGGTCTGCCAGCGAAGTTTTGGGGTGTGGTTGTGATGGGCGGAGCCATTGCGATTCTGTTTGTTTTGCCATGGTTGGACAGAAGCCCTGTGCGCTCTATCCGCTACAAAGGCTGGCTGAGCAAGATTGCACTGGCGTTGTTCGCAGTGAGTTTCGTTATTCTTGGTTATCTTGGTCTTGTACCCACCACCGAGGGTCGTACCACTGTTGCCCAGATACTGACAGTGTTGTACTTCCTCTACTTCATTCTGATGCCGTTCTATACGCGCATGGAGAAAACCAAGCCAGTACCAGAGAGGGTGACAGGATAATGAGAAAGCTGATTTTTGGTCTTTTCATCGCATTCCTGCCGGTTCTCGGGCTGGCAGCGGGTGCCGGTGTTTCTCTTGATCACATCGAGACGGATCACACCGATAAGGCGTCCCTCCAGCGCGGTGCGGCGATGTTTACGAACTATTGCATGGGGTGTCACTCCATGGAGTATGCTCGCTACAAGCGGGTTGCTGATGACCTTGAGATTCCGGCCGAGTTGTTCGAAGAGAATCTCATATTCACTGGCGCCCAGATTGGTGAGTTGATGAAAAACTCCATGAACAAGGACATGGCTGCAGACTGGTTTGGTGCTCCGCCACCGGATCTGACGCTGGAAAGCCGCTTGCGCGGTGAGTCCTGGGTGTACTCCTACCTGCGTGGTTTCTATAAAGATGAATCACGCCCGCTGGGTGTGAATAATGTGGTGTTCGACAAGGTGGGCATGCCCCACGTACTGGTCGACCTGCAGGGTCTGTGTGCGGTTGAGCCCAATATTGGCAAGAAGTCCAATGTTGAGCCATTGAGTGGCAACGTCAATAACGCGAGTGCATGCCCGGAATATGCTACAGAAGGCAGCATGTCTGGTGCTGAGTTTGACGGTGCAATGTATGACCTGACCAACTTCATGTCCTATATGGCGGACCCGATCAAGGTTGAGCGCGAACGCTTGGGGATATTCGTACTGATCTTTGTTGCTATTTTCTTTGTCTTCGCTTACCTGCTCAATCGTGAGTACTGGAAGGACGTACACTGATAAATAGGGTATAATCCCGTTCCCTGAGTTCCAGCGGGCGTTAACCGGCCCGCTGGAATTTTTGCGTTTTTCAGGGCCATTTCGGTTTGTTTACTCGTGAGGTAGTTCTATGGGCGTTGTGACCAAGCGGTCATCGATGACGTTTTTCTCAGATCCGGTCAGCCACTACAGCCACAGGGTGCGTATTGTGCTGGCAGAGAAGGGTGTTACCGTTGATGTCGTCGATGTTGACCCGGATAATCCACCAGCCGAATTGGCTGACCTGAATCCGTATAACGCCCTGCCGACTCTGGTAGATCGTGACCTGGTTCTGTATGAACCTAACATCATGATGGAATACCTTGATGAGCGCTTTCCGCACCCGCCGCTGCTACCAGTTTACCCGGTAGCCCGTGCGAACAGTCGGCTGATGATTCATCGGATTCAGAAGGACTGGTGTGGCCTGGTAGATCAGATTTTGAGCCAGCCAAACGCCAAGGCATCAGAAGTGGCCCGCAAAGAGCTTCGCGAAAGCCTGCTCGCAACTGCGCCATTGTTTGGTGAAATGCCGTTTTTCCTCTCTGAGGAATTCACCATTGTGGATTGCTGCATTGCTCCCATTCTCTGGCGTTTGCCGTCACTGGGCATAGAGCTCAATGATAAGCAGGCTAAGCCACTGCAAAAGTATATGGAGAGTATTTTCGAGCGTGAAGGTTTCAAGGCAAGCCTTTCCGATCTTGAAGAAGACATCCGTAGCTGATTTTTTGGCAGGGTTCCGCTTTAGGGAACAGGAGGCTAGCAGTGCCTGATAATAAAATCACCATGACATCCAGCCGTCCGTATCTGGTTCGTGCTTTCAATGAGTGGATACTGGATAACGACTGCACGCCATACATAGTTGTGGATGCAGGCATTCAGGGTGTTCAGGTGCCGACAGAACATGTAGCGAACGGGCAAATCGTTCTGAATATTTGCCCCGGTGCGGTGCGTAGCCTGGTGGTTGGTAATAGTGCGCTGGAGTTTAGCGCCCGTTTCGGCGGAGTGCCGATGCAGGTGTTTATTCCACTCCAGGCTGTTTTAGCTATCTACGCCAAGGAGAATGGGGAGGGAATGGTGTTTGGCAGCGAGCCGGGTTCCCCTGATCCTGATGGCACCAATGATCGTGAGGGTTCCAGGCAGCCTGGGGGGCAAGATGAGCGGCCATCCGGTCGGCCCACTCTTAAGGTCGTTAAGTAGGTTGGAGTTTGTGAATTGTTCTAACAAAAACGCCGGCAATTGCCGGCGTTTTTGTTAGCCGCCGAACAGTTTGCCATCCACCAGTGAGCAGAGCGCATTGATGACGATCAGAAGTATGGGGGCGGCCTCTGTTGGTGATAGATCATTTAGGGCGATTTCGTGATCTTCAGAGTGCATCAGGGAGGTAATGTCAGACTTCTCTCGCGCGCTCAGTACCACCACGGTCATTTCCCGATCATGGGCAGCCTGAATAGCCTGAATAAGGTTCGCTTTGTGGCCGTCGTCAACAATCACGAACAATAGGTCGCCAGGCTTGCCGATGGCCTTCACTTGGCGTGAGAAGGTGTCGTTAAAGCGATTGTCACGGCATATGGCTGAGTAGGTTGTTGCGTCGGCTCCCAGGTTGATAGCTGGCAGTGCCGGCCTATCCTGCTCAAAACGATTCAGGAATGCTGTACAGAAATATTGAGCGATTACGTTGGCGTTTCCGTTGGCGCAGGTAACGATTTTTCCATCATTTAGCAGAGCGCCTACAAAGGCGTCTGCGGCCTGTTCGATGGCAGGCCCGACGGTGCTGGCTGCCTGAGCGGTGTGCTCCATGTGGCTCGCAAATAATTGGTTGATCAGGTTGCCCATATCGTTCATCAGAGTTTACGCGTCCGCCTGAATTGCATTTTTGATCCATTGTACCCGGTATTTTTTAACGGTTCCCGGACTGATTGCCACCACGTCTATGCGGCAGTTGGTGTCCCATAACTGGTTCCGGTGCAGGTAAAACGAAACGGCTTTCAACAGCCGCTGTCGTTTTGGGTATGAAATGGAGCTTGCCGGGTCTACAAGGCTGCCGTTGCCTCGGAAGCGTACCTCAAAAAAAACGAGGGTATCGTTATCCAGCCCTATTAGGTCAATTTCACCACCGCGGTTGTAAACGTTGCGCTCTCGGATCTCCACGCCGCAAGCGAAGAGATACCTTTCGGCTACGCCCTCAAAGTAGGTTCCGATAGCTTTGCGGCCTTCCATGGCTCAGCTGTCCTTCTATTATTGCGTAGTGGCGTTAGTTAGTCAGGGCCTGCGACCGTTCGTCCCCTTCGTCACTTGGGGCTACTGGCTGGGGCAGTAGGTCGGGCGTTCCGCTTCGGAACTGTGCCCAAAGTTGGTTTCGGTGGATGCTGCCTTCCGGCGTCATGGTTAGCCGACCCGTTTGACCGTCGATTGACGCGGTTTGGATTTGGCGCAGCAGCGGCAAGCGTTTGCTGAGCTGCCACGCGTCGGCCCCCATGGCAAATAATCTGCCCAGCTGGCCGCGAGTGCCAGATAGAACTCCGCTTGCTTCGTCGCGCAGTGAGTTTTTGTCATTGAGCACCCAGGGGATGTCTGTGAATATCACTTGGTTGAGGTCGCGATCCCGACCGGCGTCGGGTGTGCCTTCGTAAATAATGGAAGGTGAGTACACGGGTAGACTGCCCCCGAAGTAGTAGGCAAACAGAGGCTTGAATTGGCGGGCCACTGCGGGTTCTGCGACCATGACGATGGCTTCGGCATCCTGGCGGCGGCGCGGCTCAAACTCAACGTTCAAGCCGATGGTGCGTTCCACCTGAATAGCCCGGTCCCGGGATACGGTAATGCCCAGTAGATCGGCAGTGATCGCCCGTAGGTTGTCCTCGCGGAAGAATCGTTCGATATCCAAAACCACCGCACCGTTGCGCTGCACACGCTTCAGCAGCGCGGCCTCAACGCGGTCGCCCCATTCACCCTCGGGGATCAGCACGAGCACCTGATTGATGCTTTGGTTTGCGAGTCTGTCTGCAATCTGCCGAGCTTCGTCCTCCGCTGAAAGGCCAAACTGATACAGACCATCTGGGACATTTTGATCGTCGGGTAGATAGTTGAGTCCCAAGGCGGGCACCGGCAGGGTTCTCATGCTGGTGAGGCTTGCTAGTGCCTCTTTCTCGAGAGGCCCTATAATCAGGTCAATGTCTTGGGCAGCCAGCTCCTTGTACAGTTCGTCAAACGGCTGACCGGAAGTGTCCACAATGCGGATGTCGGTTTTGCTGCGATCTGCTGAGTCATCTTGGTAGTAGGCAGCCAGAAAACCGTCTCGGATAGCTTTGCCCGCGCTGGCCAGAGGGCCTTGGAGTGGAAGAGCTAGGGCGACTTTCTCGGGCTGATTTTCTGCCAGGTTAGCGATGAGCTGCAGTTCGGAGGGTAATATTTGAGCGGCTGGGTGGCCTGGCCAGTTATTTTGCCAGCGGCGTATGATGCGACCTTGATCGTCGATACTTAGCTCGGGCGAGCGAATACTAGCGGCAAGTTCTAGCCAGCCTTCGGTCTCAAAGCCAATGGTGTTCTCGCCTGCGGAGGTGAGTTTCTGATCCGAAACGGCCTTCAGGAATTCCCATATCTGATCGTGAACCTGTTGCGGATTAACCGTGCTATCTGATTGGGAAAGCAGCATCAGTGTCATGGCGGCTGAGAGGCTGTCGCCTACTAAGGAATAGGTCTGGGCCTGAAGGTTGGCGGCCCGGCTAACCAGATCTGAGTTGTAGCTTCTAAAGTTATCGGGCGAGAGTTTCGTAACAATGTTGTCAGCCCACGTTTGGTCTTCGAGTGCCACGGCGCTTGCCATGGAGAGCAGCCGCTTCTGTGCCTGGAGTGGTGGAGCAGGTTGCGCGAGCTGAGTGCTCTGAAGTAGTGTGCGGGCCGCTCGATGTTCGCCGCGCTCCTGGAATCGGCGGGCGACGTTCAATAAGTATTGCTGTGCCCTTTCAGTGTTGCTTTCCTTGGCGGCAAGTTCAAGTGCTTGGGAGGGTGATTGGGCAACCTGTGCATCCAGGTCAATACTGGCGCAACCGGCAAACAGCAGGGTCAGCATAAAAATACTGGCTAAGGCGCGATGGTTAATACGGTTCTTGGTCATGGCAAGCTCTATAGATTCCGGAATTTTGGGCTTGTGGCACCGATCTGATGGTGGCAAGTTTAACAGCTCCCGGGCCAATTCACATGACGCAGGT
>JBQCZX010000131.1:0-10512 GCA_052089485.1 Marinobacter sp. | reverse complement strand
TATCACGCAGGGGCGCTTTGTACTCAGGCATGTAAACCACCTCGGTTTTCGGTCTCAGCTGAAAAGGTATAACAGCTTGCGGCCTTGGGGTTGTTCAGACACTGCAACAGTGAGCGCTGCAGCATTAATTAAACACTTGTTTGAAACATACGTTTAGAAGCACAGAACTGTCAATAGCTGGACACACAATTTGTGTAGAGTTTGGTCATCGGTGCACGCTTTGGAGGGGTACTCAAAACCTATAACATAAGCGCAGCCATGCCGCTTAGCCGGACTCTGCACAGCTTTGGACTGTCTATAAAGGATTAACGTCGGGGGGACTAACTAATTAGCAGGCTACCAAGTTTCGGGATCAAACTGAAATAGATAAAAACCCATCCACTCCATAGGCTGTCTCTGACCCGAAACCCGCAACATTCTGATAGGTATTTCTGGCTTGCTGACCGGTCAAAGATGGGCGATCAGGCTGAGCTTGCAGCATAACCTGCATCGCCTGCACCTCATCAAGGCGTCCCACGTCTTGGCCAGCCTTACGGGACTCTCCAGCAGGGGTTGCCAAACTATATTGAGAGCTAGATGTCGAGTTAGCAGAAGAGCTACTCGAGCCAAGCCCAGAGTAGGGTGAGTTAAGAGGAAGCGACGATAATGGGTTCATGGACTCAGAGCTCAGACCATAGCGTCTAACAGGGTACCAAGGGTTTCGGCACCGCCCTGAACACCCTCTGCGAGGCTATTATTGATCATGACTGCCGCTTCCTGTGACCTTAACTTATTAGGCCACATTATTGTTCAATTTTCAAACAGTACATCAACACCTAAATAGCTACTCAAAACTTCCGGCTTTGCACCCTCAATCCATGGTAGTACGCCAATACAAGGCGCGGGCATATGCGCCATAAGGTAATCTAGGGTTTCTTGCTCGCAGCTCATTGCATCTGGCTCAGCATGGTTGGCTACCCATCCGGCCAACGACAAACCATCGTTACGGATTGCCTCCGCAGTTAGCAGCGCATGATTAATACTGCCAAGCTTGAGCGCAACCACGAGAATCACCGGTACGCCAAGTTGCCGCGGTACGGCCGAATAGGTTTCCCGATCATTCAACGGGACCCGCCAGCCGCCGGCACCTTCTATCAACAACAGATCCGCCGGGCGCATTTGCATACCCCGGCAGAACCCCACCAGCCGGTCAGCAGAAATCACTCGCCCGGTTTGTGCAGCCGCAATATGAGGGGCAATAGCAGGCTCCAACGCAACCGGGTTCACAAGATCGTAGGCCAGTATTTCACCGGCCGATTGCTGCAGAATAAGTGCATCCTCATTGCGCAACCCTTCCGGTGTGTTTTCGCAGCCCGAAGCAATAGGCTTCATACCTAACGCGCGCTTTCCAGCCGCTTTAGCTGCCTCAAGGATCGCAGCAGACACCAAGGTTTTGCCAACCCCGGTATCTGTGCCGGTCACAAAAAATGTCTTTTTAGCCATAGGAACAGATTGGTATCAAGAACTCAGTAAATGACGACAGTCCGACAGAGCCTGAAGGAGGCTTTTCAGATCGTCCGTTGAATGGGCCGCACTGAACGTAACCCGCAATCGCGCTTCGCCTTCAGGCACAGTGGGTGGGCGGATCGCGGTTACTAACACCCCACACTCCTCAAGCGCTTGGCTCAATGCCAGAGCTTGCCGATTATGTCCGATGATAATGGGTTGAACAGGCGTGCGCGAGGGCATCAGATTATATCCCAGGGCGGTAGCGCCGCGCCGGAACTGCTCAACCAGGCTTTGCAGATGCACGCGCCGCTCATCGCCATGTTCGATCAAATCAAGGCTGGCACAAGTGGCCAACGCCAAAGCCGGCGGCATCGCCGTGGTGTAAATATAAGTGCGAGCCTTTTGAACCAAATAATCCATCAGCACCGCTGAGCCCGCCACAAAGGCACCGCTGGTGCCTGCAGCCTTACCCAAAGTTCCAACCAGAATTGGCACATCTTCCTCAGACAATCCAAGCTCCGCCACACTCCCCCGCCCTTGCGGCCCAACAACACCAAAGCCATGGGCATCATCAACCACAAGCAACGCACCGTGATCTCGACATACCTGCGCCAATTCCCGCAGGGGCGCCACATCGCCATCCATGCTGAACACGCCGTCTGTTACCACCAGTTTGTGGCCAGAGGTCTCAGAAAGCATCACCGCAAGTGACGTCACATCCCCATGGGCGTACCGGCGCACATTTGCTCGACTCAGAATGCAGCCGTCAATAATAGAGGCATGGTTCAACTGGTCTGAAAAAATGGTATCCCCGCGCCCCGCCAGCGCTGAAATTACACCAATATTGGCCATATACCCGGTGGAGAAAAACAAAGCTGAACTGCGCTTAGTGAACGCCGCAAGACGTTCTTCTAAACGATGATGTGCTTCATGATGTCCACAAATCAGGTGGGATGATGCGCCTCCGAGCCCGGTTTCAGGCAAGGCACATCGGAGGGTTTCCATAATCGCAGGGTGGCTGGCCAAGCCAAGATAATCGTTGCTGCAGAACGACAACAGCCGCTTGCCGTCGGCCGTTAGAATGGGCTGTTGAGGACTGGAAACTTGCCGGCGTGTCCGGTAAAGCCCAGCCTGTTTTCGCTGTTCTAATTCTGAGGCAAAATTCCGCACGATGGCACCAAGTAGTTAACTCCACTGTAGATGCAACGGGCGGGGGCTTTTCCCCGGGATTGTAGAGGGCCAAGGACGGCCCGAAACAAGCGCACACGGATGTGCTTGTAGCGTATCCCGGGGAGAAGCCCCCGCCCGTTGTTTACTCCGAACTAAGCAGATTCCCGAGTAGCGTCATAAAACATGTGGCGGTTCGCCTCATGTTCCAAATCGCCGGCAATTGCCTCTTCCTCTTGGGCCTCAGTCGCACACTGCTGCCGCTGCTCTGGCCGAATACCCAAGCGACGGAACAAAGCCATATCCGCATCTGCCTCCGGATTCGACGTCGTCAGCAGCTTCTCGCCGTAAAAAATAGAATTCGCACCTGCCAGGAAACACAACGCCTGCATCTGCTCATTCATCATTTCCCGCCCTGCAGACAGGCGCACATGGGAAGCCGGCATCATAATCCGGGCAACCGCAAGCATGCGGATAAACTCAAACGGGTCGAGATCTTCTACATCCTCCATGGGCGTACCCTTAACCTTCACCAGCATGTTTACCGGCACACTTTCCGGGTGATGAGGTAGATTGGCCAACTGAACCAGCAGCCCCACCCGATCATCTTCCTCTTCACCCATACCCAAAATCCCACCACAGCACACCTTCATGCCCGCTTGGCGAACGTTATCAAGGGTGTCCAGACGATCCTGATACGCACGGGTAGTAATGATGTGACTGTAGTATCTCTCCGAGGTATCCAGGTTGTGGTTATAGTAATCAAGCCCCGCCTCTGCCAATTCGCCAGCCTGATCTGGCTTAAGCATACCCAACGTCATGCAGGTCTCGAGCCCCAGAGATTTCACCTGCCGAACCATATCCAGCACATAAGGCATGTCTTTTTTTGCTGGGCTGCGCCACGCGGCGCCCATGCAAAAACGCGATGCACCTTTTTCTCTGGCAGCGCGAGCTTCGGCAACCACACTCTCGATCTCCAGCAGCTTTTCTTTTTCCAGCCCGGTGTTGTAATGACCGCTCTGGGGGCAATATTTGCAGTCTTCCGGACAGGCGCCGGTTTTAATCGACAGCAAGGTACTTACCTGCACCTCATTGGGATCAAAATGCTCTCGGTGGATCGACTGAGCCCGGAACAACAAATCATTGAAAGGAAGCTCTAAAAGTGACCTGGCTTCTTGAAGCGTCCAGTCGTGGCGTAATTCTGTGGCAGTCATGTAGTAGTCCTGTTAACCTTTGATGGTCTCTGGGTTTACGGATGAATCAGATGATAAAGGGATCAAGTTCTCTGTCAACCATAATGTCTTTACTGGTTAACAGGGAAGAAGACAAGGGATTGTGCGTGAGCTGCCTTTCTACCAATTCTATCAATGGCTTATGCAAATTTTGCCAAGCAGACCTACCCATTAACCGATGGCACTGCCGCTGCTGCGCCCTACCTCTAGCCCTCCCCGGTAGCAATCACCTTTGCGGTGACTGCCTGACATCGCCACCCCACTTCAACCGCTCGCTCATACCCTGGCGCTACCAGTATCCGGTCGACAACATGATCAGCCGCTACAAATACAGCAGCCAGCATAAATTTGCCCGGCCACTGATTGCCGGCTTTTCAAGCTATCTTGAGTCTGCCTTCGAGAATCATAGTGATGAGAGGCCGCACCTATTAATCCCCTCACCCATGCTTGCTGCACGCCGGCGCGCCCGGGGTTTCAACCAGGCACGGGATATTGCCGAACACCTGGGTGAGGCGTTGGATATTCCCGTGGGTATCGGCGTTGTTCGCCGGGTTCGGAAAGTTCAGGCTCAGCGCGGGCTGAGCAGAGAGGCCAGGCTGGCAAACCTGCGGGGCGTGTTTGAAGTGTGTGCTAACGTGCCAGAAAAAGTCGCCATTGTAGATGATGTGGTTACAACCGGCGCAACCATGCGCGCGCTTGCACAGACATTGCGACATGCAGGCGCAACGGACATTCAAGTCTGGGCGCTGGCCCGCACACCCGGGTAACTCTGCCCGGCGTAAGCCAGCTTTCCCAGCACCAGATCGGCAATCGCCAAGCAAGATGTTAATCCCGGCGACTCAATACCAAACAGGTTTACCAATCCCGGAACACCGTGCTCGTCGGGGCCATCTACTCTGAAATCAAAAAAACCACCATTTGAACTCTTCAGCTTTGGCCGGATGCCAGCATAAGCTGGCTGAAGGCGCCCAGTCTCAAGGCTTGGCCACCATTGCTGGATACCAGCAGCGAAGGCATGCACCCGTTCGGGGTCAACCCGGTAGTTCTCCTGCTCGATCCACTCTACATCCGGCCCAAAGCGCGCCTGACCAGCAAGATCAAGAGTCAGGTGAACACCCAACCCTCCGGGCTCGGGAACCGGGTAGATCAGGCTGTTAAAGGAGTGGCGCCCGCTATAGCCAAAATACACGCCCCGGGCAAACCACTGCGCTGGTTTCTGCCCGTTCGGGAGTCCGGCCCAACTGCGGGTCAGCGGGACAGCACCTAACCCTGCTGCATTAACCAGGTTCCGAACCCTGAGCTGACAGGGCGATGGGCCGGCGACCTGCAATGTGTGAGTGCCTCCCTCCGATTCTACACGCTCAACTGGCGAGCGCAGTGCAAGCGAGCCGCCCGCATCTTCGAGCTCACCGAGCAAAGCCAGCATCAAACCGTGGGTATCCAGAATGCCGGTCTCCGGCGACCAAAGCCCAGCGCTTACTTTCACCCCCGACAGCCGTCGCGCGACGGCACCACCATCCATCAGGGCGAGAGGAACACCGTTGATTGCAGCGTGCTGCTGAATGCCCTCAAGCATGGCGTGTTGCGCATCATTGGTGGCGATAATCCATTTTCCGCACTTGCGATACCCTACTTTTCGGCTTTCGCAGTAGTCGTACAACTGCCTGCGTCCCTCCACGCAAAGGCCGGCTTTCAGGGAATTCTCCGGGTAGTAAATCCCGGCATGAATAACCTCACTGTTGCGTGACGAGATGCCTTCGCCAAAGCGGTTTCCCACCTCCAATACGATCACCTCCCGCCCAGCCTGAGCCAGCCTTCGCGCCACCGCCAGCCCAACCACACCGGCTCCGATCACAGCGGTATCCACTTCCAGAAAATCGCTTGTCACGTGTTAATCCTGCTACCTGTTGCCTGCCGACTGGCGGTTCCCGGAAACCGGAAGCCTACGAGCTTAACGTTAACCCAATACGGCACAGGCAGGAACCCATGGAAACATCCCTACCCCGCATTACGAGAGCGCTGCCAAGCAGGTATACTGGCGGTCACATTTACCACCGGCTTCGCTTTATGATGAACGTTTCAGCCCATCCTTACGACGCTCTGACGCCAGACGTGATTCTGGATGCCATGGAAGACGCCGGTTTCGCAGTCAGTGGGCGCCTGTTTGCCCTGAACAGCTACGAAAATCGCGTGTACCAAATAGGGCTGGACGAGGGCCCTCCGGTGATCGCCAAGTTTTACCGGCCGGGGCGCTGGACCGACGAGCAGGTGCGCGAGGAGCATGAGTTTACCCGGGAACTGCTGGAAGCCGATATTCCGGTAGTAGCGCCTCTGGTAATGCCTTCCGGCGACACCCTTGGGAAACACGGCGACTTTTTGTTTGCCGCCTTCAACCAGCGTGGCGGCCAGGCACCAGATACAAGTATTACCGACACCCTATACAGACTTGGGCAGTGGCTCGGCCAGATTCACAACATGGGTGCGCTGAAGCCATTTCAACATCGCTCAACCCTATCACTTGTGGATGGCATAGAAGCCAGTAACGCTCTGCTACTGGAAGGCGACTGGGTTCCAAAAGATCTTCGGCCCGCCTGGGACAGCCTGATACCAGATTTGCTAACCCACTGCCGCGCCCGCATTGAAGACACCGGCCCGGTGGAGACACTGCGACTGCACGGAGACTGCCATGCCGGTAACATACTATGCCGGGACGAGCAGATGCTTTTTGTAGATTTGGACGACTGCCGTACCGGCCCTGCCATGCAGGATATGTGGCTGCTGCTGAACGGCGAGGATAGCGAACGCGGCGCTCAGCTTGGCGAGTTATTGGAAGGCTACGAAACCTTCCGGGACTTTAATCGCCGCGAAAGACACCTGATTGAGCCTTTGCGCTGTTACCGGCAGATCAGCCACTGCGCCTGGCTTGCAAAACGCTGGGACGACCCTGCCTTTCCACGCTTCTTCCCCTGGTTTGCGCAACCCAGATTCTGGTCGGATCAGGTGTTATCACTGAGGGAACAGTTGGCGGCCCTGCAAGCGCCTTCGATCACACTTCCCGGTCAATATTGATTATTCATTCACATTTAAAATGAGGTAGGCATGAATCAGAAAGATGCCCGTTACACCATCCGCAGCCTTTTCGTCACCGCCTTGGTCGCCATCGTGGGCACTGTAATCGTGCTGGAGCTCAGCGGAAGCATTAAGCACTCAGACAACAAAGATCACGTACCTGTAGGCGATTTCCAGGCGATTCATATCACACCGGGTGACACCTTTCGCATGTCTCCAAAGTCTTCGGAGCTTCATGGGGTCTGCGAAAACGGCTACATGGCCATCGCTTCCGACGTAGACCCAACCTTCCGCGGCATTCTTGTGGACTACAAGAACCGTGGTGTGCGCTGCCACCAGCCCGCACCTCAACCTGACGAGCCAGAACAGCCAGCACAGCCAGAAGAGGAAGCTGGGGATGAGTAGCGTTGACCGATCTGCAGAGCCGGTGACAGACCGGCTGTTCGCCACGGAACGGCAGCCAGAAGATTTCCGCTTTGACGCTGCCGTGGCGCGCGTATTTCCAGACATGATCCGGCGTTCGGTGCCCGGCTACACCACCATCATCCCGATGATTGAGGTGATTACCGAGCAGTATGCTCAGCCGGGCTCCAACTGCTATGACCTGGGCTGTTCGCTAGGTGCGTCTACGCTAGCCATGCGTCATGGCATTACGTTCGATAACTGCTCGCTTGTAGGCGTGGACAATTCCGAAGCAATGTTGGAGCGCTGCGAGCATCACATCGCCCTGGACGATCACCCACTGCCGGTAAGCCTGCGCTGTGAGGACATACAGGAAACAGAGCTGGCGAATGCCTCCGTCACAACTCTGAATTTTACTCTGCAGTTTGTTCCACCGGAGCAACGCAGCAGCCTGTTAAGCAAAATCGCCAAGGCCACCTTGCCTGGAGGTGCGCTGATCCTTTCGGAAAAAATCCGCTTCGACTCTGAAGATGAGCAGGCCATTCAAACCCAACTGCATCACGAATTCAAACGTGCTAACGGCTATTCCGACTTGGAAATAAGCCAGAAGCGGAGCGCCATCGAACAGGTACTGATTCCAGAAACTCTGGACGCTCACAAGCAGCGCCTGAAAGACGCGGGATTTGATCGCGTGCTGGTCTGGTATCAGTGCTTCAACTTCGTATCCATGCTGGCCATCAAGGCTGACTGATCCACATACGGAGAGCGAGCAAGCCATGGCGAATTTTGACTGGCGAAGCTGTTTCGGGCAGCTGTTAACCGAGCTGGACAATACCGATCAGAGCAACTGGGCGGAGGCGATCAGAGCTCAGCTGGCGCATCGGTTTGACGACAACCCCCACGGTGACCTGGATCGCTGGCAGTCCGCAATGGACAGCCTCCCGGATTTGCCCAACGTAACCTCAGAACTCGACGCGTCTGCCATCACTCTTGGCTCGCCCCATGCCCTGAGCGTTAACCAACAAGAGGCACTTGAAAGCGGACTCCGGGGTCTTATGCCTTGGCGCAAAGGGCCATTCGACTTCTTCGGCACTCACATTGATACCGAATGGCGATCTGACTGGAAGTGGGATCGGGTATCACCTTATCTGTCGGATCTTTCCGGCAGACGTATTTTGGACGTAGGTTGTGGCTCCGGATACCACTGTTGGCGAATGCTGGGTGAAGGTGCCTCGCGAGTGATTGGAATAGATCCCGGGCTACTGTTCATGCTCCAATTTCTCAGCGTAAAGCGCTATCTGGGCGACGTGCCGGTAGATCTGTTACCCATACGCATGGAAGACTTGCCTGACGGGCTTGAGGCTTTTGACACCACCTTTTCCATGGGTGTTCTTTACCATCGACGATCGCCTCTCGACCACCTTCTGGAGCTCAAAGGTACGTTGCGCCGAGGCGGAGAGCTGGTACTGGAAACTCTGGTAGTAGAAGGGCCCGAAGGCTACAGCTTGATGCCGGAAGATCGCTATGGGCAGATGCGCAACGTGTGGTTTCTACCCAGTTGCGACACGTTGCTGCGCTGGTTGGATCGTACCGGTTTTCGCAACGCTCGGGTGGTGGATGTGTCAGAGACCACCACCGACGAACAGCGCAGCACCGATTGGATGCGCTACAACTCCCTTCGCGATTTTCTAGACCCTGAAGACCCCACCAAAACCATTGAAGGTTATCCCGGCCCCCTGCGGGCAACGATCATCGCCGAGAAACCTTGAACATAAAAAAGATTATAGAAAAGAGTACAAAAAAACCGCCGTGCCGAATTAAGGCAGGGCGGTTTTTTAACACACTAACCAATTAGCCGCCAAACGGATGGCGCAGAATAATGGTTTCAACCCGGTCAGGGCCGGTAGAAATAATATCAATCGGCGCTTCAATCTGTTCTTCCAAGAAGTGGATATACGCTTTTGCGTTTTCCGGCAGCTGCTCCAACTTGGTCAGACCGAATGTACTTTCGCTCCAGCCTGGCAGCTCTGCGTATATAGGCTCGATATCCTTGTAGCTGTCACAGCCAATCGGTGGACGAGTAATCTCACCTTTAGGCGTTTTATAGCCCACGCACACCTTCACAGTTTCCAGCCCATCAAGAACGTCCAGCTTGGTCAGGCAAATACCGGACACACTGTTAATCTGGATAGCATGGCGCAAGGCAACTGCATCGAACCAACCACAACGGCGGGAGCGTCCAGTCGTGGTGCCAACCTCGTTGCCTTTAATGGCCAAGTGCTCGCCCATTTCATCAAAAAGCTCTGTCGGGAACGGACCGGCGCCAACACGGGTAGTGTAGGCTTTGGTAATACCCAATACATAATCCAAATAAAGAGGGCCGAAACCGGAACCTGTAGCTGTGCCACCTGCCGTGGTGTTGGATGAGGTTACAAACGGGTAGGTTCCCAAATCTATGTCCAACAAAGAACCTTGGGCGCCCTCGAACATAATATCGTCGCCGTGCTTGCGATACTCATGGAGCAAGTCCGTTACGTCGGCGGCCATCGGTAGGATTTCTTCGCCCATCTGCTTCAGTTCTTCCAGGGCCGCATCGATATCTTCGGCTTCTTCCTTGAAGTACTCCGTCAGCACAAAGTTGTGATAAGACATGATTTCCCGCAGCTTCAATTCGAAGTCTGCCGGGTTGTGCAGATCACCAAGGCGCACGCCGCGGCGGGACACTTTGTCTTCATATGCAGGGCCGATACCACGACCGGTGGTACCAATTTTATCATTGCCTTTGGCGCGCTCACGAGCCTGATCAATACGCACGTGTGTGCGCAGAATGAGCGGGCACGCCAAACTGATGCGAAGCCGCTCTCGAACCGCTACGCCGGATGCTTCCAACCCACGGACTTCTTTCAGCAGGGCTTCCGGGGATAGAACGACACCATTACCAATCAGGCATTGAACGTCCTGCCGGAGAATACCGGAGGGAATCAGGTGCAGAGCCGTTTTCTTGCCGTCGATAACCAGGGTGTGGCCGGCGTTGTGGCCACCCTGAAAACGAACCACAGCTGCGACTTTTTCGGTCAACAGATCGACAATTTTACCCTTGCCTTCATCACCCCATTGGGTGCCCAGCACAACAACGTTTTTACCCATGATTCTC
>JBQCZX010000130.1:0-10568 GCA_052089485.1 Marinobacter sp. | reverse complement strand
TGTCGCCATTGATGGTGCGAATGCTGTAGCGCTGATTGCGGGCAAGTATGTCGAAGTCTGGGGATACCTTTTCAATATCCGGCGCAGGCAGGCTGGAGATATCAAAATCGAAAATATTACTCAGGCTAATGTCGATTTTTGTGCTGCCTTTAACGGTAAGCGTCAAAACATCGCCTTCGTACAGCCGCGTTTTGTCTGGCTCAGCGGTGAGCTCGCCGGCAAAGGCTGGTAGCCAGAGAATCATCAACGCCGCCAAAACCGTCAGCCGAATAGAGGAAATAATCAGCCTTTTTACCATGGTGTGTCGCCCTCATCGGGTGGTGTTTGGCGCTCCTGATATTGCTGCAGGAACTTCCGCTGTAAAAGACCGCCAGGGTTATCGGGAATCCGCCGCAGTGATTGTTCCTGGCTCTGCGACAGTGGGGTCTCGGATACTGGCGCTGGTGCCTGAGCTTCTTCTTTGCCAGGTTCTGGGTCCGAGGTATTTGATCTCTCGCTTTGCTGTGCCTTTGCGGGTGACTCTTCGCCCGGCTTTTCTTGAGCTTCACTTTGCCCCTGTTGCTGGGATTGGTCAGATTCATTTTCAGAAGACTCGGAGCTGTCACCCTGCTTTTGGCTAGATTCTTCTTTTTGTTTGTTAAGCAGGTCTTCAACCAATTGCCGGTTTACCCTGGCATCTTCCATATCCGGGTTGCGATCCAGGGCGCTGTTATAGGCCTTAAGAGCTTTTTCGAGCTTACCTGCTTTGGCCAGGGCGTTGCCGCGGTTATAGTCAGCCAAACTCGATTCTGTTGCGGCGAAGGCCTTGGCAGCTTGTTCGTATTGTTCAGCTTTGTAGAGCGCTGAGCCTCGCCAGTCGGGTGATTTAAGCACCTTCGCTGCATTGCTGGCATCCTGTTGAATCAGCTCTGGGGCTCTTTGATCTTCCCGCTGCCAGAGGCTATCCCAGTCCATGGCAGCCGCAGGCTGAGGGATCGCAGGCAATAAAATCAGTGCCATGGCTGTAAAAGCACCACGACGCCAGCCCAGTAACAACAACGGCAGAGCCAGCCATAACAGCCAGTAACCGTCATCTTTCCAGCGGTTTATGGTGAGCCCGCTGTCTGTATCCTGCCATTCATCAGATTCCTCGGGGCTGAGGTTCAGGCTGGCTATGTCGCTGTCATCCAGTGTTAGCTCGTGGCTTGTGCCGCCGGTATCGCGGGCAAGCTCTGCGAGCCTATCCGGGTCTGTTCGAGCGATCACAATGTTGCCGTTATCCCGAATAAAACCACGTTTGGCCAGCGGAATAGGTCCGCCATCCCGGGTGCCGGCAGCTAAAGTGCTCAGGGTGTGGTTGGTTCCCGCAAGTGAATCGAGGATGGGCCCAGTGTAGCGATCTGGCACGTCATCTGTAATCAGCAAAATGCGGCCCTCGCCCGGAGCACCCTGTTCCAGCAAGGTGCTGGCTTTGGCGATAGCCAGATCAGAACGATTGCCTTGAGCGGGCATGATCACCGGGTCAAGCACATTGAGCATGCCTGCCAGCGTGTTGCTGTCGTCGGTTAGGGGCGTCACGACATGGGCATCGCCTGAATACACCACTAACCCGGTTAGACTACCTTCACGCACGGTGAGTATATCGCGAATCTTGCGCTTTGCCCGGGTAAGACGATCTGGCTCCAGATCGGTTGCCAGCATGGAGAGCGACAGGTCGAGCACAATCACCAGGCTATCGCCCGGTTTTTTCAGAGGGGTGGGTGCTTCACGCCAAGCTGGGCCCGCAAGCGCTATAGCCAGGATAACAACCGCGCTGATTGCCGGGAAAAGCCTTGAGCCGGGCTTTTGTGAAACGCCGCCGTAACGCCGGATAACCGGCGATAAAAATGGTTCAGGAATCAGGCCAGACCAGCCGCTATTACCCGTCCCTTTGCTCCTCAGTACAAGGTAGAGCGCGGGTATAACCAAAAGCAGGAGTAACCACAGCGGGCGAAGAAAGTGGAAATCAGCCATGGTTCACGCTCCTGCCCGTGTGTTGGCGAACCCGATTAAGCCTGCTTGTATTGCGCCGGAAAACAAAAAGGCTAAGCCACAGCGCTGCGGCTATGCCTGCAGGCCAGAAAAACAGTTCGGTGACTGGCCGGTAGAATTTGCCATCCAGCTCAATGGGCTCAAGCTGGTTGATGGTTTCGTAAATCATCTCCAACTCTGGCAGGTTGCGGGCGCGAAAGTATTCGCCACCGGTTTGCTGGGCCATACGGGTTAGCAAGTCTTCATCCAGATCTCTGGAAGGGTTTACCCGGCGGGAGCCGAGCAGCCCGCGCTGGATCATGGAATCGGCGCCTATGCCGATGGTGTAAAGGCGAACTCCAGCAGCCGCTGCTATTTCGGTAGCTTTGTCTGGCGTAATTTCACCGGCCGTGTTGGCGCCATCTGTGAGCAGTACTACAACTCTCTGCTGTTGGGGTCTGTCGCGCAAGCGTTTGGTGGCCAGGCCTACGGCGTCGCCAATAGCGGTTGCACGCCCGGCCATGCCAATGCCTGATTCGTGCAACAGGGTTTCAAGAGTTTTGAGATCGAATGTCAGGGGCGCTTGAACGTAGGGTTCTGTGCCGAACAATATAAGGCCAAGCCGATCACCTTTTCGGCGATCAATGAACTCGTTCAATACTCTTTTAACCGCCTGTAAGCGATTAATGCTGCGCCCCTGAAGAACCATGTCCTGCTCTTCCATACTGGGTGAAATATCCACAACCAACATGAGATCGCGTCCGGACACCGGCATTTGGATCTGCTCACCCACGTGCTGCGGGCGCGCCAGTGCCAGCACCAGTAACACCCAAGCCAGTACTAACAACAGAGTTTGCCAGCGAGGCACGGCGTTGCCCTGACGAGAAACACCCGGCAAGTCCGAGAGCCAGTGGCCTATGGGAAAGACTGGGGCATCTACAGCGTGCGCCGTGGGTTTTTTCCACTGCAAAAGCACGGGCACCAAACTTAGCAGCAGTACCCAAGGGTAGGCGAGGCTTAACATTTTTGTGCCTCCAGCCAGGTATGGGCGAAATCCAGGGCTTGTGCGGGTTCGGCGGTTGGCGTTGGTTGCCAGGCACTGTTTACCAATGCTTCCACAACCGGTTGCTGTGCGGTCTGGCCGTCTGGGGCGCGGCGTAGCAAGTAGGCGGCCCATTGGTCGCCAGATTGCGCCTCAGGGTGTTCACTCGGGTAACGCTCGCGCGCCACTCGTTTGAGCAGCGTATTCAGTTGCGTAAACCATTGTGGTTCTTTTGCCGCCGTGCGTTCGAGGTTGGCCAATTCAGCCTTGGCAAGCTTCAGCCAAAGGTTACGGCGGTGGCGACGGCGTACCAGCCAAATCAATGCTGCGACGCCTGCAAGAAGCACAAATGCCAGAATCCACCAGCCGGGTGCGGGCGGCCAAAAGCCGCCGGTCTGTGGCAGGTGAATATCACGAAGCTGGCTAAGAGGGTCGTCGGGCATCATCCGATTCGTCCTCCCGGCCCGAGTATGGCTTTAAGGCTTACCGCCGGCGCTTCTTGCGTTGAAACGTCGGTTGCGCTGACGCCAGACAAACGAAAACATTCTTCAAGGGCAGCTTCGTGATGGGTGATTTTTTTACGCCAAGCCTGTTGGAAACTGCTGTTTGAAGCATCAAACCACACAGGGCCGCCTTCTCCTGCAATGGCAAAGCGGCCGCTTTGCGGTAGCGTCTGTTCTAACGGATCGACAACTCTGAGTGCACTGACACTGTTATGGCGGGCCAGCGCACCCAGTAACGACGTTGTTTTCTCCGATATGTTGAGGAAATCGCTGATCACAAAGATACGGCTGCCGGTATGAGCAACTCGCCGCGCTTCACCAAGGGCCGTATCAAGAGTGGTTTTTGACGCCGGGCTATCTATTGATGTGCGTTGCTGACTGGCCACTGTGTCGAGCAGTCGCAGTACAGATTTTTTGCGCCTTGCCGGGCGCTGGACTGTTAAAGTGTCGCCGTTAAAGACAATGCCGCCTACCTGATCGCCTGCCGATAGGGATAACCAGGCAAGAATGGCTGAAAGCTGAGCACAACGCACCTGCTTGAAGGCACCGGCACTGGCAAAGAAAAGTGTAGGGCCAAGATCGCACAGTAGCAGCACCGGGCGCTCCCGTTCTTCTTCGTAAAGTTTGGTGTGAGGCGCCTGGCGTCGGGCCGTTACCCGCCAGTCAATGCTGCGGATATCATCACCCGGTTGGTACAGCCGTACTTCGGCAAACGCCATTCCACGTCCACGCTGGGAAGAATGTTGGAGCCCTGCCTGTCGAGCTCGCGCCGGACGTGCCGATGGCAGTTTTAGCGCCCTGGCATCAGCCTGCAGGCGGATGAGTGCCTGCAGGCTGATGCGGGTTGTTGCATCGCTGTCGGTTGCTTTCATGTCCAGCCTCAAGCGCTTACTGGTACACGATCAATCAGGCGTTGGATGACTTTGTCGGCGGTTATGCCTTCAGCCTCGGCTTCAAACGTTAGCAGAATCCGGTGTCTGAGCACGTCGAATGCAACCGCACGAACATCGTCCGGGGTTACGTAATCCCGGCCATCTAGCCACGCCATTGCTCTGGCACAGCGATCCAGAGCAATGGTTCCTCTTGGGCTGGCGCCAAACGCTGTCCAGCGTGCCAACTCCGGGTCTAACGTGCCGGGGTCTCTTGTTGCTAGTACCAGAGCAAGCAGATACTGCTCAACCGATTCAGCCATAAACACGTCGGCTGCCTGGGCCCGGGCTTCAAATACCTGATCTGCGGTCAGGCGAATATCGGCAGCAGGCTGGCCTTGCCTGTAATCGCTTCTGGCCAGGTGCAGAATGGCCTGCTCTGCTTCTGCTGAGGGATAACCAATAACCACGTGCATCAAGAATCGGTCTAGTTGGGCCTCGGGCAGAGGGTAGGTGCCTTCTTGCTCAATGGGGTTTTGGGTAGCCATAACCATAAACAAGCGATCAAGGGGGAAGGTACGCATGCCCACGCTTACCTGGCGTTCGCCCATGGCCTCCAGCAAGGCAGACTGTACCTTCGCCGGTGCGCGGTTGATTTCATCGGCCAGCACAAGGTTATGGAAAATCGGTCCCCGCTGAAATTCAAAGAGCCCGGTTTCGGCACGGTAAATCTCACTGCCGGTGACATCGGATGGCAACAAATCTGGAGTGAACTGAATGCGGTGAAAGTCACCGGTGAGATGATCCGCCAAGGCTTTTATAGCAGTGGTTTTTGCCAGGCCGGGAGCACCTTCAACCAGAAGGTGGCCATCGGCAAGCAATGCAACCAGAAGGCGGTCTACCAGTTTGGCTTGCCCAATAATTCTTTTTGCTAACTGTGAACGTAGCTCACCGAACGTATGCTGTAACGACATTGGAAGTGATTGCTCTCGTGCGTAAGTAGTTGCCGCAGTTTTGGTGTCTGTGCAGCAAAAATCAAGGGTTTGACTATGCTTATCTCACGATATCCCGATTACGTTTATTTCACACTATCTGAGGTTGCCCATGAATGCGCTGACAGTGGCTAGCAAAGATCAGTTTTTTGAGCGTTTGGCTGATGAATTTTCCAAAAAAATTGCTAAGGCCGAAGCTAAAAAAATCAGCGAATTTGTTAAACAGCATTATGCCCATATTCCGTTAGAGGAGTTGCTCAGTCGGCGCCTTTCCGATACCTACGGCGCCGCATTGGCAGCCTGGCAATTTCTGCAAAAACGCAGCGATGAACAAACGCCCGTGTCGGTGTTCAATCCGGATCTGGAAAGTGATGGCTGGCAATCTACCCACACAGTTGTGTTTATTTTGCACCCGAACATTCCCTTCCTGATTGACTCGCTGCGCATAGCAATCAACCAGCAGGAAATTGGAACCCATTCTATCCAGCACTCCATTTTGCAGGTAGAACGTGATAATTCCGGAAAGTTAAAAGAGCTGATGCCAGCTAAAAAAGGGCATTCATCAGCTGACTATGAGGCGTTTATCGTTCTGGAAATAGACAGGCACAGCAACCCAGAAGACCTCAGAGATCTTGAGAAAACCTTGCAAACAGTATTGCACGAAGTGCGAATTGCCGTGTCTGACTTCCCGTTAGTCACCGACAAAGTAAACGAAATCATCAAAGAGCTGGATGCTGCCACATCGGGTATCAGCGGTGCACAAAAAGACGAGGCAAAGGCGTTTCTTAACTGGCTCTTGCGCGATCATTTTACCTTCCTTGGTTATGATGAATACGATTTCGTTAAAGACAAGTCGGGCTTAACTGCCAACCGGGTAGGAAAGTCTGAGCTGGGCATATTACGGGTGAACAATGAGCGGCCTGAGCGGGTTCGTCTCAATGATCTTCCCAAGCGCACTCGCAATGAGATGACTCGCGCCGATGACATTCTGATTTTTGCCAAATCTGCACAGCGCTCCAGAGTGCATCGCCCCGCGTATCCGGATTATATTGCGGTCAAAAAATTCAATAAAAAAGGTGAGGTTGTCGGTGAGCGCCGTTTTCTGGGCCTGTATACAGCCCGTGCCTACAACGAGCGGCCAGATGAAATTCCGCTGCTTAAGCGCAAGTTTCAGAATGTTATTAAGCGCTCCGGGTTTCTGCTTGACGATTACGCCGGCAAGGAGCTCGAGCAAATCCTGACGGTTTATCCTCGAGACGAGCTATTTCAGATTGAAGAAAGCGAACTGCTGAGTGTAGCCAAAAGCATCCTGTATATACAGGAGCGCCGCCGCATTGAGCTGTTTATGCGCGAAGACGTTTACGGTCAGTTTGTTACCTGCCTCGCGTTTTTTCCAAGAGATATCTATACCACTGAGCTCCGCCTGAGGGTTCAAAAAGTATTGATGGATAGTCTGCAAGCTGAAGACATTGAGTTTGTTACGCACTTTTCGGAGTCTGTATTAGCTCGGGTTCAGTTTACGATTCGGGTGGCTCAGGTTGATAACCGCACACTGCCGATTGCCGAAATTCGCGAAAAGGTTTTCGAAATTGCGCAGTCCTGGCGCGATGGGCTCTCAACAGCACTTACCGAGGCCTGCGGTGAAGAACAGGGTAACGAGCTTTACCGGTGTTGGGCTACGGGTTTTCCGGCGAGTTATATCGAAATGTTCTCGCCACGTCGTGCTGCTATCGATCTGGAACATATCTCTGCCGCGTCGTCTGAAAACGACCTGACCATGAGCTTTTACCGGGCGCAGGAAGAAGACGAAAGTACGCTGCACTTCAAACTGTTCTATCCAGACCAGCCCCTGCCACTGTCTGACGTAATGCCCATTTTCGACAACCTTGGCTTCAGAGTGCTGGGCGAGCATCCATTTGAGGTAACCGATCGCAACAATAAAAGCGTTTGGATTAACGATTTCACGCTATACGCCCAGGGCGGAACGGTAGTCGATATCCATAGGGTTCGGCCTATATTTGAAGAACTGTTCCACCGGGTATGGTACGGCGAGGCCGAAAACGATGCGTTCAACCGCATGCTCATTACTTCCTACATGAGCTGGCGAGAAATTGCTTTATTGCGCACCTTTGCCCGGTATATGCGGCAAATTCGCTTTTCCAACAGTCAAACCTTTATTTCCAACACCTTGGTGAACCATGTAGGGCTCACTCGAATTCTGCTTGAATACTTTGAAGTACGTTTCAATCCGGATCGCTTCCAAAGCGAAGGCAAGTGTCAGGCCGCACAGCAAAAGCTTGAAATCGAATTTAGCGCCGGGCTGGAAGAGGTGGCCAATCTCAGTGAAGATCGTGTTCTGAGGCTCTATTTAGAGCTAATGCAGGCCACGCTGCGCACCAACTACTATCAACACGACGAGGCGGGCGGGCCGAAATCATACATCAGCGTTAAGTTTGATCCTTCCCGGATTCCAGACATGCCGCTACCCCTGCCGGTTTACGAAATCTTCGTGTACTCGCCGCGAGTGGAAGGTGTTCATCTGCGGGGCGGTAAGGTTGCCCGTGGTGGCCTGCGTTGGTCTGATCGTTTTGAGGATTATCGAACCGAGGTGTTGGGCCTGGTGAAGGCGCAGCAGGTGAAAAACGCGGTGATTGTTCCAGTAGGCGCCAAGGGCGGTTTTGTAGCTAAACAGCTGCCAGACCCTTCTGATCGCGAAGCGTTTCAGGCAGAAGGCATTGTGGCCTACAAAACATTTATTCGTGGCCTGCTCGACATTACCGACAATCTGGTGGATGCCGGCATTCAGCCGCCAGAGCGCGTGGTTCGCCATGATTCTGACGATCACTACCTGGTTGTTGCGGCCGATAAGGGCACCGCGACATTCTCCGACATAGCCAATGGCTTGGCAGCGGAATACAGCTTCTGGATGGGTGATGCGTTTGCGTCTGGCGGCAGCAACGGTTACGACCATAAAAAAATGGGCATTACCGCTTCGGGTGCCTGGGTATCGGTAGAGCGGCATTTCCGTGAAGTGGGTATTAACCCGGCAGAGGACGAATTTACCGCTATTGGTATTGGCGATATGGCCGGTGACGTATTTGGTAACGGCTTGCTCAGTTCGGAGAAAACCAGGCTGGTAGCCGCATTTAACCATATCCACATTTTTGTGGACCCGAATCCAGATTCAGCCAAGAGCTACAAAGAGCGTAAACGTCTGTTTGAAAAGCCACGCTCGGCGTGGACAGACTATAACGAGAAGCTAATCTCCAAAGGCGGCGGCGTGTTTAACCGGAGCGCCAAGTCCATCGCAGTCAGCCCGGAAATCAAGAAGTTGCTAGGTATCAATTCTGATCGGGTGCCACCCAATATGTTGATTGCCCACATCCTGAAAGCTCAGGTTGATTTGCTATGGGTAGGTGGTATAGGCACATACGTGAAAGGCAGTGGCGAGTCCCACAGTGATGTAGGCGATAAAGCCAACGATGGCGTGCGCATCAATGGCGGCGATTTGCGCTGTAAGATTGTGGGCGAGGGCGGCAACCTGGGGATGACCCAACTTGGCCGCATCGATTATGCCCTGAAGGGCGGGCGACTTAATACCGACTTTATTGATAACTCCGGCGGCGTTGACTGTTCAGACCACGAAGTGAACATGAAAATCCTGCTCAACCGCTGCGTAGCCATGGGGGACCTCACGGCTAAAAAGCGCAACGTTATGCTCGAAGAGATGACCAGTGATGTGTCGGCGCTTGTGCTCAAGAACAACTACCGGCAAACCCAGGCCATCAGTATTGCCAACAAGGACGCCGCAGCGCGTCTTGAGGAATACCGCCGGTTAATGAACACCTTTGAAAGTGAAGGCAAACTGAACCGGGCGCTAGAGTTTCTGCCAGATGATGACGCACTGAGCGAGCGCAAACTGAATAAGCAAGGCCTCACCCGGCCTGAGCTGGCGGTTATGATTGCCTATGTGAAGGGCGATTTGAAGCAAACGCTGATAGACAGCAGCTTGCCAGACGACCCGGTACTTGCCCGGGAAATGTATAAAGTATTCCCCAGGGATCTGACCAAGAACTTCGCAAAAGAACTTGGTGAGCATCAGCTGCGACGGGAAATTATTGCCACGCAGATTGCTAACGACATGATCAACCACATGGGGATCACCTTTGTGGAAAGGATGAATCAGTCCACCGGTGCCGATGCGGCAACGATAGCGTTGGCCTGGCTGGTCACCAGGGATGTATTTCGAATAGACAACTGGTGGGACAAGGTTGAAGACCTGGACTTCCACATTCCGGCGGAACTGCAAATAGAGTTGATGGGGGATCTCATGCGCCTGATGCGCAGGTCTGTGCAGTGGCTATTACGTAACCGCCGGGCAGAGTTAAGCATTGAAGGACAAATGGAACGCTATGCCGACAGTGTGTGGGCTATAACGTCTGGCCTGTCAGACTATTTGGGTGGCCAGGCACGCATAGATTGGGAAAAACGCTACAAGGCACTGGAGAAGGTCGGATTACCTGCAGAATTGGCTTCGGTTTTGTCCGGCACCGGCTATCTGAATTCGTCACTTGGTATTATCGAAGCCCAGAAGGCTACGGGCATGCCATTGAAGACGGTTGCCAATCTTTATTACCAACTGGGCGACCTTCTCGATCTCAACTGGTTTGGTACCACAATTACCGGCCTCACACCTGCATCGCATTGGCAGGCACTGGCGCGGGAAAGCTTCCGCGAAGATCTGGGCTGGCAGCAGCGAGCACTAACCACAGGGGTACTGAACCTGGCGAGTAAACCGGAGGATGTACCGGCGTGTGTGGAAAACTGGATGCTGCGGCATGATCACATGATCGATCGCTGGAAAACCATGTTGGCAGAGCTTAAAAGTGTAAGAGAGCCTGAATACGCGATGTTCTCCGTTGCCCTGCGCGAATTGCTGGATTTAGCACAAAGCACTCTGCATCAGCCAGACGGTGACTGATACTGATTGCCAAGACAAAAACGCAGCCAGTGACTTGATCCAGATAAATTGAGTATTGCGTTGAAGCCGTGATTCCCGTTCAATTATGGGCGGGAATCACGAAATGGAGAGTGCACATGGGTCAACTTGACCACCTTCTTGAGAAAAACCAGGCTTGGGCTGATGGCATCAAGGCCGAGGATCCGGAGTTTT
>JBQCZX010000129.1:0-10573 GCA_052089485.1 Marinobacter sp. | reverse complement strand
AAAGGTATTTCTACACCTTCCCTATCTAGCGTTTTTTTCATGGCAACGAGCATGCCGCTTTTGCCTTCAAACACTTTGTCTTTTGGCACCCAGAAAGAAAACTGCAGATCCACCGAGGAGGGGCCAAACGCAGTAACCAACACAAACGCTTTCGGCTCCTCCAAACAGGTTGGATCTTTTTCTGCCAACGCCAACAACAACGTTTCTACCTTCTGTGCATCTTCAGCATAGGCAATACCCACCTCAAGGTCGATTCTGCGTATCGGAAACCGGGAACGGTTGACCACCGGAGTCTTAATCAGCGTTTCGTTGGGGATGCGCACAAAAAGGTTATCTCTGGTGCGCAGCTTTACGCTGAGCATATCGATACCTACAACTTCTCCCCTGGTGGCGTCCACTTCGATGACGTCGCCAATTTCAAAAGGTTTTTCCACCAGCAGGAACAGCCCACTGATCATATTGGAGGCAGACGTTTGGGAGGCGAAGCCAATGGCAACCGTCAGAATACCCGCTGCCCCCAACACCACATCCAGCGAGAACCCAGCTTCGCGCAACGCGGCCACGCCAAATAGTACAAAGATGACGTAAAACACCAGCCGGCGGAACATAACGGTATGATGCCGCGAGCTACGCGTAGACATTACTCGCGACACACTGCGCGCAGCCAGTGATCCAAGAATCAACCCAAGCACCAGTAAAAAACCAGCGCTAATCCACTGCCCCCAAGCTATGTCGGTAAACACATTCACTGCCCCTGTTTTCAGCGTTTCAACCACAATGGTTAGTCCGCAACATTTGCTTTAGCCAAACACCCGGTCAATCGCCCGAACCAACCGCCCTCTGGAGGTCCTCTCCCGGGCTGAAGCGACTTGCTCACAGTCGCCAGCTGCCAGGGGTAACGCTTGATCCACATGCAGGCTTGCAGAATTCATGTCTGTTTCCACTTCTACCACCACGCCGGGCGTCCACAGTTGCCCCCACTCATTCCGGTGCAGAGACAATAACTGTGTCGGCAGGCTGAAACGCTCCAGCAGCAAAGGTTCAGACCGGCGATTAATGATGGTAACCGGGGTTACTGCACGCCAAGGCCGTTTGGGAACCGCCTCCAATACCAAACGAGCATAGCTGGACGACGAATAACACAACTCGCCTTCCATGGTGTTGCGCCCCACCCACGTAAAAGAAGGCACGGCCAGAGGGACCTCTGCCAGGACAGTCTGTTTCGACCCGACACACACACTCATCCAGACGTCCACGCCAACATAGATCGTGCACCGCCCGCCGCCGGGAATAGTTAGCGGTTGGTAGGGGCGGATCACCGTGGGAAGTTTTGCCACGGCAGGTATCAAGGTAACCGTTGACGAGTCCCCCTCTCGAATAAATCGCTGCACGGGTACATTTGTATGCGGCAGGTTTTCACCAATCGATTCCGTCCAGCCTACTGGTCCAGCCTCCGACGGCCGGGTTTCAGTGCGAATCTGCCATTCCATGTCCAACAGAGTCACCCACAGCCGCACATGCCCAAGCTTATGGTACTGAGTGTGGCCAGAAACAAATTCATAGGTCTGGCCCCAGACACCATCACGCCGGCGTTCAATTTCATTGTCCATAAACGATGTAAATCTCCCACGATTACGGCTGCTAACATTGTGATAACTATAATCCAAACAGTGCGTTTGAACGAATATCCAACTATGTAATTTTATGGCCTGATGGCGATGTAATTACCCGTATTTTCAAAGCTTAGAGCCCGACACGGAATAGCCAATGACACAACTGATATGGTTCAGAAACGACCTGCGAACGGCCGACAACCCCGCCCTTACTGCGGCCTGTAAAGAGGCTAGTAAAACCGGACAGGTTCGTGCCTGCTTCATTCTCACGCCCACACAATGGCAGGAACACGACTGGTCGCCGGCACGAGTTCAGTTTGTTGTGGCTCACGCAAACGCACTGGCTGCAGAACTGGCAAAACTAGGCATACCGCTTTCGTTCATACGCGCCGACCGCTTCGATGACAGCATTGCAGCGCTTGAAAATCACTGCCAAGAGCACGGCGTACACCAACTCCACTTCAATGAAGAGTATGGCATCAACGAGCGCAAGCGCGATAAGGCGGTGAAACATCGCTTTGATGAGCTGGGCATTGCAACACGCAAGTATCGTGACCAGTCCGCAGCCCCCGTGGGCGAAATACTGACTGGCCAGAGTGAGCCATACTCTGTGTTTACCCCATTTTCCCGCCGCTGGCGCACTTGGATTGACGACAACCAACCAGCGCTTTACCCAATCCCAAAAGCTCAGGGCAAGGCTATAAAGCCTGAACGCATAACGCACATCCCAGAAGGCTTTGAAGGAGCTCCACCAGCACTGGTAGAAACCGGAGAAGATGCGGCACACGATCAACTGGAGCGTTTTCTTAGTGAAGGCGGTGGTGCGTACAAAGAGCAACGAGACTTCCCCGCCCTTGATGGCACCAGCCAGCTCTCACCATACTTGGCCAACGGCGTGCTCTCTGGCCGTCAATGCCTGATTGCGGCACGGCAGGCGCAGAGTATGGGAGGTAATCAGGAAGGATTGTTAACCTGGATAAACGAAATTGCCTGGCGAGATTTCTATATCAACATTCTGTATCACTACCCACGAGTGAGCATGCATCGCGCTTACAAGCCAGAAACTGAAGCACTGCAGTGGAGCGATCCTGGCCAGCACTTTGAAGCGTGGAAATCCGGCAACACCGGCATCCCCTTGGTTGACGCAGCCATGCGCCAGCTCAACCAAACCGGCTGGATGCACAACCGGCTGCGAATGGTTACGGCGATGTTTTTGACCAAAAACCTGTTTATCGATTGGCGGCTGGGCGAGGCTTATTTCATGTCCAAACTGGTGGATGGCTTTTTGGCTTCCAACAACGGCGGTTGGCAATGGAGCGCATCTACAGGAACCGACGCTGCACCCTACTTTCGCGTATTCAACCCGGTTACCCAAAGCGAGCGTTTTGACCCGAAAGGTGAGTTTATTCGTGAGTGGGTGCCAGAGCTGGCAAAGCTGGATAACAAGCGCATTCACGATCCGTCTAAAGGGGGCGTTATCCCCGGCGGATACCCAGGGCCGATCGTGGATCTTAAGGAAAGCAGGAAAGAGGCAATCGCGAAGTTTCAGGCACTAAAAGAATAAGACTGGCGCAAGATGCAGAAGCGGGTGTGGGAGAGTGCTTTCCAAAACACGCCGGAGCCAAGGTTGGGGGAGCCGAGCGTGAAGGGTAGTTTTAACAGCGTGTTTTTGTAAGCACTATCACACACCCCCAGAGGCCACCCCCGCACTATTTAGAGCCACAAACCGGACAATCAGGATCTTTGGTTAACTTCATTTCGCGCCACTGCATTTCCCAGGCATCCAATATCAGCAGGCGGCCCACAAGCGGTCTACCAACGCCGGAAATAACCTTAATGGCTTCCATGGCTTGAACAGAACCAATCATGCCAACGAGTGGCGCAATCACTCCAGCCTCGGAACAGGTCAGGTCTTCATTACCCTGCTCTGGATAGAGGCAGTGATAACAAGGGGAATCCGGTTGCCTGCTGTCGTAAACACTGAGTTGGCCTTCGCCCCGAATAGCTGCGCCCGAGATCAACGGCACACCGGCCGTTACACAGGCGCGGTTAAGAGCAAATCTTGTGGCAAAATTGTCCGAGCAATCCAAAGCCAGGCTGGCACTGGCAACTTCGCTGGCAAAATCGTCCTGATCGAGGCGACGGTTGACCACGGATACAGACACACCCGGGTTGATGCTGCGCACACGGGCAGCCAGGGTTTCCGCTTTCGGTTCACCAATCTGCGCGGTCTCAAACGCTATCTGGCGCTGTAGATTGGCCAATTCAATAACGTCATCGTCTATCAGCGTTAAATGGCCAACACCCGCCGCGCCAAGATACAGCGCAACTGGGCAGCCCAGGCCACCAGAGCCAACCACCACTACGCGGGCGGATTTCAGAGCGTCTTGGCCGGCTATGTCGAAACGCGGCATTAGAATGTGGCGGCTAAAACGCAGAAGCTCTTCATCACTCAGCATCTTCGGCTCCTTGTTGGGCCCACTGCCCTAATGTCATTCGATCGTTGCCGCCGTAGTCTTTCCGGCTTTCTACGTTGGTAAACCCATACTCAGAAAACAACGCCTGAACAGCACTGGCCTGATCAAAACCGTGTTCCAATAACAGCCAGCCGTCGTTGTTCAGCCACGCCGGCGCTTCAGCCACAATCTGACGAATATCATCTAACCCATCCGCACCGGCTACCAACGCAGAGGCAGGCTCAAAACGCACATCGCCTTCGCCAAGGTGGTAATCGCCAGAGGCTATGTAAGGAGGGTTGGAGACAATCAAGTCAAAACGGTCGGTCGGCAAGCCAACAAACCAACTGCTCTGAAAAACATTCACCGGTAACTTCAGCTCCCGGGCGTTCGCCTGGGCCAATGCAATCGCGTCTTCTTGCAAGTCGCAAGCCGTGACCAACCAGTTTGGCTTTTCGCTGGCCAATGCCAAGGCGATGGCACCGGTGCCGGTACCCATGTCGATAACCTTGGCATTGTCCGGCAATGATAATTCCAACGCTTGTTCCACCAGGCATTCGGTATCAGGCCTGGGGATCAGGGTGCTACGGCCCACCATAAACGGAAGTGACCAGAACTCTTGATGGCCCAAGAGATACGCAACCGGCATGCCTTCAATGCGCTGAACAACGAGGCGCTCAAATTCAGCAGCCACCAGATCGTCCACCTTGCGCTCGGGAAACGCACGGAAGCTGGAACGACTCAAGCCACTCACATGGCTGAGGAGCAACTCGGCATCCAGCCGTGATGTATCGCTACCAATCCTGCCAGCTGCATCAGCAAGCAGTTCTGCACAGATTAGGGAAGATTTACTCATCATCGGCAAGCGAGGCCAGTAGCTCCGCCTGATGCTCTTGCTGAAGAGGTCCAACCACTGAGCCCAGATCGCCGGTAATCACATCATCAAGCTTATACAGCGTGAGGTTGATACGATGGTCGGTTACCCGGCCCTGGGGGAAATTGTAGGTGCGGATGCGTTCAGATCGGTCACCGCTTCCTACCAAACTCTTCCGAGTCTCTGCCATGGATTTTTGCTGACGCTCGGTTTCAATGTTCTGCAACCTTGAAGCCAGAAGACTCATGGCCTTGGCGCGGTTTTTATGTTGTGAGCGCTCTTCCTGACACTCCACCACAATCCCGCTTGGCACGTGAGTAATCCGGATGGCGGAATCGGTTTTGTTAACGTGCTGACCACCGGCGCCGGAGGCGCGGAAGGTGTCCACGCGCAAGTCTGCCTTGTTAATCTCAACGGCCTCGGTTTCATCCGCCTCCGGCATAACCGCGACGGTGCAGGCCGAGGTGTGGATGCGACCCTGGGATTCCGTTTCCGGAACCCGCTGCACTCGATGTGCGCCGGATTCAAATTTCAGAGCGCCATACACAGCGTCGCCCGCAACCCGGGCAATAATTTCTTTGTAACCACCGTGCTCGCCTTCATTCTCGTTCAGCACTTCTATCTGCCAGCGCCGGCGCTCGGCGTAACGGCTATACATGCGGAACAGATCGCCGGCAAAAATGGCCGCTTCATCACCGCCAGTGCCGGCACGAATTTCCAGAAACACGTTTTTGCCATCGTTGGGATCCTTCGGCAGCATCAACCGCTGCAGCTCTTCGTCTAGCTCTTCGGTTTTTTGCTCGGCAATGTCCAGCTCTTCTGCGGCCATTTCACGCATGTCTGCATCGCCGTCTTTGGCCAGTTCTTTAGCCTCACTGATATCGTCCAGCGACTGCTTCCAAGCCTGAAAACACTGCACCACCGGCTCAATTTCGGCAAACTCCTGGGATAATTCCCGGAACCTGTCCTGGCGAGCAATGGTGGCTGGATCGCTGAGCAAAGCACTCACCTCCTCGAAGCGTTCAACGAGCTGCTCGAGGCGGGACTGTATTGATAATTTCATAGTTTTTCCGGGGTAGTCGTCGCGTCTGCGTCCAACATATCAAGCTGATGCAGCTCTCTCAGCCATTCAGTCACCTCGGTGCGCCCTTCGGTGGTGGCCTTGCGAACCTGTATAGACGGTTCATGCAGGAGTTTGTTTGTAAGGCCCCGCGCAAGGCTGCGCAAGGCGGTTTCGGGATCGCCGCCATTTCGCAGGGAGCGCAGGGCTTTTTCCGTTTCTACGTCTCGCAACACTTCCGCACGCTGCCGAAACTGTTTTAACGTGGAAACCGCATCCAGTGCGCGGAGCTGGCTAAGAAACTCCTGCACACCGGCCGCTATCAAATTTTCTGCTTCACGGGCTGCACCCTCACGGGTACGAACGTTTTCTTCGATGACTTGGCGCAGATCGTCCACGGTATAAAGATACACATCGGCTAAGGACGCCACTTCCGGCTCGATATCCCGGGGCACGGCAATATCCACCATGAAAAATGGCCGATGCTTGCGTTTCTTCAGGGAGCGCTCAACCGCACCCTTACCGAGAATCGGCAACGGACTGGCGGTGGACGAAATAATGATATCCACATCTGCCAGATAATCGGGAATTTCCGAAAGCAGAATGCCCCGACCACCTCTGGGCTCCGCCACGGCCTCCGCACGCTCGAGCGTGCGGTTAGCAACAATAAAATTCTTCACGCCCGCATCGGCAAGGTGGCGGGCAACCAACTCGATGGTTTTACCTGCACCGACCAACAACGCTTTATTGCGCGACATGTCAGCAAAAATTCGATGAGCCATGCTAACCGCAGCATAGGCGACAGACACCGGGTTTTCGCCAATGGCGGTCTGGGTGCGCACACGCTTAGCGACGGAGAACGTGTGCTCAAACATGCGGGAGAGGAACGAGCCGCTCCCTCCGTGCTCCCGGGCCAGAGTATAGGCGTCTTTTAACTGGCCAAGAATCTGTGGCTCGCCCAGAACCATCGAATCCAGCCCGGCTGCAACGCGCATCATGTGCCTTACGGCGTCTGCGTCGCGGTGTATATAAAGTACGTCTTCAAGCTCGGCGGCATCCAGATTGTGAAAGCCGGCCAGCCAGCGCAATACCAACGGTGCACAGTCGTCATCGCCGGCAAGATAAAGCTCGGTTCTGTTACAGGTAGAAAGAATCGCAGCCTCATTGGCGCCAGAAGCCGCCCGTAACTCAGCAAACGCCTCTGACATACGCTCAGGCGTGAACGCAACCCGCTCCCTTAATTCGATAGGAGCGGTGCGGTGATTGATTCCCAGCGTTAGCAGTGCCATTTCTTGGTTCTACAATCCTCTACGGTGGCTATGTATATAAACGCCCTTAGGCATTCATTTTAGCGGCCAGAGCCCTCAGCTGCCACCCAAAACCACCTGCGCTTCGGGAAGTGCGGACAGGTTGGGCAAGAACAGGAGCTTATGCCATTATAGGGAATCGGCGCACGCCGGAGCCCGACTCAGCTCAAAACAAGAGGAGCTTTGAGTTGCATCAGGGTGCGTAGTCAATAAATAACGGGAAGTTGCATGCACAAATCCGCACCGCTTTTGGTTACCTGTCTGTTCAGCCTAACACTGGTAGGTTGCGCCAGTATAACCGGTTCTGGGCACTCGCCTGTTGTCGATGGAACATCCGCCACGGGCACCGAAGAAAACTCTGGGCCAATGAGCAACGAACCGCCCGTAGAGTACGCAGACTTTGAACCAGAAACACTATACCTGCTGCTTTCAGCTGAAATTGCTGCGCAGCGGGGCAGATACGACGTTACGCTTGTTAATTATCTCAGAGCCGCACAGCAGTCCCGAGATAAAAAAGTTATTGAGCGAGCCATGCGTATTGCCCAGTCGCTCAATGGCGACAATGCTCAGCAGCAAATAGCGCAACTGTGGCTTGAAGAAGAGCCAGGCAACCTTCAGGCGCTGCGGGTTTCTGCCATTCAGGCTGTTAAGCGCAATGAGCTTGAAGCCGCCCTGGGGTACATGGAACAAATTCTGAACCAAGGCGAAGACGCAGACTTCGACAGCCTTGCGGCCATGGCCGGAAACCTGCCGCCGGAACAGCAACAGGAACTGCTGGCGTTGTATGAAGAAATGGCAAGCCGCCACCCGGACAGCCCAGAGTTGGAATACAGCATTGCGCTGCTGTTAAAAATCACTGGTGACCCTGAAACAGCTCTCAACCGCATGGAGCCGCTGCTCGCGGCGCAGCCAAGCTTTCAGCCAGCCATTATCCTGAAAGGCGACCTTCTGTATCAGGTTGGCAAAGAAGGCGAGGCACTTGAGCACCTGATGGTAAATACCCGCCGCTTCCCGGCAAACCGTCAGATGGGCACACTTTATGGGCGCATGCTGATCAGTGAGGGCGAACTGCAAGCTGCCCAGGATGAATTCAGTCGATTGGCGAAGCGCTACCCGGATAACGCCGGCATACGGCTTTCACACGCACTTGTCGCTTTGGAAAACGGGGAGCTTGATCTTGCCAAAGAAGAGCTCACCCAACTAACCGAACAAGGTCACCACACCAGCGAAGCCAGCTACTACCTCGGCAGAATTGAAGACGAAGCGGGTAACACAGAGCAGGCTATCGGATATTACCAAAGTGTGGAGCAGGGCAACTACTACTTCCCTTCCCTGGCCCGAGCCAGCGCACTACTCACCGCAGAAGGCAAGCTGGACGAGGCGTTAGAGAATATCCGCTCCATGCGCAATGCCAACCCCGAACAGGCAGAAAACTTCTGGCTACTTGAAGTTAACCTGCTACTCGACCAGAACATGCAGTCAGAAGCCCTTGAAGCAGCATCCGGGGCGCTTGAAGAGCACCCGGAAAACCTACAAATCCGCTATGCACGGGCCATGCTTTTCGACACCCTGGAGCAACCCGGAAACGCTGAGGCAGATCTTAAAAAAATCGTTGAGAACGATCCCGAAAACGCCGTAGCTCTCAATGCTCTAGGCTATATACTCTCCACCCGAACTGACCGGCTACAAGAAGCACGTGGCTACATTGAACAGGCTCTGGCTCTGGACCCAGAAAACCCCGCGATACTCGACAGCATGGGCTGGGTTTTTCTCCAGGAAGGCCAAATCGAACCCGCTCTGGATTATTTGTCCCGCGCTTGGGCAGCCTACCCAGATCCAGAAGTCGCGGCCCATTACGGCGAGGCTTTGTGGCTGAACGGCGCCAAAGAACAGGCCGAGATTATCTGGAAAGAAGGGCTTGAGCAGGATGGCGACCATGCCGTACTGAGGGAAACCATTGAACGACTAACCCGTGATGGTGGCCAGTAATGCTCAAATTTTTTCGCGCATGTCTTGCCCTGTTGCTGATCGCAGGCCTCAATGCCTGCACAAGCATTCAGCTAGAGCCCTTGCCAGACGGGTTAACCGATCAACCGCCAGCCGACTGGCAGGATCGCTCTGCAAAGCTCAGGCAGTTTGACCACTGGCAGCTGTTAGGCAAACTGGCTGTCCGCCAGCCTTCAGACAGCGGCACCGCCATCATCAATCACTGGATACAACAAGGTGAAGCCTATGACCTCGCCTTATCATCATCGTTTCTCGGAATGGGTAGCACATCCCTCAAAGGCGTGCCCGGATTCATTGAGTTGACGCTCTCGAACGGTGAGACATATCGCTCTGGCGACCCAGAGGCTCTGGTGAAAGCTGCGACTGGCTGGCAATTGCCACTGCAGAGCCTGACATGGTGGATACGCGGCCTGCCGGCACCGGATGGCGATTTCCGTCTATTGTTTGATGATAAAGGCAAACTTGCGATGACTCGCCAGGCCGGCTGGGAGATCCGATACGACCGCTGGCATGAGCCACAAGGCGATCAACCCGCCTTACCTGCAAGAGTTACTGCGGTGAAGGAGGAGAAGCGGGTGCGCGTGGTTGTAAGCAGCTGGCAGGATCTGACCCAGTGACAGCGTCTATCACGCTGCCCTCACCGGCAAAACTTAACCTCTTTTTGCACATCGTTGACCAACGTCCAGATGGCTACCATGAACTCCAGACACTATTTCAGTTCCTGGATTACGGAGACGACATCACCCTGACCTTGACCCCAGAACACCCCGGGGTCAGCTTAGAAGACCCTATCCCCGGCGTTCCCGACGAAGACAACCTGATTGTCAAAGCGGCCCTTGCCCTCACAGAAAAGGCCCCTGGAGAGCTGCCTGGGGTAAGCATTGGCATTAAAAAACGCCTGCCCATGGGCGGCGGACTCGGCGGCGGAAGCTCTAATGCAGCCACCACACTGCTAGGGCTAAACCATCTTTGGAAACTCGGGCTCGAACTTGATGAACTGGCCGAAATGGGCCTGATTCTCGGCGCAGATGTGCCGGTTTTTGTGCGCGGTCACGCCGCTTTTGGCGAAGGCGTGGGGGAAAAACTGACCCCCGCCTTCCCCCCGGAAGACTGGTTTTTGGTGCTAAAACCAAACTGTAACATCAACACCGCAAAGATATTTTCAGCACAGGGCTTGACAAGGGACACCCCTAGAATCAAAATAGCGCCCGCTTTTGAGGGAGACGCCTCGAGGTACCGAAACGACTGTGAAGATG
>JBQCZX010000128.1:0-10576 GCA_052089485.1 Marinobacter sp. | reverse complement strand
CGTGATGCAGTTCCACTAATACTCCCTGGGAGTCACGGTCATCAGCAGTGAACCTCCCGGCCTGCCTTATCGGGCAAACGGAGCCACATAAGAAAGAACAAGGAGAAAGCATGAGCACAAAATGGATGAAAACACTGGGCACAGGCCTGGCACTTACCGTAGCTGCGGGCACCGTAAGCGCTGAAACTCTGCGCGTGGTTACCGACCCCAGCTTTGTTCCGTTCGAGATGATGGATCAGGAATCCGGCGAGATGATCGGCTTCGATATGGAAATCATCTCCGAAGTGGCTGAGCGCGCCGGCTTTGACTACAACCTCAATACCATGGATTTCAACGGCATCATCCCTGCCCTGCAAACGGGCAACGTGGATATCGCCATTGCCGGCATTACCATTACAGAAAAACGCGGAAAAATCGTTGATTTTTCAGACCCTTACTACGATTCCGGCCTGCGGATTCTGGTGCGCAATAACAACGATGAGGTAACCGAACTGTCCGACCTTGAAGGCCTGAAAATCGGCTCCAAGATCGGCAGCACCAGTTACGACTTCCTGAAGAAAAATCTGGACAAAAACGACGGTGTAACGCCGTATCCGGGCAGTTCAGATATGTACATGGCACTGATGTCCCGTGCCGTAGACGCCGTATTTTACGACTCCCCCAACGTTGGCTACTTCGCCCGCACCAAGGGTGAAGGCAAAGTAAAAACCGTCGGCAAACTGTACGAAGGGCAGCAGTACGGCATCGCGCTGAAAAAAGGCAGCGAATGGGTTGATAAGGTAAACGACGCCATCGCCTCCATGAAAGAAGACGGAACCTACAAAAACATTTACGAAAAATGGTTTGGCCCGATGCCAGAAGGCAAGTAAAGGCTGAAGGGCCTCCAGGCCCGTTCCTTTTGTACGCCGGGGTGCTTAACCCCGGCGACTTCTGATTCAACCCCCTGCGGAGACGCACACTGTGGAATCCCAGTTCCAGTTTGACTGGCAAGCAGCCATTAACTCTATCCCTTATCTCGTTGAGGGCATCCCTTACACCCTGATGATTTCGTTTGGCGGCCTGCTTATTGGCTTTGCCTTGGGTATCTTTTTTGGCCTGCTGAGCATCAACAAAAAATGGTTTCTGAAGTGGCCTGCAACGGCCTATATCGAAATCTTTCGTGGTACCCCAATTCTCGTTCAGGTTCTGTTTATTTTCTACGGCCTGCCTGATCTGATCGGTGGACCTATCGATCCCATTACCGCGGGTGTTGCCGCGATCGCGTTGAACTCGGGCGCATACATTTCTGAAGTGGTACGTGGCGGCGTGCAGTCTATCGACAAGGGCCAAGGCGAAGCCGGACTTTCTCTGGGCCTCTCACGCACTCAGACATTCTGGTCTATAACTTGGCCGCAGGCCTTCCGGCGCATGATTCCGCCGCTTGGTAACCAGGCCATTGTAAGCATCAAGGACACATCCCTGTTCTCGGTTATTGGCGTGGGCGAACTCGTTCGTCAGGGCCAGGTTTACATTGCCAGCACCTTCACCGCGTTTGAGGTGTATTTTGTGGTCGCGATTATGTATCTGGCCATTACCCTCTCACTGTCCCTGATTCTTCGCCTGATTGAACGGCGCGGACTGGCCTCTGTCTGAAGGAACCTGACCCATGACTCAGATTGTGCAAATGAAGGGCATGAACAAGTACTTCGGCAAACTGCATGTCCTTAAAGATATTGATTTAACCGTAGAGCAAGGCGAAGTGGTGGTGGTTATCGGCGCCAGTGGCTCTGGCAAATCCACGCTGATCCGTTGCGTGAATGGCCTGGAGGAGTTTGAATCTGGACAACTGTCGGTAGAAGGCCAGGCACTCGCCCCAAAAGGCGGCAACCAGCAGGCCCTTTCGGAAATCCGCAAGGAAGTCGGCATGGTGTTCCAGCAGTTCAATCTGTTCCCTCACCTTACGGTGAAAAAGAACATCATGCTGGCACCTCAAAAGGTTAAGGACGCACCAAAAACCGTTGCTAACGCCACCGCAGAACGCCTGTTGGAACGAGTGGGTATCGGCAGCCAGGCCGATAAATTCCCCACCCACCTCTCCGGCGGTCAGCAACAACGCGTGGCCATTGCTCGTGCTCTGGCCATGGAACCGCGCCTGATGCTGTTCGATGAGCCCACCTCGGCGTTGGATCCGGAAATGATCGGTGAGGTGCTAGACGTAATGCGCGAACTGGCAAAAGAAGGCATGACCATGATGGTGGTTACCCACGAAATGGGCTTCGCCCGGGAAGTGGCAGATCGTGTGATCTACATCCATGAGGGCAAAATTGTAGAGCAAGGAAAGCCAGACGACGTGTTCGACAACCCACAGAACGAACGCACTCAAGCGTTCCTCTCGAGGGTGCTGGCGCACTGATTGGTCACCGAGTTCAGCAAAGCTCTACGTTAATTAAGCCCTCGTTTTCGAGGGCTTAATTACAAAAAACCTCAGAAGGGCCGCTCTCCCTCCTCCGAATCTGCATCAACCCCCAATAATCACCGAACCAGAACCGATGGTCACACCGCCACAAGTAACCGCACTGCCGGTTATCGCTGCAGGCTGCCCGTTAATCATCACGGTGCCAGAGCCGCCAGCAATGGCGCGGGGGTGTCGCGGGTGTTTGGGCTTGGAGTGAGGCGCCAGCGGGTCGCCCAACCGGACTACGGGCTTGCCATCAACCAGTACATCAGGGGAGCCGGCCAATACCGGTGTAGGCGGGAAACCTTCGTGATCGGAGCCCAAGTCTCCGAGAAGCACAATAGCTTTACTCATGTCGCATCCTTTGCGTCGTTTTCGTCCTTGTTAGCGCATCATAACATCTGCTGCATGGTTTGGTACTCACGGTTAATTGCAGCGCGGGCGAGGCTCGGTAGCCAGAAAGCGCTGTTAACTGTATTATCCACTCGGGTTAACCGCCACCAAATTATCACTCCAAAACCTTCACATTATCGGAGAGCCAATATGCGCAATGCCGACCTCGTCGCCCGGGATCTCAAGTCTGTGTGGCATCCTTGCACTCAAATGAAAGACCACGAATCCCTACCTCTTATCCCGATAAAAAGCGGCAAAGGCGTCTGGCTCAAGGATTTTGAGGAAAACCAATATATTGATGCCGTCAGCTCTTGGTGGGTGAACCTTTTCGGCCATGCTAACCCGAGAATCAATGCAGCCATTCAGCAACAGATTGGTACGCTGGAGCACGCCATGTTGGCGGGTTTCACCCACGAGCCGGTGGTCAATCTGTCGGAGCGTTTGATCGAAGTGACCCCTCGGGGGCTGAACAAATGTTTCTACGCCGACAATGGCTCTTCTGCCATCGAAGCCGCGCTGAAAATGAGTTATCACTTCTGGAAAAACCAGGGCCAACCCGGCAAGAAAAACTTTGTGAATCTGGGCAACAGTTACCATGGTGAAACTCTGGGTGCTCTGGCTCTGGGCGACGTGGCACTCTACAAAGACACCTACCAACCACTGCTGATGGAAGTGCTCACCGCTCCCTCGCCAGATGCTTACAACAAAGAGCCCGGCGAAACCGACGAAGATTATGCCCGGCGCCAGTTTGTAGCCATGGAAGCCCTGCTGGCCGAGAAGCATGAAGAAATCTGCGCCGTGGTGGTAGAGCCCATGATTCAATGCGCCGGTGGCATGCGGATGCACCACCCGGTTTACCACACGCTTTTGCGTGATGCCTGCAACCGTTACAACGTACATTTGATTGCCGACGAAATAGCCGTGGGCTTTGGCCGTACCGGAACCCTGTTCGCCTGCGAACAATCCGGGATCACCCCGGATTTTATGTGCCTCTCCAAGGGCCTGACCGCCGGTTACCTGCCGCTTTCCGTGGTGCTGACCACAGACACCGTCTACAACGCCTTTTACGACGACTACAACACCCTAAAGGCCTTCTTGCACAGCCACAGCTACACCGGCAACCCCATTGGCTGCGCCGTTGCATTGGCCACTCTGGATATCTTCCGGGATGACAATGTTATTGAGAACAACCGAAGGCTCTCTGCATGCATGGCAGATTCAGTTGCTCACCTGGCCGACCACCCGAACGTGGGCGACGTTCGCCAGCATGGTATGACGTTGGCGGTAGAAATGGTGAAAGACAAAGCTTCCAAAACGCCCTTTCCTTGGCAGGAACGCCGTGGCTTGCGTGTTTATCAGCACTCTCTCACCCGCCAGGCCTTGCTTCGCCCCCTGGGTAATGTGGTTTACTTCATGCCGCCTTACGTCATCAACGAGGATCAGATTCGCCATCTGGCTCAAGTCGCGACGGAAGGCATCGACATCGCCGTTCGAGACTGACCAAGGTAAACACCCATGCGCATCCCCAGAATTTATACCGACTCGCCATTAAGCGAAGGCAACCATGCGGATCTGGACGAGAGCGCAGCCCAGCATGTGGGCCGGGTATTGCGCATGCAGCCAGGGCAGGAACTGAAACTGTTCAATAACGATGGCCAAGACTACCCGGCTACGATTACCCACGCGGGAAAGAAGCGCGTAGAAGTGCTTGTGGGGGCGCCCGAGGCCAACCACACCGAATCGGCGCTACAGATTACGCTTGGCCAAACCCTGTCCAAGGGTGACCGCATGGATTATGCGGTTCAAAAGGCCGTGGAAATGGGGGTCACCTGCATAGTGCCGCTGACCACCGAACGTTGCGAAGTAAAGCTTAAAGGCGACCGGGAAGACAAACGCCTGCGCCACTGGCAGTCGGTTGCCGTGAGCGCGGCCGAGCAATGTGGCCGTGCCCGCGTGCCCGAGATTCTACCCGTTATGACCGTGGCACAATGGTTGGCGCACAGTCGCAGTGCCGATCTGCGTTTAGTGTTGCACCACCGCACTGAGCAGTCTCTGGAATCCATGGCCAAGCCCGGCCAGGTAGCCCTGATGATAGGCCCGGAAGGTGGCTTAACGGCAGATGAAATTGTCCAAGCGGAGAAAGAAGGCTTCCTGCCCGTTGCCCTCGGACCACGGGTTCTCAGGACCGAAACCGCGCCAGTCGCTGCCATGGCACTTTGTCAGTGGCTGTGGGGGGATATCGGCCGCTAGGCTATATTGCCACCTTTCGAGGTCTTGGGAGTCATTGACAGTCACTGATCATCCAAACATTATCCAAGCCGCAGATATAAACAAAAAGTGAGTGCGAGCCCCGGATGACAAGTTTGTTTACCAATCCAGAATTCTGGCAATTCTTCAGTATCCCCGTTATTGCGGCGCTCATTGGCTGGATCACTAACTGGCTAGCCATCAAAATGACCTTCTTTCCGCTTGAGTTCATCGGCAAGCCACCCCTGCTTGGCTGGCAAGGCATCATTCCCTCAAAAGCGCGAAAAATGGCTGCCATAAGCGTAGATGCAACCATCTCAAAAATCGGCACAGTGCCGGAAATCTTTCAGCAAATTGACCCCAAGGTGTTGGCCACCCACATCATCCATTCGGTCGAGCCGCGCACAGAAGAGTACGTGGACGAGATGATGCTCAAAGAGCACCCGATATTTTGGGAGAACCTCCCCATTTCCGCCCGAAAGATGGTTTACGACAGAGTGCGTAAATCCACGCCGCAACTGGTGGACAACCTGGTAGACGACATTTCTAACAACGTAGAAGACCTGCTCGATATCAAAGGCATGGTCATTGAAAGGCTGGCGACGGACAAACAACTGCTGAACCGTATCTTTTTGGAATGCGGTGATGCTGAATTCAAGTTTATCGTTAACTCCGGTCTTTATTTCGGCTTCCTGTTTGGTCTTGTTCAGATGACTGTTTGGTACAACTACCAAAGCTGGTGGGTACTCCCCTTTTTCGGACTATTAGTTGGCTGGGCAACCAACTGGATTGCATTGAACGTTATTTTCCGCCCTCTGCACGCCAAGAAAGTCGGCCCGCTCTCCGTTCAGGGGCTGTTTCTGAAGCGGCAACCCGAGGTGGCCGCGTCTTTCTGCCACATAGTGACCCATGAAATACTCACGGTCGGCAATATCATCAACGCGATAATGGAAGGCCCCAAAGGCGATCGCGCCCGTAATATGGTGAAAAAGCACATCAAACCTCTGGTGGACGAAACCGCTGGCATGGGTAAAGCCCTGACCCAGGTGGCGTTCGGCCCTACGGGTTTCGCCACCCTGAAAAACCAAGTAGGGGAAAAGGCTATCGAAATATCAAAAACCTCCTTTACCAGCCCGGTGTTCGAGGCCGACCGGGCTCGCGCCGTTGAATCAATCATGGTGGAGCGGATGATCGACCTTTCTTCAGAGGAGTTTCAGGATTTGCTTCGCCCCTGCTTCCAGGAGGATGAAATTAAGCTGATCCTGGTTGGCGCAAGCCTTGGCTTTATAGCGGGCATTTGCCAGCTCGTGTTTGTATTCGGCGGGGCTCTGGTTTAAGGCGCACTGGCTTAAGTGGTTTACTGAACACCGCAAGTTTAGTCTGTGCAAGGCTTTAGCGGATCTCTATACTGCGAGAGTGCGAGCACGTACACTTTCGCGACTGATTTACCCGGAGGCAGCGGATGCCAGGCTTTTTTTCCTGGATTTCAGGCTTTTTTACCAAAGAAAAACCGTCACCTCCCGCGGGTTCTGACGCAAATCTATTCAATTCTTCAGGCACCACGAAATCTGATGTAGCAGCAGAAGACAAGCAAAGTCTGACCCGGCAGCTTGAAGAAAACGTTTTCTGCTGGCTTCTGGACACTGGCCCGTCCAACCTGCGCGCTGAACAAGCCTCATCTGATAAGGCACTTCAGGAACTCGATTACCGCCTCACGAATAACACAATGGAAGAGCTGCCCAGGCGCCCCATGACGCTTCCGATGCTGATGAGAGCACTCTCGGATGAGTCGGGCGACCGCCAAAAGCTGAGCCAGATTATTCTGGGCGACCCGGCTTTAACCGATCAACTCCTGCAGGTTGCCAACAGCCCCTATTTCCGTACCGGAGATCACACCATAGAGTCGGTCGACCAGGCCGTGTTCGTCCTGGGTATGAATGGCATCCGTAATGTCATTGCGGCCGCAGTTATGCGCCCAATGATGGCGGCCCGCAACAGCCGAGAAGCGTTGTTTGCCCAGAGAGCCTGGCGCTGGGGGCTCACCTGCGCTCGCGCTGCGGAGTTTATTGCCAAACTGCAAAATGAAGACACCAGCGCTCACTTTAACGTAGGGTTGCTGCCGGCGCTTGCCTATATAACCATTCGCCGTGAACTTCAGAAAATATGTCGGGCGCAGCGTGGTGGAAGAGGGGGTGATGGGGAGCCTGATGTTGTGTTGATTCGCAACGCATTGGCCCGCTACCAGTGGATAACTTGCCAGCTGATTTCCCGTGAATGGAGCTTGCCACCCAAATACCATGCGTATCTCATGGCCGCAGAGCCACCGGCGCCGGATCAGCAACAGTCATCCCTGATCGACGGCATGCTGATAGGCAGTCGCGAAGTATTGCGCCATGCCCACCAGCGAAACCTGCCGGAGGAAGATCTGGAGAAAATCGTGCGCCTCTCCAAGGATCAGACAGGCCGCGTGCAAGCAGCCCTGAAAGCCGTTCTCAACGAGGGCGCTAAGGGCTGATCTCCGAGCCCGTCTCCTTCTTCATCAGCAGAGTCGCGAAGGTCGTAGATTCATTCTCACGCTCACCCTTAAGCAGGTCGGGCGGAAACACACGTGGCAACCTGTCTACCACACGATCCTCATCGTGGCGCACAATCTTCAGCACATCCCCCACGGTAATCAGATCCAGAGCCCGTCCCGGCACCAATTGATCACCCTGCGGGCCGGCTAGCGTAAGTACACCGGCACGAATCAGTTTATCGCTAACACCTCGAGTCACCTCTCCCGGCACCCGTAAATTTCGTTCCAGGGCCTCCTGCTGTGGTGCTTTGCTACCCTCACTGAATGGGCGTGCCACCAGCCACATCATGGCCAGCGCAATTTTTTCCTGCAGTTCCGGTGATAGCTGAACGTTAGTACGCTTGGAGACAGAACCCGGATTCTGAAGATAGAAAGCCAAGCTTGCCCCCAGCAGTAAAATCAGCCAGTTCAGGTATATCCAGATCAGCATGATAATGCCAATCGCAAAACTGGAGTATATAGCCGCGTATTTCGCTGAACCCGCCACGAAGGAGGCAAACAATATGCCCGCAGCCTGCCACGTAATTCCCGCAACCACACCGGCGATAAATCCGTAACGCAGTTTTACCCGGGTATTTGGCATGAACACGTACACGAACGTGAAGGCACCTACCACAAGAAAGAACGGCATCAACCGACTGACCACCAGTATCAGCGAGCCAAACGGCTCGATAGACATCATTGTTTGCACAACCGATGAGGAAAATATGGCTGCGCTGGCACCTACAGCCGACACCATCAACAGTGGTCCGACCATGATTACGCTCAGGTAATTGCTGAATCTCTGAGCCATAGAGCGCATCTCTGGCACCCGCCAAATCATGTTGAAAGAGCGCTCAATTTTCTGCACCAGCGACACCACGGTATAAACCAGCAACGCCAGCCCAACAGATCCAAGAACCCCTACTTTCATGTTATCTACAAAGCCGAGTATACGCTCAGCCATTTCAACGCCCTGAGGCCCCATGGGCTGAAAAAACTGGAACAGAAAAGGCTCCATACGCTCATGCACACCCAGTGCTTTGAGCACCGAAAAGCTCAGGGCCAGCAACGGCACAATACTAAGTAGCGTGGTGTACACCAGACTCATAGCGTGGAGGGTCAACTGCCCACCAATCACATCCCGTATCAGCGCATAAACGGAGCGCGCTGCCCTGTATAGCCAAGTCCAGGGCCATTTTTGGGGCGGATTTGGATTTGCAAGAATCCAGTTTTCTGCAGCCTGCAGACGTTCTTTAGGTTGGAAAGAAGCCACTTAGTATCCTGTTTTCCGATAACTATGGAATTAACCCAGAAAGGGTTCCAGCTTCAGTATGGCTTAAATTTCAGGAAGGTGGAAAGCGGGCGGGAAATTTTCCGCCCGCTTTAAATCAAGACTTGTCGGCGAGCCTGCGGATATTTTCGTTAATTTTGAACAGAACAATAAGCAGCTCACACCAGATTCTGGCGCCAATAGCACTAGCAACCATGGTCGCAATGCCGGCAAAAAAAGTAGCCGCCGTAAGGCCCCCATAACCACTGAACATAACCGTTATGCCCGCCACAATGGCGCCGAACAGCATAAGCCAGTAAACCAACGTGATGATTCTGGGAGTCAGCATTGAGTCGAATGTAAAAACAGATTTCACTTATCACTTCCTTTTTTAATTAACATGGGTCGATAGGCAGACAGGTACGTTTCCTGGTTCCACGTATCGTCTCTGCGGCGCTTTCCTTTGAGGATGAGTGAGCACGACGCCGCAACACATGCCCAGTCCCTTCAACCTTTCCATCAACGACTTCGGCGTACGCCAGTTTTGGGCTACTGCGAGTGATCCTGACAGTTGCAATGCGCCTTTCCTCACGGCCGAGCCCACCACCGGTGTGGCTGTTGCGAACCGCGTCGCCGAGCGCAAACACTTCCCAGGTATCGCCTGGTGCCAGCAAATCGCCACCCATATTGATGACGAGCTCCTGACCCTGCTGTTTTTCCACCAGTGGTGGCCAGACGGCATCAATTACCCTCAAAGCCACTTCCCGACCTATCCGGTCAAAAACCTTCTGAACCGAGTGGCTTGTGCCGTCGAGTGTTAGTCCCAGCTCTGAGGAGGTGGTGTTCAGAGTCTGGCTCCAGACAATGCCGCCCGTTGCAGGCACAACAACACGAATCTCAAGAACAGCAGCACCGGTTGCAATCGAGCTTTTCTCACCTGTCAGGCTGCTGGTTTGCTGTTTTGAGCCCAGCGAGAGGTCTGAGACGCGGCTCACAACCAGGTACTCGGCACCCAGCGTGTTGCCCAGCATAGCTTTTTCCGAAACGGGCACGTCTTTACCAGTCATGCGGTGGCGCTCATCGAAGATGGCGTTCTCACTGTCTCTGGCCAATAAGGCGAACCGTCGCGACTGGGCCAGCGCATCAGAGATCGAATGGGTAAAACGTCGTGAGACTTCTTCTGCAGACAAAGGGTGACGGTCAACCGTGTAGCGGCTGCGCGCGGTCTCTACCGGGTAAACCGCCATTCTCCAGCGGTTATCCTGGGCAGAGGAACCCGGCGCCTTGTAGACAGGGACGTCCACCTCGAGCTTGGCCAGCTTGCCGCCACCAGTGCCGGATTCGGTAACCGAAAGGATACGGTAGCCGGATATCAAGCCGCTGGAGGCGACACTGGTCTCACTTTTCTGGCCGGAAGATATCGTGGTACTAGACTCTCCACCATCACCCGTGCGCTGAGATACCCGTGTCAGTGCACTTCGCACCTGCCGGCTTGCACTGATTTGCGCCCCGCGTACCTGGCGAACGGCTTCGCCCAGCGCGTTGTAGACGGCCTGTTCGCGGTCTATCCCGGTTGCCTCGGCCGACACAGTCCGGATTTCTGTAGCGGCAAACGCCGCGACAGAAAACAGGCTTAAGAAAACCAATAAAAGGCCTCTCATTACCACTCTCCGAA
>JBQCZX010000127.1:0-10640 GCA_052089485.1 Marinobacter sp. | reverse complement strand
TTGGCGCCCTCAGTCATGAATTGTCGGCCTTTGGCTCCTGGGTGCAGGTCATTCTTGGCACTATCTTTGTCGTCTGTGTGATGGTGTTCAGGCGTGGCATAGTGGGCGAAGTTCAGCGACTGGTCAGCCGGAAAAAGGACTAAGTATTATGCGTGTTATTTCTGCACAAGAGGTTTCCGGCACACTGGCGTGGCCGGCACTGATCGAGCGTCTCGCCAATACATTCCGCCAGGGAGTAGAAGCACCACCAAGGCACCACCACGCCATGCACCGTAAGGATGGCGAGGCCACCATGCTGATCATGCCTGCCTGGGAACAGGCAGGGTATATCGGTATGAAAATGGTCAACGTATTTCCACAAAATGCCAACGCCGGGCTACCAGCCATTTCCGGCCTCTATATTTTGTGCGAAGGCCAGCACGGCACACCCCTGGCGTGCATCGACGGCGGCGCGCTTACCAGCTGGCGCACGGCAGCCGCGTCTGCTCTGGCAGCTCGAGAGCTGTCGCGGCAAAGTGCTTCATCCCTGTTGGTAGTCGGAACAGGTAAATTGGCGCCTATGCTAATCGAAGCCCATGCCACCGTGCGCCCTATAAATAAGGTCCGGATCTGGGGGCGTAATCCGGAAAAGTCAGCAGCGCTGGCAGAACGTTTTCGTGACCGTTTTGATTGTGAATCGGTGACAGATTTGGAAACCGCCGTTGCAGAGGCAGATATCATAAGCTGTGCAACGTTATCGACGGAGCCACTCATTCAGGGGAAATGGCTACAACCCGGCAGCCACCTGGATCTCGTCGGCGCGTTTCGTCCCAGCATGCGGGAAACCGATGGCCGTTGCCTTACTCGAAGCGAAGTATTCGTGGATACCTACGCCGGTGCCAAAGGCGAGGCCGGCGACTTGCTGCAGGCCATGGACGAGGGAGCACTCCAGGAATCCGATTTACGGGCAGAGCTGGCAGAATTGCTGACAGGCACAAAGCCTGGCCGCTCCAGTGACGAGGCGATCACGGTTTTCAAATCCGTGGGGGCATCTCTGGAGGACCTCGCGGCGGCTATCGAAGTATGGGAAGCCCGGGAAGACAAAGCATAGAGTCAGACCGTTTTCCCCCGAAGTCCTCCCGCAATCGCCTGGCTGACCAGCCAATGCCGTAATATCTGGATGCCAGGCTCCCGCCGGCGGCTGGTTTTCCAGGCAAAGTAGAATTTGTCGCCGGTCACCAGCGAATGGCAAGGCAACCGCACAAACTCTTCCGAATCCTCGCGGGTGCTGAGCATGTAGTCATTGGTTAGTGCGATGCCCTGGTGAAAACGCGCAGCCTCAAGCGCCAGCAACATGTGGCTGAAATGTTGTACGCGGGCGCCAGAGGGGATGGATTCTCCTATCGTGTGATACCAGGCCTCCCAATCGCCGGCAGCCTTGTCATAAATACTGTGGGTAGACAGCAAGGGGAATCTGGTTATTTCGGCTGTACTCATAGCGCTTTCGTAACCCCCTGTTGCGCCTCCTTCCCGCTCCAACTCATGACTGATACGTTGCCAGTAGCCCTGACTGCACACAGGGAAAAGCCGCTCGACATACAGCAGCTCGTAACTGTAAGCCGGCGAGTCCCGATGGATAGTGATAAAACAGTCTGCTACGCGGTCGGACAGCACCGGGTTCTCGCTAGTCATTTCCAGCGCCAGCTCTACTTGCGGGTGCAATCTCTGCAAATCCGGCAATCGCGGCACCAGCCAGCGCACGGCGAAAGAGCTGAACAGCGACAACCGCAATCGGGATTCCTCGTGCCCCAGCAATTGTTCACTAGCCCGCTCAATTTGCAGCAAGGCTGTACTGATCGCATCCAGGTAGTGCCGGCCTTCGTCGGTTAGAGTAAGGGTTCGTCCGCTGCGCCAGAACAGTTTTTCACCCAGGTAGGTTTCCAGCTGTTTGATCTGATGGCTCACGGCACTCTGGCTTACCGACAATTCCTGGGCGGCCAGAGAAAAACTGTTGAGGCGGGCAACGGCTTCAAATACGGGCAGGGCTCTAAGAGGCGGAAGCTTCATTATCTATTTATCTAATACCTTATCAATAAACATCATTTTATCGGATATTAAAGCGCAAGTAGACTAACGCTGCCACCTTCTTTGTGTGCGTTCTGTGCAACCCCGAATACCAGGTAAGAAAACATGTCAGGCAAAACCGTAAACAGCGCCATTCTTCTGCTTGTGCTCGGCAACGCCATGGCGTTGATATCCGACGTTTTTATCAAATTGATGGAACCGGGCGCGCCCATTCTCCAGTTCGCGTTTCTGCGTTGCCTGATCACACTTGTGTTTCTGTTGCCCCTGGCCCGGAAAATCGATCGCACAAACCTGTTTGCCGGCGTCAAGGTGCACGCCATACGCGCTCACGTTCATCTGGCGGGTCTGCTATGCATGATTGTGGCCCTGAGCAACCTGCCTCTGGCCACAGCCAACGCGGTATTTTATGCGGCACCGGTTCTGGTGATGGTGTTTTCGGTGATTATCTTCCGGGAGTCCCTGTCGCCTTTGAGCTTATTTGCCGTGTTCAGCGGCTTTGCCGGCATCATCGTTATCCTGCGCCCGGTGGAGTTCAACTGGGCGGCTATAGCAGCGCTGGGCTCGGCGATTACCCTGGCCATCAATGCGTTGATGGTGCGCAAGCTGCCCGAGGGCCAGACTACGGTGCACAAGTTGTTTCTTAACTACTTGCTGGTAATTCCCGCATCTGGATTGCTGGCAGTTTGGGAATGGCAACAGGGGGCCTCCTGGCACCCGGACATTCTTTTTACGGCAACCGCGTCAGCATTATTCATTCTGGGCTACAACATCACGGTTTTGTTGGCCTACCGTCAGGTTGATGCAAACCTGGTGACCAGCGCCGAATACACGGGCTTGATATGGGCAGTAGGTATCGGCTGGATCTGGTTTAACGAGGTGCCAGACTGGTGGTTCCTGTTGGGCAGCATGATGGTTGTGGTGCCGTTGGTGTTGATCGGCCTGAACCAACGTCGGAAATCGCCGCCCAGGGGGTTTAACCCCGCCACAAGGCAGGAAAAAAAGGAAGCTATGGCGGAGACTTGACGCAGCCGGGGGCTGCGTATCCAGCCTGAGAGTCCGCTTTCAGGAACGCTTCGATAGAGAACGTGTGGGTGCATTCGTCGCCCAGTGCTCGTAATGACTCTGCCAATCTGAAGAGATATTCAGTGTTCGGGCCGCTTGGGCCTGCCGCTGTGGCAATCTGACGGGCGATAACAGCTTCAGTGGCGTGGCCAAGAAACGCCTCATTGTCCTCAGTAGCAATATAAACCAACCCTTCCGCTTGGCCGCCATTTTCAAACGTCATGGTCGTGGAAAACCGCAGATACCCGTTCTTCTCCCGCACATCCAAATGCTCGAATACATTCGGTGATACCCGAAACGCCATGCCCTTGCATTCGGACCCCGGTTGTTCGATCAGGGTCGCTACCCTGCCCGGCGCTTCCGGAGTACCCCGGTGATCATGTGACCCCTGCCAGAATCTACGTGCCCAGCCCTGAATAGACGCGGGGCGCTGTTCCAGGAACGGGAAGTCCACCTTGTAAATCAGCGAGCCATAGCCAAACAACCAGATCGAATCGATGCCGGAGAAATCCTGTCGGTTGCGGTTGTGCTCTGTGGTGTCGGTGGACATCGCGGCTCCTTAAAGTCATGTGCTGGCCATCAGATATTGGCGATAAAGCCCGTAATACCAGTCAGGACAATTTCTGCTGCCATGGCAGAGAGAACAAGGCCACTGATTTTAGAAAGGATATTCAGGCCGGTTTTGCCCAGGGCTTTTTCCAGGTAGCCGGATAAGCGCAGCAGCACGGCTAAAATGAACAGGCCCGAAAGCAAACCAAACAGGCCGCCAGCCACTTCTGGTACCTGTTTGAGTTCCGCACCGTATACCAGAATGGCACCAATGGTGGCAGGGCCTATCATAACCGGTACTGCCAGTGGTACGACTGCTATATCGTCACGCTCTTCGTCAGGCAAGCCGGTGGCATGGTTGCGGGTGCCACTGGTGACCAGGCTGATAGCCGTGAGGAACAGCAGCGTGCCAGCACCTATGCGAAAAGAATTCAGCGTAATACCAATCGCACTGAAAAGCAGCGGGCCGCCAAAAAATAATATGACGCCCATAACGGAAGCGGCGACGCAGGCCCGGCGAATAATTGAGGCTTTTTCAGCAGCCGGCAACCCGCGAGTCAAGGCAATAAACATGGACACCGCAAAGAAAGGTGCCAGCAGGAACAGAAAGCGGATTGTACTGCTAATGTATGTGCTGAAAAACATCTCAAACATCGAAAAATTCCAGTCTGTGATAAGCAACAAAGCTTAGCTCTTAATCCGGTTTTTTGCCGTACGCAACAGAACCTATGATGCAAAAATATTGAATTTTCGCGGGCATATAGGTAGTTTTAACTACATCCTTTAGTCTAACCAAAGAGACCTCCCATCGTGAAGATTGGTATTCCGAAAGAGATATTTACAGATGAACGAAGGGTTGCAGCCACACCGCCTTCAGTACACAAACTGATTAATCTCGGCTACGACGTCACAGTTGAGACAGGCGCAGGCGAAGCGGCGCACTATCGCGACGAAGCCTACGAAGCCGTGGGCGCAACGATCGTTGCAGACACCGGCTCGTTATGGAGCGAGGCTGATTTCATTCTGAAAGTTCGTGCCCCTATGCAGAACCCTACACTGGGCAAGCATGAAGCTGAACTGATGAAGGAGGGAGCGCTTCTTGCCAGCTATATATGGCCGGCCCAGAACGCGGAGCTTTTAAAACAGTTAGCTGACCGCAAAATAACCACATTCGCCATCGACAGCCTGCCGCGCATCAGCCGGGCGCAGAAGATGGACGCGCTCAGCGCCATGGCCAACATCGCCGGCTACCGTGCCGTGGTGGAAGCGGCCAACCATTTCGGCCGCTTTTTTACCGGCCAGGTCACCGCCGCCGGCAAGGTACCGCCAGCCAAGGTGATGGTGATTGGTGCCGGTGTTGCTGGCCTGGCCGCCGTGGGTGCGGCCAACAGCCTGGGCGCCATAGTGCGGGCCTTCGATACCCGGCTGGAGGTGAAGGAGCAGATCGAGAGCATGGGCGCCGAGTTCCTGCAGCTGGACTTCGAGGAAGAGGAAGGCAGCGGCACCGGCGGCTATGCCAAACAGATGAGCGACGAGTTCATCAAGGCGGAAATGGCGCTGTTCGCGGAACAGGCGAAGGAGGTGGATATCATCATCACCACCGCGCTGATTCCCGGCAAGCCGGCCCCCAAGCTGATCACCGCCGAGATGGTGAAATCCATGAAACCCGGCAGTGTGATTGTCGATCTGGCCTCCGAGCGCGGCGGCAACTGCGAGCTCACCGAGCCCGGCAAGATTGCCCACCAGCATGAGGTCACGCTGATTGGCTACACGGATCTGCCCAGCCGCATGGCCAAGGTGGCCAGTGACCTGTACGCCACCAACCTGTTCCACCTGATGACCGAGTTGACCCCGGAGAAGGATGGCCAGCCCCGGGTGAACATGGAAGACGACGTGATCCGCGGCCTGACCGTGGTGCACCAGCAGGAAGTGACCTGGCCACCCCCCCAGCCCGAAACCCCGGTCAGCCCCAAACCGGCGCCGGGCACAGAAGAGCCTTCCGCAGAACAGAAAGCGGCGGCGCGCAAGGAATCGGAACGCCGCAGCCTGATTGGCAAAGCGGCCCTGCTGATTGTCACGGTAGCCGCCCTGTACGGTGTGGGTGCCCATGCGCCGGAGAGCTTCCTGCGCCACTTCACGGTGTTCGTGCTGGCCTGTTTTATTGGCTGGCAGGTGGTTTGGAATGTAACCGCATCCCTGCACACCCCCTTGATGAGCGTAACCAATGCCATTAGCGGCATCATTGTGATTGGTGCCATTTTGCATCTCGCCCAGGCGCAAAGCGTGGTGGTCGGGATTCTGGCGTTTGTAGCGGTGCTGATCGCCAGCATCAACGTGGGGGGTGGCTTTCGGGTTACTCACCGTATGCTCAAAATGTTTCGCAAATAAGGGGTGACCACCATGAGTACCGGACTCGTTACGGTGGCCTACGTGGTCGCCAGCATATTATTTATTCTCAGCCTCGGAGGCCTTAGCCACCAGGAATCTGCACGCAGGGGCAACCTTTACGGGGTTGTCGGTATTTTCATCGCACTGCTGGCCACCGTGGCCAGTGTCAGCGACAGCGGTATTGTCGCCATCATCATCGCCGTGCTGGCAGGGGCGGGCATTGGTATCGCCATTGCCAATCGTGTGGAAATGACCCAGATGCCGCAACTGGTGGCGCTACTGCACAGTTTTGTTGGTATGGCAGCGGTTCTGGTTGGTTTCTCCGGCTACATAGAGCCGCTGGCTGCCACCTCGGGGGCCGAACACACCATCAAACTGGTGGAAGTCTTTGTGGGTATCTTTATCGGTGCCGTCACCTTTACCGGCTCGCTGGTGGCCTGCGGCAAACTGGATGGCCGCATCGACAGCAAGGCGCTGACCCTGCCCGGCCGGCATCTGATGAACCTGGCCGCCATTGCGGTATCGGTGGTGCTGGGTTGCTGGTTCCTGAGTACCGATAGCCTGGCCCTGGGCCTGCTGGCCCTGGTACTGATGACGGTGATTGCCTCTGTGCTCGGTATTCACCTGATCATGGCCATTGGCGGCGCCGACATGCCGGTGGTGGTGTCCATGCTCAACAGCTACTCGGGCTGGGCCGCCGCCTCCATTGGCTTCATGCTGGGCAACGATCTGCTGATTGTCACCGGCGCCCTGGTGGGCAGCAGCGGTGCCATCCTCAGTTACATCATGTGCAAGGCTATGAACCGCTCGTTCATCAGCGTGATCCTGGGTGGCTTTGGCCAGACCAGCAGCAGTTCTGCCGCCGCTGGTGATGATGGCCAGGTAGCCCTGGAAACCAGTGCTGACGAAGTGTGCGAGGAACTGCGCAACGCCGATTCGGTGATTATTGTGCCCGGTTACGGCATGGCTGTAGCCCAGGCGCAGAATGGCGTCAGTGACATGACCAAGCTGCTGCGAGACCGCGGGGTGACTGTGCGTTTTGGCATCCACCCGGTCGCCGGCCGCTTGCCCGGCCACATGAACGTGCTGCTGGCAGAAGCCCATGTGCCTTACGACATCATACTGGAAATGGACGAAATCAACGGCGATTTCCCCGAAACCGATGTGGTGCTGGTGATTGGCGCCAACGACACCGTCAACCCGGCGGCGGCCGAAGATCCGGGCAGCCCCATTGCCGGCATGCCGGTGCTGGAAGTGTGGAAATCCCGGCAGGTGGTGATTCTGAAGCGCGGCATGGCCACCGGTTACTCCGGCGTCGAAAACCCGCTGTTCTTCAAGGACAACTCCCGAATGCTGTTTGGCGATGCCAAGGACAGCATCGACAAGCTGGTGAGCGGCTTGCGGGATTGAAGCGCACCACCACCCAAAAAACACAGCCCCCATCATACGCAAGGTGATGGGGGCTGTGCTGTTACAGGGAGGAAATGCTCACCCGGTCTCAGTACAGTTTTGTAAGAGATTTGCGGGCAAAATCATCAACCTCGCTGATCCGGCCCTCCTTCACTTTGGTAAGCCATTGCGGGTCCTGCAGCAGTGCGCGGCCAACGGCAATCAGTTCAAATTCGTGGTTGTTCATACGCTCAACCAGCTCATCAATACCAGACTGCTCCACCGACTCCTGTTTGCTGGCCATGGTGCCGCTGATAAAATCTTCGGTCAGGCCAACACTGCCAACCGACATGGTGGGCTTGCCAGACAGCTTTTGAGTCCAGCCTGCCAGGTTAAGATTGGAGCCTTCAAACTCCGGCTCCCAGAAACGGCGGGTTGAAGCGTGAAAGATATCCACACCAGCTTCAACCAGCGGCTTGAGGAACTGCTCGAGTTCTTCCGGGCTATTCACCAGTTTTGCGCTGTAATCCTGCTGCTTCCACTGGGAGAAGCGCAGCATAATAGGGAACTCGGGGCCAACCCTGTGACGAACAGCTTCTACAATCTCAACCACAAAGCGCAGGCGGTTTTCCATGCTGCCGCCGTATTCGTCTTCACGCTGATTGGTGCCCTCCCACAAGAACTGGTCAAGCAGGTAACCGTGGGCTCCGTGAATCTCAATACCATCAAACCCAAGGGCTTTGGCGTCCTGGGCAGCATCGGCAAAGGCGGTAACCACGTCATCGATATCTTCTTTGCTCATTGCCTTGCCATTGGGCTTGCCGGGCGCAAACAGGCCAGACGGGCTGTAACCGGGAACCGACGTATCCGGCTCTATGCCCTTCTTGCGTACCGCACCTACGTGCCAAAGCTGCGGAAAGACAGCACCGCCAGCTTCGTGCACGGCATCCGCCACGTTTTTCCAGCCTTCCAGCGCCTCGATACCATGAAACGCAGGCACATTGGGATAACCATTGGCAGCAGTATGATTCACCGTAGTGCCTTCGGTAATGATAAGGCCCACACCCGCCTCTGCGCGGCGCCGGTAATAATCCACGACATTGTCACCGGGCACGCCTGCAGGTGAGAAGTTACGGGTCATGGGCGCCATGGCCACACGGTTGCGAAGGGTGAGGTTGTGCACATCGAACGGTTGAAACATGGGGCCCAGATTCATGGTCATCTCTCCTAATTTGGTCTCTTAAAGCAACTTAATTGAGTGGCGCAACTTTATTTAATATGGTTTTAAGATGCAACCCCATTATGTACACTTACGCACATGGCCAGAAAACGTTTTGATGATTCCAACTGCTCCGTCGCCCGCGCCCTGAACCAGGTGGGTGACTGGTGGTCGCTACTGATTGTGCTGCACGCCATGTACGGCACCCAGCGTTTTGTAGATTTTCAGCAGGGGTTGGGTATCGCCAAGAATATCCTGTGTGATCGGTTAGCACGGCTGGTAGATAACGGCGTACTGAAAAAAGTGGAGGTGGGTGAACACGGCTCGCGCTTCGAATACCGTCTTACTGAGAAAGGCCGGGACCTGTTCCCGGTGGTTGTTGCTTTACGCCAGTGGGGAGACAAATGGAACCCCGCACCAAACGACGCCCCGCTGGATTTGCGTGATCGGGCTACAGGGCAGGCTATCCAAGAGGTTCACGTACAGAACGCAGATGGTGACCCCATCAGCGTGCGGGATGTGTTTGTACCCGGCGCGCTATCAACCGGCACCCCAAAAAACTCCGCCTGACAACCAGCACATATACGTTCCCTGCGTATTTTTTGAGTTGCATCAAACTGGTGCTTCAACCCGCGCTACCAGTTCGGAATTATTGCGTTATATCAAGTTTCCCATCTCTGGAGCCATTAATCTGAGCGCAACAATGATTCAGGTTAAGGAGATGGTTATGTCCCGTTCTTTCAAACTCAGCATTATGGCAGCCGCCATTATGGCCGTAGCTCCCGCTGCCCAGGCATTCGAAGCTGGTGATTTTATTCTACGCGCCGGTGCCGTGCATGTGGCACCGGATGATTCCAGTGATTCAATAACAGTAGGTGGAGCACCGCTTTTGGGCCCCGCGGTAGACGCGAAAGTTTCTGTCGACGCTAATACTCAGCTCGGTCTCCGTGCCACTTACATGTTCACCAGCAACATCGGTATCGGAGTGCTCGGCGCGACACCTTTCAAACACAATATTAACGGGGGCGGTGATCTTCCAGGCGATTTAAAACTGGGCGAAACCAGGCACCTGCCACCGACGTTGACACTGCAGTATTTCCCCATGCGCAGCTCGTCTGCACTGCAGCCTTTCGTGGGCGTGGGCGTAAACTACACGACCTTCTTTGAAGAAAAGACAACAGCAGATCTGAACGGTGCCATTGGTGCTGGATCCAGTGAGCTTGAGCTGGACGACAGTGTCGGTGTTGCCTTTGAGGCTGGCATTGACTACATGTTGAGCGAAAACTTTGGTCTGAACGCTGCGATCTGGTGGGCGGACATCAATACTGATGCCAAGGTCAAAGTCTACGATGACGCGGGGAACTACCTAACACAGACTGACGAGTTCGAAGTCGAAATCGACCCCATGGTCTACATGGTCGGTTTTACCTACAAGTTCTGATAACTGAATGTCACTGCATTAACAGAGCCGGTTGGCGTTTGAAACCGGCAAAGAAAAACGGAGCCTGCATGGCTCCGTTTTTGCTTTTACTCTAAGCAGACAATATACCGGCTCAGGATCACGCGCTCTGGCTTCGACTCTGGCCTGAACGCCCACGCTGGCCATTACCATTCTGGTTACGGCCGCCACTACGCCCTCCTGGCTTGTCGCCGAAGCTGCGGGGCTTGCCAACAGGCCGACCATTCCCGCCCGGATTACCACCACTGCGATTACGGGCCTTGCTCGGATCCGCTTTGGCTTTGGGCTTTGCCGGTAAGTTATTCTTCGGCTCAAAGCCTTCCACTTCCTTGCGCGGCAACTGCTTTTTGATCAGCTTTTCAATCCCGGCCAGTTGCTTGCCCTCATCCGCACTCACCAGCGACAGCGCATGGCCACTCTCGCCAGCACGACCGGTGCGACCAATACGGTGCACATAGTCTTCCGGCACATTGGGCAACTCAAAATTGACCACTTGCGGCAACTGCTTGA